>NZ_JBEXFB010000008.1:0-360450 GCF_040606575.1 Streptomyces sp. NPDC005402
CGAGTTGGACAGGAAGCTGCCTGAACTCTCCCCCGAGTCGCCGTAGTTCGCGATGGCCCGCGGGCCGGGGATCGAACTCGGACTGCGGGTCAGGCGTTCAGTGCCGCCAGCACCACGGCCCTGGCCTCCTCCTGGACCCGGCTCAGATGGTCCTGGCCGAGAAACGACTCCCCGTAGATCTTGTAGACGTCCTCGGTGCCCGAGGGGCGGGCCGCGAACCAGGCGTTGGCGGTGGCCACCTTGATGCCGCCGAGGGCGGCGCCGTTGCCGGGCGCCTCGGTGAGGACCGTGGTGACGGGCTCACCGGCGAGGGTGTCGGCGGTGACCTGGCGCGGGGACAGCTTGGCGAGCAGGGCCTTCTCCTCGCGGGAGGCCGGGGCGTCGACGCGCGCGTAGGCGGGGGCGCCGAAGCGGTCGGTGAGCTCGGCGTAGTGCTGTGAGGGGCTCTTGCCGGTGACCGCCGTGATCTCGGAGGCGAGCAGGGCCAGGATGATGCCGTCCTTGTCGGTGGTCCACACCGAGCCGTCGCGGCGCAGGAAGGACGCGCCGGCCGACTCCTCGCCGCCGAAGCCGATCGTGCCGTCGGACAGACCGTCCACGAACCACTTGAAGCCGACGGGAACCTCGACCAGCGTCCGCCCCAGGTCCGCGGCGACCCGGTCGATCATGCCGGACGACACCAGGGTCTTGCCGATCCCGGCTCCCGCGGGCCACTGCTGGCGGTGCGAGAACAGGTACGAGATGGCCACGGCCAGGTAGTGGTTGGGGTTCATCAGGCCCGCGTCCGGCGTGACGATGCCGTGCCGGTCGGCGTCGGCGTCGTTGCCGGTGGCGATGTCGAACCGGTCGCGCTGCTCGATGAGCGAGGCCATGGCGTACGGCGACGAGCAGTCCATGCGGATCTTGCCGTCCCAGTCGAGCGTCATGAAACGCCAGGTGGGATCGGTGAGCGGATTGACCACCGTCAGGTCGAGCCGGTGTTCTTCGGCGATCCGGCCCCAGTAGGCGACCGAGGCACCGCCCAGCGGGTCGGCGCCGATGCGCACTCCGGCGGACCGGATCGCCTCCAGGTCCAGCACGTTCGGCAGGTCGGCCACGTAGGCGCCGAGGAAGTCGTGGCGGCCGGTGCCGGGGGCGGCGAGAGCGCGGGCGTAGGGAATGCGTCGTACGTCCTTCAGGCCGCCGGTGATGATCTCGTTGGCGCGGTCCTGGATCCAGGAGGTCGCCTCGGAACCGGCGGGGCCGCCGTTCGGCGGGTTGTACTTGAAGCCGCCGTCGGCCGGCGGGTTGTGCGAGGGGGTGACGACGACTCCGTCGGCGAGCGCCGAGGTCCGGTGCCGGTTGTGGGTGAGGATGGCGTGCGAGACGGCGGGGGTGGGCGTGTAGCCGTCGGCCTGGTCGATGAGGACGGTCACGTCGTTGGCCGCGAACACCTCCAGTGCCGTGATCCGAGCGGGCTCGGACAGGGCGTGGGTGTCGGCACCGAGGAAGAGGGGGCCGTCGGTGCCCTGGGCGGCGCGGTACTCGCAGATGGCCTGGCTGGTGGCCGCGATGTGGTCCTCGTTGAAGGCCGCCGCGAGGGCCGAACCGCGGTGTCCCGAGGTGCCGAAGGCCACCCGCTGTCCCGGTTCCGCCGGGTCGGGGTGCAGCGTGTAGTACGCCGTGACCAGACGGGCCACATCGATCAGGTCATCGGGCCCGGCGACCTGCCCCGCTCGCGCGTTCTGCATTTCCCGCTCCTCCGCAAGGGTCGACCGTTGGGTACGGGCCTCATTCTCCCCTGCCGGGGCGGCGCGGACGCGCGTGGGGGCGCGGTTCCGTCCTCGGGGCAATGGCCCGCATGATGCGGAGAAGGACGTCGTCCAGCGCCGTCGCCGCCGCTGTTGTCGCTCGCGCGTTCGCGGTTCTCACGGCGTGTTCCTCCGGCTCTTCGGACGGGTCCCCCGCCGAGGGCAAGGGCCGGCCGATCGCAGGCGGGAAGGTCGACATGGTCGCCCCGCTGAACGGGTCGGGCTACAGCGTCTCGGGCTGTCGCGGTGGCGGCGCCGTGTCCTCGGAGGGCGGAGGCGGTGTCGGGTTCAGCTGCGGTGAGGGGCCTGTCGCGACCTGGTCCAACGGGCGAGGGACTTCGGGGTGCCTGGTGCGGTGCTACGGCGCATCGCGGTCGCCAGGGTCGGCGGCAGCCATGTCGGCCAGGGCGATGCGGGCGGTGATGCGCTTGCCGACCGTCTGTCGCTGGATGTCGAGGTACTGGGTCACGGCCCTGACGATCTCGAGGCCGTGCTGGCCGACGCGGTCCGCACCGGTGGGCTGCGCCGACGGCATGGTGGGATTGCTGTCCGAGACGACGATCTCCACCCTGGAGCCGGTGATGCGCAGCTCCATGAACACCGGTCCGGGGGCGTACTTGAGAGCGTTGGTGACAAGCTCGCTGACGATGAGCTGGGTCGTCCCCACGGTGCGGGGGGAGACAACCAGGCCGTGCTCCTCCCGGAGCCGGGTGAGGAAGCCGGTGGCGTGGTCCCGGGCCCGGGCGATGCATCCGTCGTCTCCGGTCAAGGCGAAGTTGACGTGTATCGGGTGGGCACCGCTCCCGGTACAGTCCCCGTCCTCGGATTGCGAGCCCACCAGCATCACCCGTTTCCTCCCGTTCTCCCCGCCCGGGTGCCCACCAGGTCGCATCCGCATGCACGCTACAGGCGATGTCCGGGATGTGCGGCCCGGTGCCACCGGCCTCGGTGGTGCGGCACAATCGTCCCCGGACGCTGCCTCGGGCAGCCTGGTCTCAGGTGAGGAACGGTGACCGACATATCGCCAACAGGCCGACCGGAGCGGTTGCACATCGCGCACTCCACTGTCGACGGCATTCGCGTGGTGACCCTGCGCGGAGAAATCGACCACGACGTCAAGGAGGCGCTGACGGCGGCGCTGCTGCCCGAGGGCGGCGCCGACGACGGTCTGGCACCTCGTGTCGTGGCGGACCTCAGCGGCGTGACCTTCCTGGACTCCACCGGCATCAATGTCTTCGTCCATGTCCACCACCAGGTCAGCGCGGCCCGGGGGTGGCTGCGCCTGGCCGCCGCCCGCGAGTCGGTGACACGGGTGGTCCAGCTCGTCGGCCTGGACACCGTCATCGCCTGCCATCCCACGCTCGAGCAGGCCCTGAAGCCCTGACCTACGCCACGGTCGCGAAGGTTCTTCGCCGACCGAGGTCGGCGAAGAACCACCGAGAGGCTGTATCCCCAACCTCTCCTGAGCCGAGTCGCCCTCATCCCGCTGTTCACACTCACCCCGACCGAACTGCGACCCGAGTTCACGACCGACGCGACGACCGGACCGTTGCCGATCAGTGCTGCGGGTCCGGTCTCGTTCCGTCCGGTCTAGGGCGATCGCCGTACCAGTCGAGCATCATGACCGTGGCGTCGTCCCGGAGGCTGCCGTGGCAGGCCTCGAGCACCGCGGCGGTCAGGGCGCGGACGGACTCTCGCGGGTGCAGGTCGGCGGTGTCGCGGATGACCGAGGCCAGATCGGCCGCCGCGGCACCGCGTTCCAGCATGCCGTCGGTGAGCAGGATCAGGCGGTCTCCGGGGCGCAGTTGCAGTGTCTGGAGCTGGTAGGAGGCGGGTGCCGCCACACCGAACGGCAGGTTGACGGCGAGCTTGATCTCTTCGACGATGCCGTCACGCAGCCGCAGCGGCCAGGGGTGGCCGGCGTTGACCAGTTCGCACAGTCCCGATTCCAGGTCGATGCACAGCAACTGCCCGGTGGCCAGCCCGCGGCTGTGGTGCAGCAGGGCCTGGTGGGCGTGGTCGGCCTGCTTGAGGGCGTCGCAGCCGCTGCGGCGCGCCCGCCGCAGCGCGCCGACCAGCAGGGTGGCCAGCAGAGCGGAGTTCGTGTCGTGCCCCATCGCGTCGGTGACGGACAGATGCAGGGTGTCGCGGTCGAGGGTGTAGTCGTAGGTGTCGCCACCGATGTCGTCGGCCGGCACCAGGCCGGCGGCGAGGGTGAACTGGGCCGCCTCGCAGCAGGGGGCCGAGGGGAGCAGCTGGTGCTGGATCTCCGCGGCCAGGCTGGTCTCGGTGGTGCGCCGGCTCAGGTGGTACAGGTCGGTGAAGCGGCCGTCCGTGACGATGATGTAGGCCAGTGCGTGTGCAGCGTCGCCGACCTGCCGCAGCACGGTGTCGTCGGCGGCCTGCAGGCTCACCTCCAGGACGCCGATGCAGTCGCCGCGGTTGGTGACCGGCGTGATGACGCGCTGTCCGCCCTGGCCGTCCGGTTCCACATGCTGGCGCTGGCTGCGCAGCACGGTGTCGTAGACACTGTCCTGCAGGTCGACCGGCTCCGCGTCGTCCGTGACGTCGGCGCCGGCCGCGGCGAGGCGTACCAGCCGCTGACCGATGAGGTCGACGAAGAGGAACGACACCTGCTCGGCGCCCAGCCGCTTCTGCAGATCGCGTGCCACCACGTCCACGGACTCGCTGGGCGGGGCCGCTTCCGCAGCGGCCAGCAGCTCGCCCAGTTCCAGATCTCCACCCTCCACAACAACCTCCCATCGGCTGCCGCACCTTCTTCCCCGCATCTTCGCCCACTCACCTGACCCGGCCGTGTTGCCTGGTCAGAGGCATGCTCACCGCTCAAGACCCCGTAGGTCAGCGGCACCTGTTGATCCACATCCAGAGCGGGTACACGCCTCGGCATGGCTGAATGGGTACAGGCTGGACTGTGGGGGCTGGTGGCGGGCTCGGCACTGCTGCTCGGCGCCGCGCTGGGGTACGGGCTGCGGGTTCCGCAGAAGATGATCGCGACCGTGATGGCCTTCGGCGCCGGAGTGCTGTTGTCAGCGGTCTCCTTCGAACTGGTCGGGGAGGCGTACGACCAGGCAGGACTCACTCCCGCGGCCGTCGGCACCCTCATCGGCGCCCTGGCGTACACCGCGGGCAACGTGTGGCTGGCCCGGCGTGGTGCCCGGCACCGCAAGCGCTCCGGTCACCAGCAGTCCGCGGCGCAGCCCTCGGAGGCCCAGCAGGGCGGTTCCGGGATGGCGCTGGCGCTCGGCGCGCTGCTCGACGGGGTGCCGGAGTCCGCGGTGATCGGTGTCAGTCTCCTCGACGGCGGTGCGGTCAGCCTGGTGACCGTGGCAGCGGTCTTCATCAGCAACGTGCCCGAGGGGCTGTCCAGTTCGGCGGGGATGAAGAAGGCCGGCCGCACCAAGGGCTACGTCTTCGGCGTCTGGGCCGCGATCGCCGCCGCGAGCACCGTGTCGGCCGTCCTCGGCTACACGGTGGTCGGCTCCTTCTCCCCCGCCCTGATCGCCGTGGTGACCGCTGTGGCGGCCGGCGCGATCCTCGCCATGATCGCCGACACGATGATCCCCGAGGCGTTCGAGAACGCCCACCTGGCCATCGGGCTGATCACCGTGTGCGGCTTCCTGGTCTCCTTCGCCCTCTCTCACGCCTGACCAGGTTCCCGGCTCACCCCCAGGCGGCCACCGGCACGAACGAACTGTCCTGCCGGAACAGATCCGTCCCCGCTGTCCGGTCCACCCGGAGCTGGTAGTTGTAGTGGCGCAGGTAGTACCCGGGATAGTTGTACGACTCCCAGCGGATCGCGCCCGAGGACGAACCCGTACGGGCGATGAACGTGGCGTCCTTGGCGAAGGTGGATGTGCCGTCGTTGGCGTCGAAGCGGCCGCGGAAGTCCCAGTGGCGCAGGTAGTTGCCGGAGGAGTCGCGGAAGGAGTAGCCGTTCGAGTCGGCGAGGCCCGCGACGACCGTGAAGGTGGCCGCCGACTTCTCGGCAGCCGTGCTGGAGCCGGTCACCACCGGGAGGTTGAGCAGCGAGGACTGGGTCTGCCAGTACCGCGTGGAGTAGTTGGCCGACTGGAAGGACCGCGTGACGTTCTTGGCGAGCGAGGGGCCGCCGGACACCGTCTCCTTGATGACCGTGAAGTGGCGGGCGGTGCCGGAGACCACCGGCAGGGCGGTCGGGGCCGACCATGTGGCGAACGAGTCGTAGCTGTCGCTGTAGTAGTAGTTCCCGTCGCCATAGCCGTCGAAGAAGATCCGCCAGCCGCCGTTGTCGAGCTGGATCACGGACGGGCCCTCGCGGTAGCTGCCCCAGCCCGCCCAGTCGCCGGTCCTGGAGATCGTGTAGGGGCCCGTCAGGGACGAGGCCGTCGCGTACTCGATGTACTTCGTCGTCTCGTTCTTCGTGAAGGCGTGGTACGTCGAGCCGGTCTTCACGATGTACGTGTCGATGTGGTTGGAGCCGATCCCGGACAGTGCCACCGGTGAACTCCATGCCGTCAGCGCCGAGTTGGCCGCCTTCAGCCGGTACGGCGTGAAGATCCACTCGTTGCTGGTGACCGAGCAGGACACGATGACGTTCACACTGCCGTCGCTGTCGACGAACCACTCCGGCGCCCACGCGCGGGACAGGTTGGCGATCGGGACCGTGTAGTCGTACAGGAACGTCCAGTTGGCCCGGTCGGAGCTCCGCGCGAAGCCGATCTTGGTGCTGACGTCCTGCCAGGTGTGGGTCGTGTAGGTGAGGTAGTAGTAGCCGTCGGTGTGCTTGAAGACGCTCGCGTCGCGGATTCTGTTGCTGGGCGGTGTGTAGGCGGAGGACTTGAGCAGCCGGAAGTCCGTGGCGTCGTCCGACTGGTAGACGTTCACGGTGCCGTCGTTGCTGTTGAGGAACGGCACGATCGTGTAGCGGGTGGCCGAGCCGCTGGGCGGGGCTGCGGCGAAGGCCGCGCCGGGCAGTTCGCCCAGCAGGACGGCTGAGGCGGGCAGGGCCGCCATCGCGCGCAGCAGGGTGCGGCGGGACGGCGTGGGGGGTCGTGTGGTCACGGCGGCTCTCCCTCGAACAGGAACAAGAAGCGACTCTGACGTCCGAACGTCCGGTATCCCGAACGAAGTTCGGAAAGTCGATCAGAAGGTAGAGCTGAGGCATACACGAGTCAATGCTTTACGCAGGAACGGACGGGCCCTTCGAGGCTGCTGTGGCGGCCGAGGAAACGCCGCTCCCGCCAGGGACGTTCCGGCGAAGCGCTTTCCGACGTTACCGTTCGGTAGGCAATGTCGTCCCGGAGGTGCCCCGTATGACGCACGACCGTTCCGCAGGTCTGACGGAGACCACCCACGCCCTCGCCGACGGCACGATCACCTCTCGAGCCCTCGTCGAGCAGACCCTTGCGCGGATCGAGGCGTCCCAGGGCTCCCTCAACGCCTTCCGGGTCGTACGGGCGGAAGCCGCGCTCGCCGAGGCCGAGGCGGCGGACAGGGAACTGGCCGCCGGAGTACGCAAACCGCTCCTCGGAGTGCCCGTCGCCGTCAAGGACGACATGGACGTGGCCGGTGAGCCCACCGCGTTCGGCTGTCAGGGGGAGTTCCCGGCGGTCGCCAGGGACGGCGAGGCGGTGCGGCGGCTGCGCGCGGCCGGCGCCGTGATCGTCGGCAAGACCAACACCTGCGAGTTCGGACAGTGGCCGTTCACCGAGGGCCCCGCCTTCGGCGCGACCCGCAATCCATGGAGCCCGGAGCACACGCCGGGCGGCTCGTCCGGCGGGTCCGCCGCGGCCGTCGCCGCCGGTCTCGTGCCCGCGGCCCTCGGCTCGGACGGGGCCGGTTCGGTACGGATCCCCGCCTCCTGGACCCATCTCGTCGGCATCAAGCCGCAGCGCGGCCGCATCTCCACCTGGCCGCGCGGCGAGTCCTTCCAGGGCATCACCGTCAACGGCACGCTCGCCCGCACGGTCTCCGACGCGGCCCTTCTCCTCGACGCGGCGAGCGGCAACCACGTCCTCGATCCGCACCGCCCACCCGCCGTCGACGCCCTGGCGGCGGTCGGCCGCGACCCGGGCCGGCTGCGCATCGCGCTCGCCCTGAAACCGCCGTTCACCGCGCTACCCGCCCGGCTCCAGCCGGAGGTGCGGACACGGATCGTCGAACTCGCCGGGAAACTCGGCGACTTGGGGCACACGGTCGAGGAGGCGGATCCGCCGTACGGGCAGATCGGACTCACCTTCGTCCCGCGCGCCACGGCCGGTATCGCCGAGCGGGTCCGCGAGACGCCCTTCCCCGCGCTCCTCGACCGCCGCACCCGGGACGCGGCCCGGCTCGGCGGGCTGCTCGGCGGGATTCCGCTGCGGGTGGCGCGGCGCGCGGAGGCGGTCCTGCACCGCCGTATCGGCGGGTTCTTCACGTCGTACGACGTCGTCCTCGCCCCGACCACCGCCGCTCCCCCGCCGCGCATCGGGGCGATGCTGGAGCTGGGCGGGCTGGCCACGGACCGCGCGATGATCGCGGCCTGTCCCTACGCCTGGCCCTGGAACGTGCTGGGGTGGCCCGGGGTCAATGTGCCCGCCGGGTTCGTCGGCGGGGGGCTGCCGGTCGGGGCACAGTTGCTCGGCCCGGCGAACAGCGAGCCGCTGCTGCTGTCGCTCGCGGCGCAGTTGGAGGCGGAGCTGCGCTGGCACGAGCTCTGGCCGGAGCCTCATGTCAGCGCGGATTCACCGGCCGCGTGAGTGTCCCGGCCCGTACCCTGTGACCATGGACGATGCGTCGATGGTCGGGCTCATGGGGCGGGTCACGGGGACGATCGGGCCGGGGCTCGTCGGTGAGGTGATCGTCCGGGTGCGGGGCGGCGCCGAGCACTTCCTCGCCTACCCCGCCACCGGTACGGACCGGATCGACCGGGGCACGGTGGTGATGGTGGTGGAGTACCTGCCGCCGAGGACGGTCTACGTACAGGCGGCGTACGACAGTTGAGCCTGCCGACGCGCAGGTGAGAGGCGTTTGTATCAAGGTTTCGACAAGGATTCGTCAGCGTCTTCACCCCGGCCTCCAACAGGCGCACACTCCCTTCGTTCGGTGCCGAAAGGGCACCATCCAAAGGGGGCGTATGCCGATGATCGTCGGCGTCGTTGCGGGGGTGGCCGTAGCTGCCATCGCCGTTGTGATCGGTCTGTTCAAACTGATGTGGCGTGTCGCGGAACCCAACGAGGCACTGATCATCTCGGGCTCCAACCACAAGACCGAGGGGCTCGAAGCGGGCATGGGATTCCGCATCGTCACCGGGCGCGGCACTCTGGTGCTGCCCGGTGTGCAGGCGGTGCGCAAGCTCTCGCTCGACCTGAACGAGACCGAGTTGCATGTGGACTGCGTGACCCACCAGGGCATTCCGCTCAAGGTGCGGGGCGTGGTCATCTTCAAGGTCGGCGACGACTTCGTGTCGATCGCCAACGCGGGGCGTCGTTTCCTCGACCAGCAGAAGCTGATGTCGGAGCGGGTGCACAACGTGTTCGCCGGTCATCTCAGGTCCATCGTCGGCGGGTTGACCGTCGAGGACATGATCCGCGACCGGGAGAAGCTCACCGGGCAGACCCGGGCCGCCTGCGGCACGGAGATGGAGAAGCTGGGGCTCATCGTCGACTCCCTGCAGATCCACGAGATCGAGGACCCGACCGGGTACATCCAGAACCTGGCGATGCCGCACGCGGCGGCCGTCCAGCGGGACGCCCGCATCGCGCAGGCGGAGGCGAACCGGCTCGCCACCGAGGCCGAGCAGCAGTCGTTCGCACGGATGGCGCAGGCCACCCGGGACAGCGAGATCCTCCAGGCCGGCTACCAGGCCGAGCGGGACAAGGCGGGCGCCAAGGCGCGCCAGGCCGGTCCCCTCGCCGACGCCGCCGCCCGGCAGGAGGTCGTCGTCCAGGAGACCAGGGTCGCCGAACTCGAGGCGCACCGCCGCGAACAGCAGCTCCAGGCCGACGTCCGCAAGCCGGCGGACGCCAAGGCCTACGAGAAGCGCACGCTCGCCGAGGCCGAGCGGGACGCGCGGATCTCCGGGGCCGAGGCCAAGGCGAAGGAGACCGAGCTCGCCGCGGCGGCCGAGGCCACCAGGGTCAAGGCGGCCGCGAGTGCCGAGGCCGAGGCGACCAAGGCCCGCGGTACGGCCATGGCGGCGTCGACCCGGGCCACCGGTGAGGCGGAGGCCGCGGCGGCTCAGGCCAGGGGTCTCGCGGAGGCCGCGGCGGCCAAGGCGAAGGGTCTCGCGGAGGCGGAGGCCATCAAGGCCCGTGCCGCCGCTCTCGCCGAGAACCAGGAGGCGGTCGTCGCCCAGCAACTCGCCGAGAACTGGCCGGAGATCGTCAAGGCCGGCGCGTCCGCGTTCGGCAACGTCGACAACATGGTGGTGCTCAACGGCGCCGACGGCATGGCGGACATGCTCGCCAAGGCGCTGACCATGGGCGGCACCGGGCTGGGTCTGGCACGTCAGCTGCTCGCGTCGATGAACCAGAACGGGCAGACTCCGAACGGGACGTCCCTCAACGGGGTCGCGACACCGCCGCACACCCAGAAGGTGCCGGTTCAGGAGTAAAAAGGCAGGCGGTCCGGGACCTTTGGAGCAAAGGGTCCCGGACCGCCCACGTTCACCGCGCGAGCAGCGTGACACCCAGGGCGATCAGGACGAGGACCTTCGCGCCCTCGAAGACGATGTAGACGAGGTGACCGCGCGAGCGGGGCAGGTCCTCGCCGGCCAGGACACGGTCGGAGCGGCGGTTCAACCGGGGTCGGACCACGGCGAGTTGACCGACGAGAAACACCATCGGAGCCACGGTCCACGCGATGACCCGCGCCTGTGCGTCGCCGACGGCGACCAGCACGACCACCGAGGCCGCCAGGACGCTCTCCACCAGATTCAGGGCCCGGAAGACCAGGCGGCCGATCCCCAGGCCGACTTGAATCGTCACTCCCGGCGCACGGAACTTCAGCGGCGCCTCCAGGAAGGAGATCGCCAGCACCATACCGAGCCACACGAAAGTGACCGCGCCCGCTGCTTCGTTCATCCGACCGACCGTACTGCTCCCCGGTTCGGCGGACACCATAAGGTGCCCCCGTGACTGCGTTTACCGATGAGAACGTCCCCGGCCGCTTCGGCGCCACCGCCACCACCGAGGCCGATCCCCGCGAGGTCGGCCGGGTGCGCACCGAGTACTCCCCCGCGCACGACGGCGACCCCGATCCCGGGGAGATCGTGTGGACCTGGGTGCCCTTCGAGGAGAACGACGGACGCGGCAAGGACCGTCCCGTGCTCGTGGTCGCCCGGGAGGCGGCCGGCAGCTTCCTCGCCGTGCAACTGTCGAGCAAGCGGCACGACGGTGACCGGGAGTGGGTGCCGATCGGCAGCGGTCCCTGGGATCGCACCGGCCGGGACTCCTGGGTGGACGTCGACCGCGTCCTGCGCCTCCACGAGGAGGGCATGCGCCGGGAGGCGTGCGCGCTGGACCGAGGGCGGTTCAACCTGGTCAGGCAGCGGCTGCACGAGCGGTACGGCTGGACCTGACAGCTAGCCCGTCCGCAGCAGTCGCTGCGGAAACGCCCGTACGAACGCCTCTCGGACCACCGCGCCCCGCGTCCGGTCCAGCACCCCGAACACCACCTGCTCGAAGGCGCCGGCGAACCGTCCGCCAGGCTCCAGCAGTGCCCGGAACGCCCCCGCCACCTGCGCGGGGTCGTTCTGGAAGACCCCGCAGCCCCAGGCGCCCAGCACGAGCCGTCGGTAGCCCTCCGCAACGGCCACCGACAGGACCCGCTCGGCGCGCGCCGCGAGGGCCCTCGGCAGCTCGGCGGCCCGCTCGGGTGCCGTGCGCCGCACCACCCCGGCGTTCGGGGCGGCCGCCGTCAGGAAACCCACGAGGTGCGGTGCGTCGAGCAGACGGCCGTGATCGTCACGGAACACCGGCACGGCCGGTGAGTGGATGACCCGGTCCGTGTAGAACGGATCGCGGTGGGCCCGGTGGTGGTCGTAGAACTCGCGGGCCCGCAGCTGGCAGGTGTACAGCGCGGAAGCCCGGCACAGGGCCTCCTCCTGGGCCTGGGCGCCGTTCAGATACCCGCCGCCCGGGTTGCGGGCCGAGGCGAAGTTCAGCACGGCCGTCCGGCCGCCGAGCCGACGGGCCGCTTCCAGGCTGCTCTCCCCCGTGACCTCGAAGAACGTGTCCACCGCGGCGAAGGCCGGCACCTCCACGGGTCCCAGTCCGTACATCCGCGTTCCCGCTCGCGCCGCCTCGACCTCGTCGGCCACGACGACCTCGCGCCCGTCCGGCGCGCGATAGTGCCCCGCCGCGACGATCTGTTCCGTCTCCTGCGCGATCCCGCGCAGACGCGCGCTCATGGCGCCACCCCCGTGAGCGCCATGACCGCACGCCGCGCGGCCTCCCCCGTCGTACCCATGCAGGAATCGTGGGCGATGCGCGTCACGAGGTGCAACAGATTTTCCGGCGCGTGGCACAGCCGGAAAACGCCTCGGAAACCCCGGGAAAACGGAGATCCACGACCCTCGATGGGCGGATGTGCCCCCTTGTGCGGAACGAGATGAGGGTCTTGGGTGGGACGAGCGTTGCCGGTCCGACCCACCCTGATCACCGGACCGGTGGCATGGTGGAATCTCAGGAGGATCCCGACATGTCCGATTCACGAGGCGACTGTACGAAGCCACGTACGTCGCTCCCCGAAGCAGAGCTCGAGGCCCTGGTCCGCGGCATCTGCTTCAAGACCGGCCCGCCCCGCCGCATCGGGGTGGAAGTGGAATGGCTCGTCCACGAGCTGCGCAGCCCGCGGCTCCCCGTCACACCCGAACGACTCGCGGCGGCCTACGCCGCACTGCGGACCGTGCCCCTGAAGTCGGCACTCACCGTCGAACCCGGCGGTCAGCTGGAGCTGAGCTCGCAGCCCGCCGACTCCCTGATGGAGTGCATCGGTACCGTCTCCGCCGACCTCACCGCCGTCCGGGCGGCCCTCGCCGAGCACGGACTCGGCCTCGTCGGCATCGGCCACGACCCCTGGCACCCGCCCCGCAGGTATCTGCACGAACCGCGCTACGACGCCCTGGAGACCTGCCTCGACCGGACCGGCCCGGCGGGCCGCGCGATGATGTGCACCTCGGCCTCCGTGCAGGTGTGCGTGGACGCCGGTCACGAGGAACCCGGCCCCCTCGGTCTGGGACGCCGCTGGTGGCTCGCACACCAGCTGGGCCCGGTCCTGGTGGCCGCCTTCGCCAACTCCCCCCTCGCCGGGTCCGAACCCACCGGCTGGCTCTCCACCCGCCAGCTGCTGTGGACGGAGATCGGCAAGGGCCGGGCCGGCGGCCCGGCCCTGGACGCCGACCCCCGTACCGCCTGGGCCCGGCACGTCCTGGACGCGCCCGTGATGTGCATACGGCGGGGCAGCGGCCCCTGGGACGTCCCGGAGGGGCTCACCTTCCGGGAGTGGGCCAGGTCGGGTGTGCCCCGGCAGCCGACGCGGGAGGATCTCGACTACCACGTCTCGACCCTGTTCCCGCCGGTCCGGCCGCGCGGCCATCTCGAACTGCGCATGATCGACGCCCAGCCCGGCGAGGACGGCTGGATCGTCCCGCTCGCGGTGACGGCGGCACTCTTCGACGACCCGGAGACCGCCGAGACCGCCTACCGGGTGGTGAAGCCACTGGCCGAGCGCACCCTGTCGCTGCCCGCGCCGCACAATCCGCTGTGGATCGACGCGGCCCGCCACGGCCTGACCGACCCCGAGCTGCACGAGGCGGCGATCGCGTGCTTCGGGGCCGCGCTGGAGGCGTTGCCGCGACTGGGCGCCACGCCCGAGGTCACGGACGCCGTCGAAACGTATCTGCACCGCTATGTGATCCGGGGCCGCTGCCCCGCGGACGATCTGCTGGACCGGACGCACGGTTCGCTCGGGAAGGAAATCCGCACATGACCCACCCGTCCGCCGCTTCCTCCGTCACCCCTTCGGCCGATCCTTCCGGCGATCCCGAGGCCTTCCGCGAGCGGGCCGTGACCACCCTGGTCACCGCCCGGGACCGTACGACGCTCCTCACCAGCTGTGTCGAGGACCCCGACCTGACCGCCCAGCACTCGCCGCTCATGTCGCCGCTCGTGTGGGATCTCGCCCACATCGGCAACCAGGAGGAGCAGTGGCTGCTGCGGACCGTCGGCCGGCAGGAGGCGATACGGCCCGAGATCGACGGCATCTACGACGCCTTCGAGCACCCGCGCTCCGAGCGCCCCACGCTGCCCCTGCTCTCGCCCGCCGAGTCCCGGCGCTACGCGGCCGAGGTACGTGGGCGGGTGCTGGACATCCTGGAGGGCACCGCATTGCACGGAACGCGGCTCACCGAGGCCGGGTTCGTCTTCGGGATGATCGCGCAGCACGAACAGCAGCACGACGAGACGATGCTGATCACCCATCAGCTCCGCAAGGGCCCCCAGGCCCTGACCGCCTCGGACCCGGAGCCCGCCCCGCTGTTCACCGGCCCGGCCGAAGTCCTCGTGCCCGGCGGCCCCTTCACCATGGGCACCTCCGACGAGCCATGGGCACTGGACAACGAACGCCCGGCGCACCGGCGGGAGGTGGACTCCTTCTACATCGACACGACTCCGGTGACGAACGCCGAGTACCAGGCCTTCATCGAGGACGGCGGCTACGACGACGAGCGCTGGTGGGCCCCGGCCGGGTGGGCGCACATCCGCGGGCACTCCATCCACGCCCCGCTGTTCTGGAGCCGTGACGGCAAGCAGTGGCTGAGGCGCCGCTTCGGCGTCACCGAGGTCGTGCCGCCCGACGAGCCGGTGGTCCACGTGTCCTGGTACGAGGCCGACGCCTACGCCCGCTGGGCCGGCCGGCGGCTGCCGACCGAGGCGGAGTGGGAGAAGGCGGCCCGTCACGACCCGGCCGGTGACCGCTCGACGCGCTACCCGTGGGGCGACGCCGACCCGGCACCGGAACACGCCAACCTGGGCCAACGGCACCTGCGCCCCGCCCCCGCCGGAAGCTACCCGGAGGGCGAATCCCCGCTCGGGGTACGACAGTTGATCGGCGATGTGTGGGAGTGGACGGCGAGCGACTTCGAGCCCTACCCGGGGTTCCAGGCGTTCCCGTACAAGGAGTACTCGGAGGTGTTCTTCGGCCCCGACCACAAGGTGCTGCGCGGCGGTTCGTTCGCCGTCGACGCGGTGGCCTGCCGGGGCACGTTCCGCAACTGGGACTATCCGATCCGGCGGCAGATCTTCTCCGGCTTCCGCACGGCCCGTTCCGCGGGGGTCCTCTGATGTGCCGTCATCTCGCCTGTCTGGGGCCCGAGGAGCCGCTCGGCCGGCTTCTCGTGGAGCCCCCGCACAGCCTCTACCGCCAGTCGTGGGCACCACGTCGGCAGCGGTACGGCACCGTCAACGCCGATGGTTTCGGGGTCGGTTGGTACGCCGAGGGCGACCCGGCCCCGGCACGGTACCGACGGGCCGGCCCCATCTGGGCGGACCTGTCCTTCGCGGACCTGGCACGGGTCGTGAAGAGCACGGCGGTCCTGGCCGCCGTACGGGACGCGACCCTGGCCGGAGCCGACGCCGAGGCCGCCGCGGCACCCTACGCCTCCGGGCCCTGGCTGTTCAGCCACAACGGCGCCGTGAAGGGCTGGCCGGGCTCACTGGCCCCCCTGACCGCCGCCCTGTCCCCGGCGGACCTGCTGTCGATGGAGGCCCGCAACGACTCGGCGTTCGTCTGGGCGCTGGTCCTGAACCGGCTGCGGACCGGCGACGCGGCCGGCCAGGCGCTCGCGGACACGGTCCTGGAGGTCGCCGAGGCGGCCCCCGGCTCCCGGCTCAACCTCCTGCTGACCGACGGCGAGTCCATCGCCGCGACCGCCTGGGGCGACACCCTCTGGTACCTCCGGCGCCCAGACCTGGGCACGGTCGTGGCCTCCGAGCCGTACGACGACGATCCGCACTGGCAAGAGGTCCCCGACCGCACGCTGCTCGTAGCGAGCCGCACCGACGTCCTGCTCACGCCGCTCAAGGAACCGTCCCTGGAACCACTCGAGGAGTCCCGCACGTGAGTCCGTTCCTGCTGACCCGCACCCTGCCCGAGGACGCCACCGAGGCCGCGCTGCGCGCCGACGTCCTCAAGGGCCTGACGCACACGCCCAAGACACTGCCGCCGAAGTGGTTCTACGACGCCCACGGCAGCGAACTCTTCGATCAGATCACCGAGTTGCCCGAGTACTACCCGACCCGCGCCGAACGGGAGATCCTCGTCGCGCGCTCCGGCGAGATCGCCGCGGCGACCGGCGCCCGCACCCTGGTCGAGCTGGGCTCCGGCTCCTCGGAGAAGACCCGGTATCTGCTCGACGCGCTGCCCGGGCTGCACACGTACGTGCCGGTCGACGTCAGCGAGAGTGCCCTCACTCAGGCCGGTCACGCGCTCATCGCGCAGCGGCCGGAGCTGAGCGTGCACGCGCTGATCGCCGACTTCACGGGCGGTCTGTCCCTGCCGGGGACGCCGGGCCCGCGCCTGGTGGCCTTCCTCGGCGGCACGATCGGCAACCTGCTGCCCGCCGAACGCGCCATGTTCCTCTCCTCCGTGCGCTCCCTGCTCTCCCCCGGTGACGCGCTGCTCCTCGGTACGGACCTGGTCAAGGACGAGAACGTGCTGGTCAGGGCGTACGACGACGCGGCCGGGGTGACAGCCGCGTTCAACAAGAACGTCCTGACCGTCGTCAACCGCGAGCTCGGTGCCGACTTCGATCCCGGTGCCTTCGACCACGTGGCCCTGTGGGACGCCGAGAACGAGTGGATCGAGATGCGGCTGCGTTCCCGTACGGACCAGACCGTGAAGGTCCCGGCGCTGGACCTGGCCGTCGACTTCGCGGCGGACGAGGAGCTCCACACCGAGATCTCGGCGAAGTTCCGCAAGGAGGGCGTCCGTGGCGAACTGTCCGCCGCAGGACTGGAGTTGGCGCACTGGTGGACGGACAGCGAGGGCCGGTTCGCGCTGTCGCTGAGCGTGGTGAAGTAGCGGGACGCTGCACGGGGGGCCGGTTCGCCCCGGCCCCCCGTCAGTGCCGGTCCGTCAGCGTCGGTCCAGGGCCGCGGCCATCCGCCGTACCGCCTCCGTGATCAGCTCGGGCGAAGTCGCGAGGTTCAGCCGGACGAAGCCGGCGCCTCCCGTACCGAAGGGAAGACCGGAGTTCAGGGCGACCCGGCCGCGCTCCAGGAAGACGGCCGCCGGATCGTCGCCCAGTTCCAGCGCGCGGCAGTCCAGCCAGGCCAGGAAGGTGGCCTCGGCCGGTTCGTAGCGCACGGCGGGCAGCGACTCGGTGAGCAGTGCGGCCAGCAGCCGGCGGTTGTCGTCGAGGCCGGTGAGCAGGGCGTCGAGCCAGGCGCCGCCGTCCCTCAGCGCGGCGGTGTGGGCGAGGACGCCGACATGGCTGGGACCGTGGCCGACCTCTTCGGGAAGGCGCGCGAGGTCGTCGGCCGCGTCGGGCCCGGCGATCGCCACGGCGGCCTTGATCCCGGCCAGGTTCCACGCCTTGGACGCCGACATCAGCGACAGCCCGCTCCCCGCGCCGGGAACGCTCAGGTAGGGGACGAACGTGGCGCCCGCCGCGATGACCGGGGCGTGGATCTCGTCGGCCACGACCCGCACCCCGTACGTCCGCGCCAGCGCCGCCACCTCCGCCAGCTCCTCTGCGGTGTGCACGGTCCCGGTCGGGTTGTGCGGGCTGCACAGCAGATACGCGGGCCGGGCCGCGCCCTTGCGGACCCGCGCGAAGGCGTCCTCCAGGACCTCGAAGTCGATCCGGCCGTCCGCACCGAGCGGAGCCTCGACGACCTTGCGGTCCATGTTCCCGACGAACTGGTAAAAGGGCGGGTACACGGGCGAGTTGACGACCACCGGATCACCGGGTCCGGTGGCCAGCTTGAGCATCTCGACAATGCCCAGCATCACGTCCGGGACGATCGCCGTACGCTCCACCGCGAGCCCGTCCCAGCTCCACCGCGCACTCGCGAACGAGGCCAGCGCCTCGGCGTAGGCCGTCCCGACCGGGTACCCGGTGTCTCCCAGCGCCACCGCGTCCCGGACGGCCCGCGCGACCGGTTCGGCCAGGGGGACGTCCATCTCGGCGACCCACAGCGGCAGGACGTCCTCCGGGTACGTCCGCCACTTCATGCTCGTACGACGCCGGAGCTGCTCCAAGGTGAGCCTGCGCAGCGGATTGTCGGTGGTGGGGGCAGGAATGTCTCGCGGCATACCGTCCATGGGCTCAAGATAGGCGGGGTTCGCCCCTCGATGAACCGCCGGACCACTCGCGCTCCGCCGCCGCCTGGGGCACGGTGGAACCATGACGAACCACACCTACCGGGTGACCGAGATCGTCGGCACCTCGCCGGACGGCGTCGACCAGGCGATCCGCAACGGCATCTCCCGTGCCTCGCAGACCCTCCGCAATCTCGACTGGTTCGAGGTGACCCAGGTGCGGGGCCAGATCGAGGACGGACAGATCCTGCACTGGCAGGTGGGACTGAAGGTCGGCTTCCGCCTGGACGAGTCCGACTGACGGCCCGCCGAACGGACGAGTCCGACCGACGGCCCGCCGCGGCGGCTGAAGGCCCTCAGCCGCTCACGTCCGCCCCTCCCGCTCCTGCGCCACCTCCAGCGTCGCGGAAGGGGCGGTCCAGTGCGCCCGTACGACAGCGAATCCGGCCCGTCGAGCGTCCTCGCAGACCAGCTCGTCGTCGTCCACCAGGACCCGGATCTCCCGGGTGCGGGCGAGCTGCTTCAGGATCTCCAGTTTGGTGCGCCGGGCGGGCCGCCGGTCGTCGTTGCGCCGCATGTACACGCGCCCCTCGGGGAGCTCCTGCGCGGTGAGCCACGCGAGCGTGTCGCGTCGGCAGCGCTCGGGCCGTCCGGTGAGGTAGACGATCTCGCACTCCCCGGCGCTCTCCAGCACCAGCGCGATGCCTTCCGGGATGGGCGGGTCCTCGGGCGCGGCCGCGAAGAAGCCGTCCCAGTCGCGCGGCCTGCCCTCCAGGAACCGCTGCCGGTGGGCCGTGTCGGCCAGGGTGTTGTCCAGGTCGAACACGGCGAGCGGGCGCTTGTAGTCGGTCACCTCACCCACCCTAGACCCGGCAACCTTCCCGCCCCGGGTGACCACTGCCTGCCGACAGAGCAGTCGGGCCGAGGCGGGAGACCCCATGCGCGTGAACAGGACCATCTGGACGGCGGCGGCGGTGAGCGCGGTCCTGATGACGGCGTTGCCGGCGACCGAGGCATCCGCGGCGCCGACGACCCTGATCGTGGCGACGAACGGGAACGACACCGCCCCGGGCACCCTCGACCGCCCGCTGCGCACCGTCCAGCGGGCCGTGGACCTGGCGAAACCCGGCGACACCATCGCCGTGCGCGCGGGGACGTACGCCCTCACTGACAACATCACCATCGCCGCCTCGGGCACCGCGTCCCAGCCCATCACCCTCGGCGCCTACCAGGGTGAGCGGGTCGTGATCGACGGCGAGCAGCTGGCCGCGAGCCACACCCCGGTGGGCGGCAGCATCCCGCGGGCCGAGCGCGGGGCGATCCACCAGGAGGCCTCCTACTGGCGGATCTCCGACCTGGAGATCGTCAACGGGCCGTACGGGGTGTACTGCGACGGCTGCAAGGGCAACGTCTTCGCCCGCCTCAAGACCCACGACAACTACGAGTCGGGCTTCCAGCTCCAGGGCGCCTCCAGCGACAACCAGATCCTGGACCTGGACAGTTACGCCAACCGTGACCCGCGCAAGAACGGCGAGAGCGCGGACGGCCTCGCCATCAAGGAGGGTGCGGGCTCCGGCAACGTCGTCCGGGGCGCCCGGCTGTGGAACAACGTCGACGACGGCTTCGACGACTGGAAGTTCACCTCGCCGGTCGTCATCGAGGACACGATCGCGTACGGCAACGGCTTCAACCGCTGGAACTTCCCCGACTTCGCGGGCGACGGCAACGGCTTCAAGCTCGGCGGCGGCAGTCCGGCACCGGCGGTGGCGCACACCCTGCGCAACTCCGTCGCCTTCAAGAACGCGGCGCACGGCGTCACGGACAACGGCAACACCGGCGCCCTCACTCTGACCCGCGACACGACGTGGGCCAACGGTGGCACCGGCTTCGACGCCGACGTCGCGGGCGGCACGGCCCGGCTGACCGCGAACCTGTCCGTCGCCGACACCAAGGCGGCCGCACTGGGCTCGGCGACCGTCTCCAGCGGCAACTCCTGGAATCTGGGCGGTACTTGGAACGCTTCGTCGGCGCTGAGCACGGACCCGGCGGCCGTGACCGGGGCGCGGGCGGCCGACGGTTCGCCGCCGTCGGCTCCGTCCTTCCTGGTGCCTCGGAGCGGGGCGGCCGTCGGAGCGCGCTTCTAGCCCCAGGGGTACCCCGCCCGCGCTCCGTGATCAGTGCAGGCCGCATGCTTCTCCCATGCCTCCGACGCCCCGTACGTTTTTGACCGGCTCCGGCTCCTGCACCCTCGTCGTGTGCCGGGGCTGCTGCTGCGGCGACGCCCGCAAACACCCCGGCACCGACCACGCCTGGCAGTTGGAGCTGCTGCGGGCCGGAGCGGCGGAGCACGGCTTCCAGGTCCGTACGACCGACTGCCTGGGCCCCTGCGACCAGGCGAACGTCATCGTCGTGCGGCCCTCGGCGGCCGGGCGCCGGGCGGGTGCCAAGGCCGCGTGGATCGGGTTCGTCATGGACGACGACGGCACCGAGGAGGTCGTGCGGTGGGCGGCGGCGGGCGGACCGGGGGTGGCCGAGCCGCCGCCGACGCTGGAGCTGCAGTTCATCGAGCCGCCGAGGGAGGCCCGGGTGCGGTCCCGGCGCCGCCGCTGATTGTTAATGGGATCCATTTTCATGTAGCGTCCTCGGTGCTCACCCACCGAGGCCACCGAAGAGGATCCCGCCATGGCTGTCCCCAAGCGGAAGATGTCCCGCAGCAACACCCGCCACCGCCGCTCGCAGTGGAAGGCCACCCCCGCCCAGCTGGTGCCGGTCACGATCGACGGCGTCGCGCATCTCGTCCCGCAGCACCTGGTCAAGGCGTACGAGCGCCGTCTGCTGCGCCCCGAGGGCTGAGGACCGGATGCCGTACGACCGCCTCCTGCCCGTCACGGTTCTCTCCGGCTTCCTCGGAGCGGGAAAGACGACACTCCTCAACCATGTCCTCACCAACCGGGCGGGGCTCCACGTGCCCGAGACCGAGGAGTACGGCGTCTCCTCCACCGTCTTCCGCTCCGAACTCCCCTTCCATGCGGGGCGGTTGTGGGACTTCGTCACCGAGGGCCTGGACAGCGGAGCGTACGGACGGGTCCTGCGCTCGAAGGGTTTCTTCGCGCTCGCCGACCGCCCGCAGGTGACCGGGCTGTGGTCACAGGCCGGTTCGGTGGCCCGGTTCGAGCCGTCGGCCGCGCGGGACGCCGAGGCGCCGTACGCGCAGGAACTCGTCTTCATCGGTACGCAGTTGCGGCCGGATGCTCTGCACCAGGCTCTCGCGGCCTGTCTCATGGCCCCGGGCGAGGACCGCCCGCTCGTGGACCCCTTCCCCGCCTGCAAGACCTACGGAGTCGACGACATCTGCGACCACGAGCCCACGGAAACCCACGCTCACGCGGCCGTGTCGTAGAACTCCGCGCGGACCCGGCGCAGCCACGCCTCGGCCGGTGCCTCGTCGGGCTGGTCCGGCAGCACACTGCGGGTCTCGGCGAACGCGGTCTCGTAGTGGGCGAGCAGCGACCGGGCCGAGGCCGGGTCGGCGGCGACGGCGTCCCCGAAGCGGTGGTAGTCCTCGGGGCCCTCGATCCGCACCGCGAGCCGTCCCGTTGTGTACAGCTCCAGGCCCTGGTGGCAGAGCCGCTTCAGGTGCCGGGCGTGCTTGGCGGTGCGGTGGTCGCCGTCGCGGCTCTCCAGTTTCCGGAACTGCTGGGCGGCGTACCCGAGATAGGCGTCCCGGACCCGCCGGGCGCTCAGGAACGACCCGCGGATGCCGATGAGTTCGTCGCCCAGCGGGGTGCGCACCTCGTACAGCTCGTCCGGCAGCCACACCAGCTCCATGACGGTCGGATTGCCGCCCAGGGCGAGCCGGCACCACTTCGCCGCCTCGTGGAGAGTGCGGTCCGGTGCCGTGGTGACGTGGGACTCCTTCGGCGTGCGCAGGCCGAGCAGGGTCTCGGTGGGCGCGGCGAACATGCCGAGCCGGTCCACGTCGGAGCCCTCGCGGGCGAGTCCGTACGCGGTCGAGCCGACGATGCCGGAGAGCAGGATGTTCTGGACGGTCACGCGGTCCATTGTGCTGACCTGCGGCGATCGCGGTCATCCGGTTTTCCGGGGGAATACCGCCTTCGGTCACGCGTTGAACCCTGTGTGAGTTCCCTGATGGCCGCCACCCGCTTCTCCGTCCTCGACCGCTCCCGCACCCGCGAGGGCGGCACGAACGCGCAGGCACTCCAGGACACCGTCCGGCTGGCGCGGGAGCTGGAAGGGCTCGGCTACCACCGGTTCTGGGTCTCCGAGCACCACGGCGTGCCGGGGGTCGCGGGCTCCGCGCCGACCGTGCTGGCAGCCGCCGTCGCCTCCGCCACGGACACGATCCGGGTCGGCACCGGTGGCGTGATGCTGCCGAACCACCAACCTCTTGTCGTCGCGGAGCAGTTCGGGGTGCTGGAGTCCCTCTTCCCCGGCCGGATCGACATGGGTCTGGGACGCTCGGTCGGCTTCACCGACGGGGTGCGCAGGGCGCTGGGCCGCGGCAAGGACGACGCCGACGACTTCGCCGGACAGCTGGAGGAGCTGCTGGCCTGGTTCCGCGGCACCTCCCCGACGGGCGTGCACGCCCGCCCGGCCGAGGGCCTGACCGTGCCGGCCTTCGTGCTGGCCATGGGCGAGGGCGCCGCGATCGCGGCCCGCGCGGGCCTGCCGATGGTCATCGGCGACCTCAGGAACCGAGAGAAGATGCAACGCGGCATCGACCACTACCGCGCCCACTTCCGCCCCTCCCCCTGGGCGTCCGAGCCGTACGTCGTCATCTCGGGCACCATCGCGGTCGCCGCCACGCCCGAGGAGGCCCGCCGCCTGCTGATCCCGGAGGCCTGGTCGATGGCGTACTCCCGGACCCACGGCACCTTCCCGCCCCTGCCACCCGCCGAGCGCGTCGAGACGCTCCCGATGACGGCCAAGGAACGGGGCTTCTACGAAGCCGGGCTCGCCGGCCACATCGCGGGCACCGAGGAGCAGGTCGCCCACGAGCTGGAGACGGTCCTGAAGGAGACGGGGGCGCAGGAGGTCCTGGTCACGACCAGCACGTACGACCGCGAGGCCCTGCTGGAGTCCTACCGGCGGCTGGCGACGATCACCTCCGGTTAGAGTCGTTCTCATGCACGACCCGAACGGCTCCCACGACCCTTACGTCCGCGTCCGCGGTGCCCGTGAGCACAATCTCAAGGGTGTCGATGTCGATGTCCCACGGGATGTGCTGGCCGTGTTCACGGGAGTGTCCGGGTCGGGGAAGTCGTCGCTGGCGTTCGGGACGATCTACGCGGAGGCTCAGCGGCGGTACTTCGAGTCGGTGGCCCCGTACGCGCGCCGGCTGATCCACCAGGTGGGGGCGCCGAAGGTCGGGGAGATCACCGGGCTGCCGCCCGCGGTCTCCCTCGAACAGCGGCGGTCGGCGCCGACGTCCCGCTCGTCCGTGGGGACGGTCACCAATCTCTCGAACTCGCTGCGCATGCTGTTCTCCCGGGCCGGTGACTATCCGCCGGGCGCCGAACGGCTCGACTCCGACTCCTTCTCCCCCAATACGGCGGTCGGCGCCTGCCCGGAGTGCCATGGCCTCGGCCGCGTCCACCGTACGACCGAGCAGTCGCTGGTGCCCGACCCGTCGCTGTCGATCCGGGAGGGCGCGATCGCCGCATGGCCCGGCGCCTGGCAGGGCAAGAACCTGCGGGACATCCTCGACGCGCTCGGCTACGACGTGGACCGGCCGTGGCGTGAACTGCCCGCCGACCAGCGGGAGTGGATCCTGTTCACCGACGAACAGCCGGTGGTCACGGTGCACCCGGTGCGCGACGCGGACCGTATCCAACGCCCGTACCAGGGCACGTACATGAGTGCCCGCCGCTATGTCCTGAAGACGTTCGCGGACTCCAAGAGCCAGACGCTCCGGGCGAAGGCCGAGCGGTTCCTGGTCTCGGCCCCGTGCCCGGTCTGCGGCGGCAGCAGGCTGCGTCCGGAGGCGATGGCCGTCACCTTCGCGGGCCGCACGATCGCCGACCTCGCGGCACTGCCGCTGACCGAGCTGGCCGCTCTGCTGGTCGGCCGGGACGAGACCGCGCGCTTCCTCACCGACGACCTCAAGTCCCGTATCGCACCCGTCGTCGAGCTCGGCCTCGGCTATCTGAGCCTGGACCGCGCAACCCCCACCCTGTCCGCGGGCGAACTCCAACGACTGCGCCTCGCGACCCAGTTGCGGTCCGGGCTGTTCGGAGTGGTGTACGTCCTCGACGAACCCTCCGCAGGACTCCACCCGGCGGACACCGAGGCCCTGCTCACCGTGCTGGCACGGTTGAAGGCGGCCGGCAACTCGGTGTTCGTGGTGGAGCATCACCTGGACGTCATGCGGGGCGCGGACTGGCTGGTGGACGTCGGACCGCTGGCGGGTGAGCACGGCGGGCGGGTGCTGCACAGCGGCCCGGTGGCCGGCCTCGCGGCGGTCGAGGAGTCCGCCACCGCCCGGTACCTGTTCGACCTCTCCCCCGCGGTGCGGCGTGAAGTGCGGTCGCCTCGCGGCCTGTTGAAGGTGGGTCCGGTCACCCGGCACAACCTGCGCGGAGTGACGGCCGAGTTCCCGCTCGGTGTGTTCACCGCGGTGACCGGGGTGTCGGGCTCCGGCAAGTCCACACTGGTCGGCCAGATCACGGAGGAGTCGGAGGGGGTGGGCCGTCTGGTCTCGGTCGACCAGAAGCCGATCGGTCGCACCCCCCGTTCCAACTTGGCGACCTACACGGGCCTGTTCGACGTCGTGCGCAAGGTCTTCGCCACAACCGACGAGGCGCGTGAACGCGGCTACGGCGTCGGCCGGTTCTCCTTCAACGTGGCGGGAGGACGCTGCGAGACCTGCCAGGGCGAGGGGTTCGTGAGCGTCGAGCTGCTCTTCCTGCCGAGTACCTACGCCCCCTGCCCGGACTGCGGCGGGGCCCGGTACAACCCCGCGACGCTCGAAGTGACGTACCGGGGACGGAACATCGCCGAAGTCCTCGACCTGACGGTGGAGTCGGCGGCGGACTTCTTCGCGGACACCCCGCTCGTGGCCCGCAGTCTCGCCACCCTCCTCGACGTCGGCCTCGGCTACCTCCGCCTGGGCCAGCCCGCCACCGAACTCTCCGGCGGCGAGGCGCAGCGCATCAAGCTCGCGAACGAACTCCAGCGCGTCCGCGGCGCCCACACCCTGTACCTCCTCGACGAACCCACCACCGGTCTCCACCCGGCCGACGTCGAGGTCCTCATGCGCCAACTGCACGGTCTCGTCGACGCCGGGCACACGGTGATCGTCGTCGAACACGACATGTCGGTCGTGGCGGGCGCGGACTGGGTGATCGACCTGGGGCCGGGCGGCGGGGACGCGGGCGGCCGGATCGTGGCGGCGGGAGTCCCGGGCGAGGTGGCCGCGGTGGCGGGTAGCGCTACGGCGCCCTATCTGGCACGGGCACTGAGCACGGACACGTGACTCCGTCGTCCCGACGGTGATCCTGCGATACAGGGTTGCGGCGCGACTCGGAGCTGGGACGGAAGACAGCGGCGCGCCGCGGACACGTTACTCCGCGAGCGCCGGCACAGCGCCCGGCGACGGACTGCCGGGAGACGCGGCCGAGGCGGGAGACTGCGACGTCACGACGCCCTGCATGGCCGGATGCACACCTGACCGGGGCCGCCACGTCGCCCCCGGCACGGGAACCGGCGACAGGACTCCGGGATGACGCGGCCGAGTCCGACATGGCGCCCCGCCTGCTGCGGACGCAGGACGCGGACGCCTGACCCCGGCCCCGGCCCCGGCCCCGGCGCTACGAGACCCGGCCACCCGGCACGGGAATCGGCGACAGAGGTGCGGGAAGACGCGGCCGAGTCCGAGGACAGTGCTGCACGGCGCCTGGCACGGACGCCTGTCCCCGGCCCCCGGCGCTACGAAGCCCGGCGCCTCGGCGCGCGGTGCCGTCGCTCAGCGGATCAGAGGCGATCGGTCTCCGTCGGCGGCGCGGAACTCGGTGCCGTGGCCAACCGGGCGTCAGCCCCCGCGTGCTCCCCCGTCCGCCCGTGGCACGCGCGCAACTGTGCCGCGCGGGCCAGCGAGCGGCGGTCGGGGTGGCTGTCCGGGGTGACCGGGGACGGGACCTCCACCTCGGCCAGCAACCCCCGTGCCGACACCACCCGCCACACCGAGGTGAGCAGCGAGTCGTCGCCGATGAAGGCGGGGGCGGTGCTGGACCCGCCGTCGACGAGCCGGTAGCGCAGGCTCACCGGCTGGACGGGCACCCCGGCGTCCAGGGCCGCCTGGAACACCGCGCGCCGGAAGTGACCCTGGGCGCGGCCGCACCAGGTGCTGCCCTCGGGGAAGACGGCCACCGCGGCGCCCCCGCGCAGCGCTGCGGCGATGCGGGCGACCGTGTCCGGGAGGACACGCAGCCGGTCGCGCTCGATGAACAGCGCGCCGCTGCGGGCCGTCAGCCAACCCGCCACGGGCCACCGGCGGATCTCGGATTTGGCGAGCATCCGGGCAGGGCGTACGGCGGCCAGCAGCGGGATGTCCAGCCAGGAGATGTGGTTGGCGACCAGGAGCACACCGCCCGCGGGTGCGTTGGTGCCGGACATGCGGACCCGGACCCCCGAGGCCCGCACCACCGCCCGGCACCACCACCTGACCGCGCCGGCCGGAATCCACCGGCCGGCCGGCAGCAGGGCGATCCCGGCGAGCAGGACCGCCGTGACCGCGAGGAGCCGCAGCACGGCGCGGGGTACGGCCGTGGCGGACCCCGTCCGCTCCAGGCACGACCCCGGGGTGCAGGGCGCGCTGGGCAGCCAGACGCTCATCAGGCCGGGACGAGCGAGAGGAAGTGCCGAAGATACCGGGCGTTGACCCGGCGCATCGACAGGAGCACGTACATGTCGGCGACCCCGAAGTCCGGGTCGTGGGCGGGCTGTCCGCACACCCAGGCGCCGAGGCGGAGGTAACCGCGCAGCAGCGGGGGGAGTTCGGTGTGGGCGGCGGGCGTGCCCTCCGCGGGCTCCCAGGGCAGCAGGGGCCGTACCCGGAACTCCTCGGGGGCCAGGTACTTGGTGCGCACCCGGTCCCAGGTGCCGGCCGCGAGCGCGCCGCCGTCGGCGAGCGGGATGGAGCAGCAGCCCGCCAGCCAGTCGTGGCCGCGGTCCACCATGTAGCGGGCGATCCCGGCCCAGATGAGGCCGATCACAGCCCCGTCGCGGTGGTCGGGGTGCACGCAGGAGCGGCCGACCTCGACGAGTCCCGGGCGGATCGCGTCGAGCGGCGTGAGGTCGAACTCGCCCTCGGAGTACAGGCGTCCGGCCACCGCGGCGCGCTCCGGGGGCAGCAGCCGGTAGGTGCCGACGACCTGGCCGGTGACGGTGTCACGGACGAGCAGGTGGTCGCAGTGGGCGTCGAAGCCGTCGACGTCGAGGCCGGGTTCCGGGGTGGGCAGGAGGGCGCCCATCTCCCCGGCGAACACGTCGTGCCGCAGCCGCTGCGCGGCCCGTACGTCGGCCTCGTCGCGGGCCAGGGTCACGGTGTAGCGGGTGGGGGCGACGCTCTGCGCGGGTCGGTCGAGGGTGGAAACGCCGGTCATGGCACTCTCCAGGTCACAGGCGGAGGCGGCGAGCGGTGCCGCTGTCCCTGTTCTCCCGACGCCGGTTGGCGTGTACGTGACGGGTTCCGAGAGCCCGGATGTGCGGTGGTTGAACGGCTCGGGCAAGGTGTCCGGGGCCTCCGACTCCGTCGACCGGCCGGTGTCCCGGCGGTGACCGGGGGGAGGCGACCGCTTCTGGACACCCTGGCGGGGCCGGACCTGAGCACCACGTCCGGCCCCACCCGTCCGCACCTTGTCGGCGAACGTCTCTCAGCGCCTGGCGACCTTCCGGGTCGCCCGCAGCCACTCCTTGTTCATGCTGGTGATGGAGACCAGCGGGATCCCCTTGGGACAGGCGGTCGCGCACTCGCCGGCCAGCGTGCAGCCGCCGAAGCCCTCCTCGTCCATCTGCTCCACCATGTCGAGGACCCTGGTCTCCCGCTCCGGTGCCCCCTGTGGCAGCACGTTCAGATGGTTGACCTTGGCCGAGGTGAACAGCATCGCCGCCCCATTGGGACACGCGGCGACACACGCCCCGCACCCGATGCACTCGGCGTGCTCGAAGGCGGAGTCGGCGTCAGGCTTGGGCACCGGCGTGGCATGTGCCTCCGGAGCCGACCCGGTGGGCGCCGTGATGTATCCCCCGGCCTGGATGATCCGGTCGAGGGCCGACCGGTCCACGACCAGGTCCTTGATCACCGGGAACGCGGACGCCCGCCACGGCTCCACGTCGATGGTGTCGCCGTCCGAGAAGGACCGCATGTGCAACTGGCAGGTGGTCGTGCGCTCCGGTCCGTGCGCGTCGCCGTTGATGACCAGCGAGCACGCGCCGCAGATGCCCTCACGGCAGTCGTGGTCGAAGGCCACCGGATCCTCACCGCGCAGAATGAGCTCCTCGTTGAGGGTGTCCAGCATCTCCAGGAAGGACATGTCGGACGAGATGCCGTCCACCTCGTACGTGGACATGGCGCCGTCGGCGTCGGCGTTCTTCTGCCGCCAGACGCGCAGGGTGAGCTTCATGCGTAGCTCCGCTGAGTGGGGTGGACGTACTCGAAGACCAGGTCTTCCTTGTGCAGGACGGGTGCCTCGCCGGTACCGGTGAACTCCCAGGCCGCCGCGTAGGCGAACTCCTCGTCCCTGCGGGCGGCTTCGCCGTCGGGCGTCTGGGACTCCTCGCGGAAGTGGCCGCCGCAGGACTCGGCGCGGTGCAGCGCGTCGAGGCACATCAGCTCGGCGAGCTCCAGGTAGTCGACGACGCGGTTCGCCTTCTCCAGCGACTGGTTGAACTCCGCGCCGGTGCCGGGGACCTTGATGCGCCGCCAGAACTCCTCGCGGATCTGCGGAATGCGCTCCAGTGCCTTGCGCAGACCGGAGTCGGTGCGCGCCATCCCGCAGAACTCCCACATGAGTTCACCGACCTCGCGGTGGAAGGAGTCCGGCGTGCGGTCGCCGTCGACGGCGAGGAGCAGGTTGATCCGGTCCTCGGTCTCCGCCAACACCTCCTGCACCGCGGGGTGTTGGTCGGTCACCGGGTCCTGGTGGGGGTTGCGGGCGAGGTAGTCGTTGATGGTGGCCGGCAGCACGAAGTAGCCGTCGGCGAGGCCCTGCATCAGCGCGGAGGCGCCGAGGCGGTTCGCGCCGTGGTCGGAGAAGTTGGCCTCGCCGATCGCGAACAGGCCGGGGATGGTGGTCTGGAGGTCGTAGTCGACCCACAGTCCGCCCATCGTGTAGTGCACGGCGGGGTAGATCCGCATCGGTACCTCGTACGGATCCTCGTCGGTGATCCGCTGGTACATGTCGAAGAGGTTGCCGTACTTCGCCTCGACGGCCTTGCGTCCCATCCGCTCGATGGCGTCGGCGAAGTCGAGGTAGACGCCCTGTCCGCCCGGTCCCACTCCCCTGCCCTCGTCGCAGACGTTCTTCGCGGCGCGGGAGGCGATGTCGCGTGGGACGAGGTTGCCGAAGGAGGGGTAGATGCGCTCCAGGTAGTAGTCGCGCTCGTCCTCGGGGATCCTGTTCGGCGGCCGGGTGTCGCCCTTGGCCTTCGGTACCCAGATCCGGCCGTCGTTGCGCAGCGACTCGCTCATCAAAGTCAGCTTGGACTGGTGGTCGCCGGTGCGCGGGATGCAGGTCGGATGGATCTGGGTGAAGCAGGGGTTGGCGAAGAGGGCGCCGCGGCGATGGGCCCGCCAGACGGCCGTCGCGTTGGAGTTCATGGCGTTCGTCGACAGGTAGAAGACGTTGCCGTAGCCACCGGAGGCCAGCACCACGGCGTCCGCGAAGTAGGTGTCGATGCGCCCGGTGACCAGGTCCCGGGCCACGATCCCGCGCGCCCGTCCGTCCACGACGATCAGGTCGAGCATCTCGGTACGCGGATGCATCTCGATGTTCCCGGCGGCGATCTGCCTGCTGAGGGCCTGATAGGCGCCGAGCAGCAGCTGCTGGCCCGTCTGGCCGCGGGCGTAGAAGGTCCGGGAGACCTGCACACCGCCGAAGGAGCGGGTGTCGAGGAGACCGCCGTACTCCCGCGCGAACGGCACGCCCTGCGCCACGCACTGGTCGATGATCTCGACCGAGATCTGCGCCAGGCGGTGCACGTTGGACTCGCGCGCCCTGAAGTCGCCGCCCTTGACGGTGTCGTAGAACAGCCGGTGGATCGAGTCGCCGTCGTTGCGGTAGTTCTTGGCCGCGTTGATGCCGCCCTGCGCGGCGATGGAGTGGGCGCGGCGCGGGGAGTCCTGGTAGCAGAACTGGACGACGTGGTAGCCCTGTTCGGCGAGCGTGGCGCCCGCCGAGCCGCCCGCGAGACCTGTGCCCACCACGATCACCGTGTGCTTGCGCCGGTTGGCGGGGTTGACCAGCTTGGCCTCGAAACGGCGTGTGTCCCACCGCTCGTTGATGGGCCCGGAAGGAGCCTTGCCGTCGGTCAGCGGCGCGCCGGTCGGGTAGTCGACGTAGGTCATGTTCAGCTCACCACTCCGGTCATGACACCCACGGGTACGGCGATGAAGCCGGCCGTGAGCAGCAGTGCGAGGACGTTCGCGACGGTCTTGAGGGCGCGGTCGCGGGTGCCGACGCCGAGGGTCTGCGCGGCGCTCCAGAAGCCGTGCCGGACGTGCAGGCCGAGGGCGAGCATCGCGACGATGTAGATGACGTTGCCGTACCAGGTGGAGAAGGTGTCCACGACGTTCTGGTACGGGTGGCCCTCCTGGAAGCCGCCGGAGTGCACGGTGCCGGTCGTCAGGTCGAGGAGGTGCCACACGATGAACAGGCCGAGGATGATCCCGCCCCAGCGCATGGTGCGGGTCGCGTAGCTCGCCCGGGGCCTCCTGTGGACGTACTTGCTGGGCCGCGCCCGGATGTCGCGGCGGCTGAGCTGGTACGCCGAGGTGGCGTGTGCGACGACGGCGAGCACCAGCACGATCCGGATGAGCCACAGCGTCCACTCGTAGTGCATGAACGGTTCGCCGACCGTGCGCAGCCAGTGCGCGTAGTGGTTGAACTCGCCCGCTCCGAAGAAGATCTTCAGGTTGCCGATCATGTGGACGACCAGGTACAGCAGCATGATCAGTCCGCTGACGGCCATCACGGTCTTCTTGCCGACGGAGCTGTCCCACACGGTGCGTGCCATGGACGGCCGTCGGTCCGTCCGCGTTGCCAGAGCCATGGGTCAAGACGCTAGAGCTGAAGGACCCGATCGGTCCAAGACATGGTCCGGCTCGATTCCATAGGGAACAGCTATCGTAGGGGGGTGCAGTTCCAGCAGCTCCAGTACTTCGTGGCGGTCGCCGAGACCCGGCACTTCACCCGCGCCGCCGACCTCGTCCATGTCGCGCAGCCGTCCCTGTCCCAGCAGATCAAGGCGCTGGAGCGGGAGCTCGGGGCCGATCTCTTCCTGCGGGCGCGCGGCAACATCACCCTCACCGACGCGGGCGAGGCCCTGCTGCCGCTGGCCCGCCGCATCCTGGCGGACGCGGACACGGCCCGGCACGAGGTGCAGGAGCTGGTGCAGCTGCGCAGCGGCCGGGTCCGGCTCGGCGCGACCCCGAGCCTGTGCACCGGCCTGCTGCCGGACGTGCTGCGCGCTTTCCACGACCGCTATCCCGGCATCCGGCTGATGATCGAGGAGGGCGGCTCCCACGATCTCGTACGCGAACTCGCACGCGGTGCTCTCGACCTGGCCCTGGTGGTGCTCCCGCTGCCGTCGCCGTCCCCGGCGCTGACGACGGTGGAGCTGTTGCGCGAGGACCTGGTCGTCGTCTCCTCGCCGGAGTCGCCCGCACCCGGTGGCCCGGGCCGCCGTACCGTGCGCATCGCCGACCTGGAGAGCGAGCCGCTGGTGATGTTCCGGCACGGCTACGACCTGCGCGAACTGACGGTGGCCGCGTGCCGTGCCGAGGGCTTCGAGCCGGACTTCGCGGTGGAGGGCGGGGAGATGGACGCGGTCCTCGGCTTCGTCCGGGCGGGCCTGGGCGTGGCCGTCGTACCGCGCATGGTCGCCACGCGCTCCGGGCGGGGGCTGCGGGTCACCCCGCTCGCCCGGCCCGGCCTGCACCGGACGATCGCGCTGGCCCACCGCAGCGATGTGGCTCCGCCGCGGGCGGCACGGGAGTTGCAGCGGATGCTCCTGGAGCGCTGAGCGGTCGCACCGTGAGGTCTTTCCGCACGGGGCGGCGGATCTCGTGGTGGGCGCGGCGCCGATGGTGCCGGCCGGGTGCGCGGGCGCCTGCACGTCCGGCGGATGGCTGAGCGCCGGGCCACCGGAAGGCGACGGCGGATCAGTCCCTCCGCAGGCGGCGGCGCGCCCACCGCACCAGCACCTCCGACCAGGCCGACGCCGCCGCCCGTACGCCCGCTCAGCCCGTCGCGTCCACCAGTGCCAGCTGGTGCAGCCGCTCCGGTGGGCCCGGACGGGCGTAGTACCAGCCCTGGGCCGTGTCGCAGCCCAGTATCCGCAACTGTTCGGCCTGGGCCCCGGTTTCGACCCCCTCGACCGTCACCGCCAGGTTCAGGCCGTGCGCGAGCGAGACGATCCCCTCGACGATCTTGAGGTCGACGGGATCGGCGGGGAACTGCTGCATGCTCTGGGTGAAGGAGCGGTCCAGCTTGAGGACGCTGACCGGGAGACGGCGCAGGTTCGCCAGGTTCGAGTACCCGGTGCCGAAGTCGTCCAGGGCGATGTCGACGCCCATCTCGGCGAGTCGGCGCAGCGGCTTGAGCAGATCGTCGTCGGCGCCGATGAGGGCCGACTCCGTGACTTCGAGGCAGAGCGCGTCCGGGTCGACGCCGGTGCGCTCCAGGATGTCCACCGTGTCCTGGACCAGGCCGGGATGGGTGAGCTGGCAGGGCGAGAGGTTGACGTTGATGCGGAGCGGGCCGCCCGCCGCGTCCTCGCCGTACCGTTCTCGCCACTCACGGGCCTGGCGCACCGACTGCTCCAGGACCCAGCGGCCGAGGGGCACGATCAGCCCGGTGTGCTCGGCGAGCGGGATGAACCGGTCGGGGCCGAGGACGCCGTGCTGCGGGTGCAGCCAGCGCACCAGCGCCTCGGCGCCTCGCACGCTGCCGTCGCCGAGGTGCACCAGCGGCTGGTACTCGATGAAGAACTCACCGCGCTCCAGGGCCGCGGGAAGCTGCGTGGTCAGCCCGTGCCGGGTGATGGCGCGGGCGTCGGCCTCCGGATCGGCCAGCTCGAAGCGGTTGCCGCCCGCCGACTTGGCCCGGTACATCGTGATGTCGGCGCTGCGCAGCACCTCCGCGGGGCCCCGCTCCCCCGCCGGGCCCTCGACGATGCCGATGCTGCCGCGCACGGTCAGCTCCCGGCCGTCGATACGGACCGGGGCGAGCAACACGTTCATGATGCGTGCCGCGAGGTCGTCGACCTCGCTCTCGGTGTCCGGGCCGGTGGTCAGCGCCACGAACTCGTCACCGCCGAGGCGGGCGACCATCTCACCCGGCGCGGTCGCGCAGGACTGGAGCCGGTCGGCGACCTCGACGAGCAGCCGGTCGCCGGCCGCGTGGCCGAGGCTGTCGTTGATGGTCTTGAAGCCGTCCAGGTCGAGGTAGCACAGGCCGAACCGCTGGCCCTCGCCGGCGCTGAGCGCCTTCTCCAGGCGTTCGAAGAACAGGGTGCGGTTGGGCAGCCCGGTGAGGGCGTCGTGCGTGGCCTCGTAGCGCAGCCGGAGGTTGAGCAGCCGGCGCTCGGTGGTGTCCTCCATGAGGGCCAGCTGGTACTGCGGGACGCCGTCGGCGTCGCGCAGCAGGGAGACCGTCAGGTTGGTCCACAGGACCGTTCCGTCCGGGCGGTAGAAGGCCTTTTCGAGGTGGTAGTGCTCGCGCTCGCCGCGGACGAGTTCGTCGTAGAGCGTCCAGGTCTGCGGGGCGTCCTCGGGGTGGGTCCACTCCTGGACCCTGCGGCCGCGCATCGTCTGGTCGGTGATGCCGAACATGCGCAGCAGCGCGCCGTTGACCTGGAGGATGTTGCCGTCCAGGTCGGCGATGCCGATCCCTATGGCCGCGCCCTCGAACACGGCACGGAACCGTGCCTCGGTCGCGTGCAGCGCCTGCGCCACCACGCCCTGCGCCTCGAGGGCGGCCCGCGCGATGGCCTCCTGCTCGGCCAGCGTCCGCTCGCGCAGCGCCTGCGCGAACCCGGCGGCCATGGCGTGCTGGAGGCGGGCGGACCGGGACCGCAGGTCCTCGCGGTCGCCGTCGCCGCCGCAGTAGAGGACCAGATAGGCGTCGACGCAGTCCAGGGACCGGGTCAGTGCCTCCGGATCCGTGCAGTGCGCGTCGACGAGGGCGGCGCCGACCGCCCGGCCCTGGTCCGTGTCGACGGTCCTGGCCGCGAGTGCCTCGCTCAACCGGCGGGCCAGCGGCAGCAGTTGCTTCTCGAACTCAGGCCGGGTCGCGGACGTCGACGTCACCGGGAACACGGCCCGGCTCCAGATCGTCGCGAACCGGCGCAGTCTGTCCTCCGGCCCGTCCGGCTCGGCGATCACGCGGAACGCCCCACGCCGGCGAACCCCGTGAAGGCCCACGGATCCTCGTCGTCGGGGTCCCAGGTCGCCGAATCGGGCCGCCACCGCGGCGGCGACACCAGTCCCGGTTCCACCATGTCGTACCCCTCGAAGAACCGCGCGATCTCGTCGCGCGAGCGCATGATCAGCGGGTTGCGAATGTCCTTGTACACGTCCACCGCGCCTTCGGCCCGCTCCGGCGGAAGCGGCATGCCCTCGTACGAGGCGTGCGTGAGCACCAGAAGGCTGCCGGGCGCGAGCGCGTCGCGCAGCTCGGCCACCGCTTGGTACGGGTCGTCCGCGTCTTCCACGAAGTGCAGTATGGCAACGAGAAGCAGCGCCACCGGCCGGTTCAGGTCGATCAGGCCCTGGACCTCGGGGTTCGCAAGGATCTCCTGGGGCTTACGGAGGTCCGCCGCGACGACGCCCGCGTCCGGGTTGCCCTCCAGGACCGCCTGGCTGTGTGCGACGGCCACCGGGTCGTGGTCGACGTAGACGACACGGGCGCCGGGGCGGGCGCTCTGGGCCACCTCGTGGACGGGGCCGAAGGTCGGGATGCCGGAACCGATGTCCAGGAACTGGGTGATGCCCTCGTCCGCGGCGAACCGCACCGCCCGCCGCAGGAACGCCCGGTTCGCCTGCATGGTCTTCGGCAGCCCCGGCGCGAACTCCATGACCCTGCGGGCCGCCTCCCGGTCGGCCTCGAAGTTGTGCGAACCGCCCAGGTAGAAGTCGTAGATACGCGCGACGCTCGGCACCGAGATGTCGATGCTCCGCGGTGCCCAGGCGGGACGCTCCATGTATCTCTCCAAGGCGTAGGCGATCCGGTGTTCGAGCTGAGGCTACTGATCGCCCGCCAATGGAGCGAGCAGAAACGGAAATTGACCGTCCGTTCCCGGTCACTGCCTGCGGCACGTGCCGCTCGGAGCAGGCTGTGGATTTCCTACGCACCGTAGCCACCCCACTCCGGACGGTTCCCGAACGGGCGTCGAGTCGCGGTGAGTTGGGGGGAGTGACGCCAAAACCGGTCCGACCCCTCCGTGCGGCGCGGAGGGGTCGGACCGGTGGAGCGGTGAGGCCGGTGTCACTTGTCGGAGACGCCGACCATCTTTCCGTCGGGACGGACGGCGTACCAGGTGCCGCCGACGCCCTGGCCGTTGGTGTCGCCGGGCTGCTTGTCGGCCGCGAAGGTGTAGATGGGCGAGCAGTTGACCGTCTGCTGCGCGACGCCGTCGGAACGGGTGAAGCTCATCAGGCCCTTCTTCTGGACGCCCTTGGTGTCGTTCGACGACACGGGGGCGACGGCCGGCCACTTCTCCAGGCAGGCTCCGAGGCAGTTGGAGACGGGCTTGGGCCAGGCCTTGTCCTTGGCGAAGCGGTAGACCGTCATGCCGTTCTTGTCGACGACGATCTCGCCCAGCTTGGGGTCGTTGCGCGTGGACAGTCCGGGCAGGCTGGCGACCGAGGCCTTCTTGCCGTTGGGCGCCAGCGCGTACCACTTGCCGCCCACGCCCTGGCCGGTCAGATCGCCGGCCTTGGTGTCCTTGGCATAGCGGTAGGCCGGCCAGCCGCCGATGGTCAGCTGCTTGCTGCCGTCGGCCCGGGTCACCTCACCGAGCAGCGCCTTGTCGATGCCGGCACCGGCCGAGGCGTCGTCCGCGGGCACCGGCGGCCAGGCCGTCGCACAGTCGCCGTTGCAGTTCGACTTCGGCGGCTCGGCGGTGTCCTCGTCGAAGCGGTAGAGGCTGAGGCCGGTGGCGTCGGTCAGCACGTCCCCGAGCTCGGCGTTCGCGGAAACCTGCAACTTGCCGGCCGAGGCCGACTGGGCACCCAGGTTCCCCTGGCCGACCGCGGGCGAACTCACCGTGGGGCTGGGGCTGGTACCGGTTCCGACACCGGAGCCGACACCGCCGTAACCGCCCGCCGCAGCCGTGGCTCCGACGTTCTGGCTGCCCACGGACGAGGTGCCGCCTTCCTGGCCGCACGCCGTCGTCAGCGCCAGCACCGCCGCGGCGCTTGCCATGAGTGAGGCGCTCCGCCAGGAGGTCTTCATCGTCAACTCCCCAAAATCCAAAAGGGTGTTGCAGCGCCCTGCTGCGCCGCCGCACGACATTGGATACGCACCGGAGCAGGGGTTGTGTTCAACCGTCCCCCACATTTCTTTCCGGAAGCTGTGACCACACCCGCCTCAGACCGCACAGACGTACGCCTTATCGGACGGGCGAGCGCCCGGGATTCAAACATCGAGCGGCCTTTTATCCCTCCTTCGGAGCAATCTCTCCGCGCCCGCGCGTGTGGCGGCGCGGCAGGCCTCATGATCTCCGTCGTGCATCGACCCGAATCACCCCAATCCGGCACCGCCATACGTGCGTTGGCCCTGCTCGCCTTGGCGTGGGCGCTCATCGGCCCCACGGCCGGGGTGGCCGAGGCGGATGCCTGTGCCTACGCCTCGGTCGGCCCCGACGGTGCCGAGGTGGTGGCGGTCGCCGGGAGCCAGACGTGGCCCACTCCCCCGCCCTGCCCGAAACCCACCCCCACCCCCACTCCCACGCCGACGCCCACCCCGACCCCCACTCCCCCAGAGCCCCCTTGCACTCCGACGCCGTCTCCCGAACCCACGCCGAAGCCGCCGCCGACGCGAAAGCCGCCGAAGCCCAGGCCCACCCCGACGCCGGAGCCGCCGCCTCCCCCACCCCCGCCGCCCGCACCTGCACCACAGCCGGCGCCACCGCGGGCCCGCCCGACACCACCCCCCGCGCCCACCCCGACCCCGACTCCCACCCCGCCCCCGACACGGACGCCGCCGCCCAGGCCGGCCCCGGGCCCCTCCGCGCCTCCGGTGGCCTACCCGGCCTACCACCACGCGAAGGCGCCCGACCGGCCCAGGCACAGCACCACCTCGCCCGTGATCTACGTCCTGCTCATCACCGCGCCCGCGGTGGTCGCCGTGGCCGCCCTGCGGCCCCGCTAGTGCCGACCCTGGAGGCATCCCTTGCCGGAATGGCTTGTTCTCATCCTCGCGATGCTGGCCGCGTGCGCGGTGGTGGTCGCCATCACGCTCATCCGCCACAAGGCGGCACCCGTGGACGAGGATCCCAGCGAGACCCCGGACGTCATCGAGTACATGACGATGTGGATCGGGGTGGTGTACGCCATCGTGCTGGGTCTGGCCATCGCGGGCGTGTGGGAGGCCCGCAGCGCCGCCCAGGACCACGTCCAGACGGAGGCTCAGGCACTGCACGAGATCTCGGAGCGGGTCCAGGTCTATCCGTCCGACGTCCGTGACCGCATTCGGGCCGATGTCAACACCTATGTCGGACACGTCGTCACCACCGAGTGGAAGGAGATGGCCGACCACCGCCGGATGACCGAGCGAGGCACCGAGCTCCTCGACCGGCTCCGCACGGACGTCACCTCCTACGAGCCGAAGACCGACTTCGAGGCCCAGGCCTACCAGCCGCTCATCGACCAGGTGGCCGCGGTGGACCAGGCCCGCAACGCCCGGGCGGACTCGGTCGAGCCCACCATGCCCGGGGTGGTCTGGTTCGGTCTGCTGGGCGGCGGTGTCGTCACCATCGGCATGGTCTTCGCGCTGCAGATCCGGCGTACGGCACGCGAGCTGATCCTGGCGGGCCTGTTCTCCGCGCTGATCGCCTTCCTGCTCTTCCTGATCTGGGACTTCGACGCCCCTTACAGCCGGGGCATCACGGCGTCGGCGGAGCCGTTCCTCGCCCTCTTCCCGGGCATCGAGGGCTGACCGCTCTTCACCACGGATGCCGCCGGGGGACGTCCGACACGCCGTCGGCGTCCCCTGAGCGGCCCACACGCGTGCCCCATTCGGAGCCACAGGGATCGCGCAGACGTACACCTGTTCCTAGCGTTTCGGTCATCGAGGTGCATTTCTGACCAAGGCGGAAAAAGTTCCGCAGCTGCTCCTCGGGGACCGGAGGAACCACCATGCGCGCGATAGGCGTCGCTTCGGCCGCACTGCTGGGCGTGACCGCCCTGACCTTCTCCGCGCCGGCCGCCGTGGCGAAGGGCGACACCGACATCACGCCCTTCGGCTTCAGCGTCGTGCCCTCGACCGTCGACGCGGGCAGCCAGGTGGCGCTGCTGCTGGAACGGAACCACGACGGCTGCAAGGGCTCCGCGACGGTCACCTCGGCGGTGTTCGACACCGTGATCATCCCGCCGCGCAAGAGCTACGCCACCGCGGGGGTCGACTGGGACGCCAAACCCGGCGCGGTCTACCGGGTGACGTTCACCTGCGACGGCGTGAGCGGCTCCACGGGCCTGACCATCGCGGGCGGCCGACCGACCGGTCCCACACCGGTGCCGCTCAACCCCCACCGGGGTGTGCACGCCGGTGCGGGCGGCAGCATCGCCGGGTTCGACGCCAAGGAACTCGGCATGGGTGCCCTGCTGATCGCGGGCTCGATCGGGGCGGCGTACCACTTCTCCCGTCGCCGCAGCGGCGACGACGGCGCCTGACGGCTCTTTCCGCCGCACGTGACACGGACCTCCGCCTGGCCTTCCGGGAGGAACCGGGGCGGAGGTCCGTGTCACGTGCGGCGTGCTCTCCGGAGGGGACGGGGATCAGATGTGCCTCTCGGACCGCCTGCGCATCCAGAACACCCCGCCGCCGATGACGGCCAGCGCCACCAGACCGCCGCCGATGGCCATGTCGGTCGGGGTGGCCCCGGTGGAGGTGCTGCCGCCGAGACCGCCGCGGACGCCGCCGATGACGGTGAAGGCCGTGGGGTTGATCACGGTGCCGTTGCTGCAGACCACGCTGATGCTGTGCGATCCGGTGGCCGCGTTGCGGTTGACCGTGGCGCGTCCCGTCGCCAGGTTGTTGGCCCCGGTCCTGAGCCTGATGGTCCGGAACGCGTCCGAGCTCGCGGTGGCGTTGCCGGTGCAGTTGTTGACGGTGATGGTCAGTTGGCCGCCCCGGGCGATGACGTTGGGAAGGGCGACGACATTGCTCGGGCTCAGGTTCATGCCGTCCCGCGCGACGGCCGCAGGGGCGGCGAGTCCGAGCACGGCGACCGCGGCGCCGGCGGCCGCCAGGGCACGAGTAGTACGCATGTGAATCCTCCGCGGGAGACGCCCCGGGAACGGTCCCCGGTGGATCGGCGAGAAAACGCCTCCCAGAAAGACCCTCAGACGCCGTGCGCAGACCCGCATTTCGAGAATGGTCCGTCCTGGTGAGAGGACACGCCGAACGAAAAGCGCACAATCGGATATCTTCGCAGGTCACGGACCGTCAGAAAATTCCTGTTCACGGCAACTCGGATGGCGCACCACCCGCGTTCGGGAGCCACCCGTTCGCCGCTGCCCCGTCGCCGGTTTCGTGCGCGGGACTTAGCGTTCTCGTATGCGCGAATGACGCGGCGACGGCCGCGTCGAGAGGGGAAGTCAATGTCTGCGTCCGAGCTGGCCGAGCTGGCCGAAGAGGAGGAGCAGCGGAAGAAGCGCGCTCCCTGGGGCGTGATAGCGCTTGTTCTGCTGACCGGTCTCGCGCTCATTCGGAACGGTTCGGGGGAGTTCGACGTCGGGCCGCCGCAGCCCGCGTCGGCGGCCGCGGCGGACAGCCGGGTGCACGGCACCGCCTTCGGCAACGCCCCCGCTCCCCTGCCGTACGCAGCGCCCGACCGGGTCTCCATCCCCGCGATCCGGGTCGACGCGCCGATGACGCCGGTCGGCCTGGACCCGGACGGCTGGGTCGGCGCGCCGCCCCCGGACGACCCGAACCTGGCCGGCTGGTTCACCGGCGCGGTGTCCCCCGGCGAGAAGGGCACCGCGGTGGTCGTCGGCCATGTCGACAACAAACAGGGCCCCGCCGTGTTCTACGGACTCGGGGCCCTGAAGAAGGGAAATCGCGTCGAGATCAGGCGCCAGGACGGGAAGACGGCGATCTTCGAGATCTACGGCATCGAGGTCTTCGAGAAGAACAATTTCCCCGGCGACCGTGTCTACGGCTCCAAGGGAACCCCCGAATTGCGGGTCATCACCTGCGGGGGCGGTTTCTCCAAGCAGAGCGGCTACGCAGGCAATGTCGTCGCCTTCGCCCGCCTGGTCGAGGTCCGCTGAGCGGTCCCCGACCGGGCGGGCGTGTTCCGGCTATGCGTACTGCCGTCGCGGGACGGTGATGTGATAGCCGGAATCGAGAAGTTGCGGCAGATAGTCGCGCAGCGCCCGGACACTCTGGGAGCGGTCGCCCCCGGCGTCGTGCGAGAGCACCACGACGCCGGGGGCGGCGCCGTTCTCCACCGCGCCGACGATGCGCCGGGTGCCCGGGGTGGTCCAGTCGAGGGTGTCGACGGTCCAGGCGAGGGGTTCCATGCCGAGTTCGGCGCCGAGTTGGAACGCGGCCCGGTTCCAGGCACCGTAGGGAGCGCGGAACCATGCGGGACGCTCTCCGTAGGCGTCCTCGATGACGTCCGAGGTGCGTTCCATCTCGGAGCGGATGCGGGAGCGGCTGAGCCGGGTGAGCAGCGGGTGGGACCAGGTGTGGTTGCCGACGACGTGTCCCTCGTCGGCCATCCGGGCCAGCAGGTCCTGGTTGTAGGCCGCCATCTCCCCGCACACGAAGAACATCGCGCGGACGTCGTACTCGGCGAGCGTGTCCAGGATGTGCGGGGTGTAGCGGGGGTCGGGTCCGTCGTCGAAGGTCAGCACCATGGTCCGGCCGCGCCCGGACACCTTCAGCAACGGCTCGTGGCGGACGAGTGTCCTCCTGGGAGCGGTGTGCGGCGGACCGAATCCGGTCAGGGGCTGGAGGCGGTAGGCCGAGGGCCTGGCCGCGCGACGGGCCGGGGGGCCGGCGGCGGGGAGCTTCGGCCGGACCGGCTCCTCGCCCGTGAGGGCCGCGAGCACTCCGGCCGTGCCGGCGGCCCCGGCCGCGGCGGCGCCGGCCAGCAGGGCCCGGCGCCGCGTGAGCACCGCCGCCGCCTTGGACGACAGCCGTGTGAGCAACTGATCCTTCGTCATGACTCATCAGTCGCCCGGCGGACGGCCGACGCACCTCAGCAACACCGGTGCGGCGGCACGAATACACCCGGCCGGCCCAGCGAAGACGCTCCGAACGGCATGGCGGAACGTCAGGACGACGTCGTACGGGGCCGATCGGCTTCGGCCCCGGCCTCGTCCCCTCCGTCGAGGCCGGGTGCCGAGGGCGGCGGCGGGCTCCGCCGGCTGCCCGTTCGCGGCCGCCCTTCGGGTGCCCCGTTTCCGCAAAGCTTGCGCACGCATGTCGACGGGGTCCCGAATGCCGCCCGGACCTGCGGCTTCCGATAGCCTCACAGCCGTGACGGAACAGCATGCGCACCAGTTCGAGCGGGGCACGGACGGGCCCAAGGTCATCGTCGTCGGCGTGGACGGCTCCGACTCCTCGCTGCGCGCCGCGGCGTACGCAGGAGGTCTGGCCCGGCGACAGCACGCGCTGCTCGCCGTGGTGTACGTCCAGCCGGTGCTCGCCTCGGGCGCCGCGCTCGGCGCTCCGGTGGCCGAGACCACGGACGAGATCGCCGAGGACCTGGTCGCCCAGATCCGGCACGCCACCGAGCAGAACAAGGGGATATTCGATGTGCGCTGGGAGTTCCACACCTTCCGCGGCGACCCCTACAGCGGGCTGACGAAGGCGGCGGACGAGCTCAAGGCCGACGCGGTGGTCGTCGGCGCCTCGGAGCAGGCCGGGCACCGCATCGTCGGCTCCGTCGCGGTACGGCTGGTCAAGGCCGGTCGGTGGCCGGTGACCGTGGTGCCGTAGCGGGCCGTCGGGGGCGCACCGCCACCGTGGCTCTGCGTGACCCCTTCCTTCCCCGCCGTGCCTGCGCCATCATGACCGGCCGTCAGCCGTTTGCCGAACGCGAAGAGGTGAGGCGCATGGCCCGGCTCCGTATGGGCGAGGGGATTCTCCGGCGCAAACCGATCGAGCGCATCGAGGAGACGGAGGCCGGCGCGGGCACCGGCCTCGAACGGTCGCTCGGGCTGTGGCAGCTGACCGCGATCGGCGTGGGCGGCATCATCGGCGCGGGGATCTTCACCCTCGCGGGCACGGTGGCCAACGGTACGGCCGGGCCCGCGGTCCTCGTCTCCTTCCTCGTCGCCGGGGTCGCGAGCGCCGCGGCCGCGCTGTCGTACGCCGAGTTCGCCGGTCTCATCCCGAAGGCCGGGTCCGCCTACACCTACGGCTACGCGGTGCTCGGCGAGTTCGCGGGCTGGTTCATCGGCTGGGACCTGCTCCTGGAGTACACGGCGATCGTGGCGGTGGTGGCGATCGGCATCTCCGGTTACTTCAGCTTCCTGGTCGGGGAGATGGGCGCCGATCTGCCGCACTGGATGCTGGGGGCGCCCACGACCGGCGACGGACACCGGGTGGACCTGTTCGCGGCCGTGCTGTGCCTGCTGATCGCGTACCTGCTCAACCTCGGCATCCGCAACGCGGCCCGCTTCGAGATGGTCGTCGTGGTCCTCAAGGTGCTCGTCGTGCTGCTGGTGATCGGGGTCGGGGTGTTCCACATCAACACGGGGAACTACCACCCGTTCTTCCCGTACGGCGTCGGCGGGGCGTTCACCGGCGCGGCGACGGTGTTCTTCGCGGTCTTCGGTTACGACGCCATGTCGACGGCGGCCGAGGAGTCGAAGGACGCCCAGCGGCACATGCCGAAGGCGATCCTCTACTCGCTCGCGATCTCGATGGTGCTGTACGTGGCGGCCTGTCTGGTGCTGACCGGCATGCAGGACTACAAGGACATCGACAAGGAGAGCGGGTTCTCCACCGCGTTCAAGTCGGTGGGCCTCGGCGGGCTCGCGGACGTGATCGCGGTGGGCGCGATCATCGGCATCCTCACGGTGATGTTCACGTTCATGCTCGGGGTGACCCGGGTGTGGTTCTCGATGTCCCGGGACGGGCTGCTGCCCCGGTGGTTCGCGAAGACGCACCCGACGCGGCACGTGCCCACGCGTGTGACGTGGATCGTCGGCTTCGCGTCGGCCGCCATCGCCGGTTTCCTGCCGATCGGCGAGGCGGCCGAACTGACCAACATCGGGATCCTGCTGGCCTTCGTGGTGGTGTGCACGGCGGTGATCGTGCTGCGGTACCGGCAGCCGGAACTGCCGCGCACGTTCCGTACGCCGTGGATGCCGGTGGTGCCGGCCCTGGGCGTCGGCTTCTCGATCTGGCTGATCACGTACCTGCAGTGGCAGACCTGGGTGCGGTTCGCCGTGTGGTTCGTGATCGGGTGCGTGATCTATTTCGGGTACTCGTACAAGCGGTCGGCGCTGGCGCGGCGCTAGAGCGAGCGCAGGAAGTCCAGCACGATCGCGTTGAACTCCTCGGGCTTCTCCAGGTTCGGGAAGTGCGAGGTGCCCTCCACCAGGACCGAGCGGCCGTTCTGCGCGGTGTCGGCGTAGCGTTCGGCGTCGGCGAGCAGGTCCGGTGAGTCGAGCGTGCCGTTGACGGTGAGCACCGGGACGTCGATCTTCGGGACGCGGGGCCAGGTGTCGGTCATGGGTACGTGCCAGTTCCGTTCGCCGGGAGTGTGCTTGCTGATGGTGTGCAGGGCCATCTCGCGCAGGTGGTCCAGGATCCGCGGGTCGGTCTCCTCGACCGTGCGGAAGGGGCCCGCGACGGACCGGAGGTACACCTTCAGCCAGCCCTCGATGTCGCCCGAGTGCAGAATCCTCTGGGACTCGGCCACGAACTCGTGGGTGTACTGGAAGTCGCTGACCGAGGCCCCGCTCAGGACGATCCCCCGGACCAGTTCCGGATACTCGATCGCCGTGTCACCGGCGACGGCCCCGCCCATGGAGACGCCGACCAGGACCGCGGGGCCCGCGTCGAGATGGCGCAGCAGTGCGGCGAGGTCGTCGGCCCAGCGGAAGGGCTGGGTCGCGTTGGCGGTCCAGCCGTGGCCACGGATGTCCACGGCGATGACGCGGTGCTCGGCGGACAGCGCCGGTGTCTGGGCCTCGAAGAGGCGGTGGTCGACGTAGCCGGCGTGCAGGAGGACGACGGGGTCCCCGGTCCCGGTGTCGCGATAGGCGATGTCCCCGTCGTGGGATGCGAAGAAGTTCAGTTCCGAAGCAGCTCTCATGACAACCAAGGTGTCATCTTCGGTCGACTTTGACAACCTGGTTGTCATAATGAACCGGTGCATGATGGACGGGTGAACGACATCGACGCGCCACTGCCGCCAGACGAACTTGGCCACCGGGTCAGCGAGGTGTTCGACCTGGTCGGCGCGCTCTACCGGCGCGGCCTGCGCAAGCTGGAGCAGGCCGAGGCGGTCGACGGGGTGTCCGTCGGCGTGCGTTCCGTCCTCGTCCTGCTGCACCGGTACGGGCCCATGACGGTTCCTCAGATGGCTCGGCTCATGGCGCTGACCCGGCAGTTCGTGCAGCGCATGACCAATGACGCGATCGAGCGGGGCTGGGCGGAGGCCACGCCCAACCCCGCCCACCAGCGGTCCTCGCTGATCCGGATCACGGACGAGGGCACTGCCCGCATCACCGCGATCCTCGCGCGCGAGCACGCCCTGAACCGGCAGGTCGGCGGCGGTGAGCTGACCGAGGCCGAACTCCGGGCGTGCGCACGCGTGTTGAAGGAGATGCTGCGGACCTTCGACCATGTGGACGTGGACGTGGAGTGACCTACTGCCCCATCGTGAGCCCGTCCTTCGCCGCGCCCCGGCTCAGCACCACCTCCCGGATCCGGTCACGGACGCCCTGGACGTCGGCGCCCTGCGCGATCGCCTGGTTGAGGTTCACCACCCGGCCGGCGTCCACGTCGAACATCTGCGGCACGAACTCCGCCTTCGCGACCTGCCAGCGCTCACCCGGCCGGGCGGGCGGGGCGAACGTGAAGCGCCCCAGGGTGGACTGGTTGCCGCGCGGGTCCTGGGCGCCCTCGTTGTTGAACATCTCACCTGCGATCTGGTCGCCCATGCCGTAGATCACCCAGGTCCCGTTGACCTTCTCGTACGCCTGCGGGACATGGGCGTGGGTGCCGAGGATCAGGTCGACGTCGGGGCGCCCGCCGGTGCGGGCGGCGGTGAGGTCGCGGGCCAGGGCCACCTGCTGCCCGTCGGGCGCGTCCTGCCATTCGGTGCCCCAGTGCAGCGATACGACGACCACGTCGGCGCCCGCCTTCCGGGCGGTCCGCGCGTCCGCCAGGATCTTCTTCTCGTCCATCAGGTTCACCGCCCAGGGCTGCCCCTGGGGCAGCGGGAGCCCGTTGGTGTCATAGGTGTAGGCGAGGTGGGCCACCTTCGCCGGACCCGCGCGCAGCACGGTGACCGTGCGCGCCTCGCCCTCGGTACGGGCCGATCCGGTGTGCCGTACGCCCGCCTGGTCCAGCGCGTCGAGAGTACGGCGGATTCCGTCGGCGCCGTCGTCGAGGCTGTGGTTGGAGGCGGTGGAGCAGCCGTCGTAACCGGTGACGGCGAGACCCTGGGCCACCTCGGGCGGCGACTTGAAGGTCGGGTAACCGGTGTAGTCGCCGTTCGCGCCGTAGACGGTCTCCATGTGACACAGCGCCAGATCGGCGCGGGAGACGACGGATCGGATCCCGGCCAGCATCGGGCGGAAGTCGTAGCCGTTGCCGCCCGCGTCGAAGCGCGCCCGTTCGATGATCGAACTGTGCGGCAGGACGTCACCGGAGGCGACGAGCGTGAACTCGCGCGGTGCCGCGGCGGACGGGCCCGGATGCCCGGGTGTCGCGTGGTCATGCGCCTGGCAGGCCGCTCCTCCGGCGAGAAGGGCCGTGAGGGCCAGGGCAATCTGCCGTCTGCGTGCAATCATCAGCTCACCCCACTGAGGTCATATTTAGTGACGAATAGGTATGAGCTTGTCCGTGTCCGCAAACGGCCCGGCCGCCTTCTTGACCCGTCCGGGGCGGAAGGGACGCGGAAAGTACGCGGAAGAGACGTGCAAGGGAGGCGGAAGGGACCGTTCACCGAACCGTTCGTCGACGCGATCGACCGTCCGCCGCAGATCCTTGTGCGTGCCCTGTCCCCCGGCCCCGCACTGAGGTGCCATACGGCCATGACGGCCGGAACCACCCTCACGCACGGGACGACCGCCGAGCACGAGCTCGCCGCACTGCAGCGGGAGCACGGCCGGCCCCTCTTCGCGCTCCTGCTCCGGCTCAGTGACGGCGACCGGCAACGCGCCGAGGATCTGGTGCAGGAGACCCTCGTACGCGCCTGGCAGCATCCCGAGGCGCTGCGCGCCGACGACTTCGAGTCCGTACGGCCGTGGCTGCTGACCGTGGGGCGGCGGCTCGCGATCGACGCGCGGCGGGCGCGGCAGGCGCGTCCCGCCGAGGTCGGCGACGCGGTGCTGGAGAACTCACGGGTCTGCGCCGATCACGCCGAACGGGCGGCCGCCGCCCTCGACGTACGCGAGGCTGTGAAGACACTCACTCCGGAGCACCGTGAAGTCCTGGTGCTGGTGTATTTCCAGGGGGCGAGTGTGGCGGAGGCCGCCGAAATCCTCGGGATTCCGCCCGGTACCGTGAAGTCCCGCGCGTACTACGCGCTGCGCGCCCTTCGCCGGGTGCTTCCGGGATACGCGGCCGACCTGCGGTGAAACCAATGGGAAAGTCAAACCTCCGTAAAGCGCCTTGCTGAAGACCCCGGTTGAGTAATCGGCTGTCCTCATCCGTGTTCCGGATGGGGGCCTGGCGCGGGATTCGCACCGTCCGCCCGAAGGGCGGGCAGCGCGGCGTCTGGTGCGTGTGATCGCAAGGCGCCGGAGCGTCCTCGTGGCGGAGCCACGTGGGCGGTTCGGCAACGCCGCGAGCGCGCGTGCCAGACGCCGCGCTGCAGGTGGGAATCCTGCGCCAGGCCCCCAAGGCCCGGGGTCGGGCGACGCGCACGCACCGGAGGAAGGCAGGAAGGGATGCTGCACAGAGGTCAAGAGAGCACGGACGGCACCGGCGGCGGCGAACTCGTCGTCCCCATGGCCTGGTTGTACGCCGAGTACATCGCCGACGAGCTCCTGCGTTCCGGCGATCTGATGCCGCCGACGTCCTTCGAGTTCCGTGCCGGACGGGACGCGCTGGCGCTGACCGTCTTCCTCGCCGACACCGAGGGAGAGCTGTCCGGCATCCAGGTCGTCTCGCAGCTGGAGAACTGGCTGTCCCTGACGGCGTACGACCAGCCGTGGCAGGACTGGGTGTGCGAGCGGATGGCCGCGCTAACCGCCCAGGCGGTCGCCACCGGCGAGCCCGCCGCGGACCTCGAACTCGCGGCCGCGGCCTGGCGCTGGCTGGAGGAGACGGAACTGCTCGCACCCGATCTGAACGCCGTGCCGGGCGGCGGCGCGGGCGTCGGCGAGGACGAGGGTCCGAAGGTGTGGACCCCGGCGTGGCAGCTCGGTCTGCCCCTCGGGCACCTCGCCATCCACCTCTTCTAGCCCTTCAGGATTACTTTCGATTCGGACCAATCCGCGGGGCCGACCGCTCCGAATCCCTTGGTCACGATTCTGCGCATGTCTTGAGTGATTCGGCGGGCTGGTGCGTACGGGTGGGAGCAAGGAGTAACCCCACCCACACCCAACGGCACGAGGTTTCCGCATGAGGTCCTTGGAGAGGCATCGCGACGTCGGCGCGTACGCGCTCGGCGTGCTGGACGAGGCGGAGGCCTTCCGCTTCGAGGACCACCTCATGGAGTGCCCCAAGTGCGCGGCACACGTGACCGAGTTCGGTCCTGTGACCCGTCAGATGATGCTGTACCGCAGGGCGACTCCGCGGGTCGTGCATCCGATGGCCCAGCCCGGCCCCCAGCTCCTGGGCCGCCTCCTCGGCGAGGTCGCGACCCGCCACCGGGCACGGCGCAGGCGGCTGTTGTACGCGGTAGCCGCTTCGGTGGTCCTGACCGTGGGCGGTTCCACCCTCGCGATGACGACGGGCGGCGACGCCGCGGGGAACACCAGCATCGAGGCCACCGACGCCCGGTCCGGCGTGTGGGCCCAGGTCATCACCGAGGACGAGGACTGGGGCACCCAGGTGGAGCTCAAGGTGAAGGACGAGTCCGGCCCCCGCGCGTGTCACCTGGTCGCGATCAGCCAGGACGGCAAGGAGGAGACCGTCACCGGCTGGAACGCCACCGGGCACGCCACCGGCGACAACACCATGATGGGCAGTTCCACCTTCCACGCCGACCAGATCGACCACTACGAGGTCAGGACGTCGGGCGGGGAGCATCTGGTGACACTGGATCCCGGCTGACGACGTACGCGGTCACTTGAGCAGTCGCGACAACCGCCGGTCCGCCAGAAGCTTGCCACCCGTCTGGCAGGTGGGGCAGTACTGGAGGGAGGAGTCGCTGAAGGAGACCTCCCGGATGGTGTCGCCGCAGACCGGGCAGGGATCGCCGGTGCGGCCGTGGACGCGCAGGCCGGACTTCTTCTCCGACTTCAGGCGGCCCGCCGCCACACCTCTCGACCGTTCCACCGCCTCGGTGAGGGTCGTGCGCAGAGCCCGATAGAGGGCCTCCGTCTCCCCGGGAGTCAGGGAAGCCGCCAGTTTGAACGGGGACATTCTCGCCGCGTGCAGGATCTCGTCGCTGTAGGCGTTGCCCACGCCGGCGAGGAGGGTCTGGTCGCGCAGGGCGCCCTTCAGCTGTCGGCGTTCGCCCTTCAGGAGGGCGGCGAGGCTCGCCCCGTCGAAGTCCTCGGCCAGCGGGTCCGGGCCCAGCCGGGCGATGCCGGGGACCTCCTTGGGGTCGGCCACCACGTACACCGCGAGCCGCTTCTGCGTCCCCGCCTCCGTGAGGTCGAAGCCCGCGCCGGTCTCCAACGCCACCCGGAGGGCGAGGGGGCCCTTGCCGGGGCGGGGCGGGCCGTCGGGCAGGCGGTCCTTCCAGTGCAGCCAGCCCGCGCGGGCCAGATGGGTGACGAGGCGCGGGCCGCCGTCCGTCTCCAGGTCGAGGAACTTGCCGTGGCGGTGCACGGCGACCACCTCGCGGCCCTCGACGGCGGTGAGCGGGGGGTCGTACGTCTTCAGGACGCTGATGGCCACCGGCAGCACGCGCACCATCTCGTGGCCGACCAGGTTCTCGGTCAGGAAGTCCTTGAGCGCTTCCACCTCGGGCAGTTCCGGCATACGTCCAGAGTGCCACCGGGGACCGCCGTGGTCAGCTCAGCTCAGGTCTGCTCCCGTACGACGAACTCGCACCACACGCACTTCCCGCCGCCCCGCGCCTCCACGCCCCACACGTCGCTCAGCAGGTCGACCAGGAGCAGGCCCCGGCCCGAGACCCCCGACTCGCCCGCCTCCCGGCGGCGGGGCAGGGCACTGGAGGAGTCCTCGACCTCCACGCGCATCCGCCGGTCGGAACGGGTCATGACCCGCAGGGTGACGATCGCGGCGCCCTCGGTGTGCATCAGGGCGTTGGTGATCAGCTCGTCGGCGACCAGTTCGATCTCGTCGGAGCGCTCCCGCGCGCCCCAGGCGGCGACCGCGGCCCGGATCATGTGCCGGGCCTCGGTGAGGGCCTCGGGGTCTCCCGGCGCCACGTGCTGCTGGAGGCGGCCGCCGGACTGCGGGGCGTCCAGACCGCGGCGGCGCAGCAGGAGCAGTGCCACGTCGTCGTCGCCGCCGCGTTCCTCGGCCACGTCGATGAGCCGGTCGGCGAGCTCCCACACATCGGGAGGACCCACGGCGATGAGGCTCGTGAGGGTCCGCATGCCGTCGTCGAGGTCGGCACCCGGCTGCTCGACCAGCCCGTCGGTGCACAGCAGCAGGGTGCCCCCGGGGTCGAGTTCGAGGGTGGCGACGGGATACTCGAGCTGCCCGAACTCGGCGGACAGCCCGAGCGGCAGTCCCCCCTCGACGGTCACCCGGCGGCAGCCGCCGTCGGCGTGCCGGACCAGCGGGTCGATGTGGCCCGCCCGGACCACCTGGACGACTCCGGTGGCCAGGTCGGCCTCGGCGTACAGGCAGGTCGCGAAGCGGTCGGTGTCGAGCTCATGGAGGAAGACGGACGCCCGGGCCATCACCGTGGCCGGGGTGTGCCCCTCGGCGGCGTAGGCCCTCAGCACGATCCGCAGCTGGCCCATGACGGCGGCGGCGTGGGTGTCGTGGCCCTGGACGTCGCCGATGACGGCACCGACGCGGCCGCCCGGCAGTGGGATCAGGTCGTACCAGTCGCCGCCGATGTCCCGGGCCAGCGAGCCCTCGGTGCTGCCGGCCCGGTAGCGGACGGCGACGTCGGCGCCAGGGACGCTCGGGATGGTGCGCGGCAGCATGGCCTGCTGGAGGCCGGTGGCGAGGTCCTTCTCCTGTTCGTAGAGCATGGCCCGCTGAAGGCTCTGGGCGATGCTGCTGCCGAGGGCGATGAGGACGTTGCGGTCCTCGGGCGTGAAGCCGTAGCGGTCGCTGTAGAGCAGGCCCATGGCGCCGATCGGGCGGGCCTCGGCGATCAGCGGGAGGTAGGCGGCGGAGGTGATGTTGAGGCCGGTGATGTGCGGCCACAGGATCGGGTAGCGGTCCGCGAACTCCTCCGGCGACTCGATGAACCGCGGGCTGAGTGTGCGCACGGCCTCGCTCATCGGGTACGGCTCGTCGATCCGGGTGATGTCGGTGCCGGGTACGAAGCTGCCCGCGGGGCCCTCGGCGATCAGCCGGATGCGGCCCGCCTCGACCAGGCCCATGACCAGGCTGGTCGCGCCGAGGTGGGTGAGGCCGTGGGTGTCCTTGAGGACGTCGATGACGTCCTGGACGGTCCGGGCGTGGGCGAGGGCTGCCGTGGTGAGCTGGACGACATTGGTCTGCCGACGGCGGGCCTGGTCCTGGGCGGCCTGCTCCCGGCGGGCTTCCAGCTCGCCCATCTCCTGGGTGGCGTCACGGACGATCCCGACGATCCGGCGCGGGCGTCCTGTCTCGTCGCGCCGGATGTAGCCCTGGGTGTGGGTCCAGCGCAGGGTGCCGTCGCGGCAACGCAGGCGGAAGTAGGTGCCGTAGTTCTCGCTGCCGTCCTTGATGGCCTGGGCGACCAGGGCGTCCAGGCGGTGCGCCTCGGCCCTCGGGACCCGGACGGCGAGGCCCATCGGGCTTCCGTCGTATTCGTCGGGGCGCAGGTCGAAGACCTCGTGGGCCTGGGCGTCCATGTGGAACAGACCGGTGTCCAGGTCCCAGTCGAAGCTGCCCATGCGGTTGAGCGCCAGGATCGGATCCGGGTGGGCGGGCCAGTCGTCCGGGAGTGACAGGGCGCTCGCTCCCCGATCAACCATGGGCCCACCTTGCCAGGATTTGTCCGATTCTTCGACCGGGAGGGCGGTGTCTTCTGCGGCCGTCAGACACCGAGGACGTCGGCGGGGCTGTCGAAGACGGTGCCGGTGCCGGTCGACCCGGCCGGGTCGTCGGGGATCAGGCCGCCGCCGTCGGGGAGATCGGGGGTGTCCGGGACGGTCTCGGGGCCGATCCCGCTCTCGGGGTCCGAGGGGGCGGCCGTACGGGTGCCGTCCGGCGGGACCGCGGGGGTGCCGGGCCGCGTCGGGGGCGGTGGGGTGAAGGGGACGGTGGGCGCGGGGCAGTCGTCGTACGACTCCTCGGGGGCGGGGGCGGGGGCGGTGGCGGGGGTGCCGGGCGTGACGGTGACGGTCGGGGTCGCGCAGTCGGGCGCGGGTCTCTGCGGGGCGAGGGGCGTGCCGTCGGCCGGGGACGGCGTGAGGGCGGGCCTGGGCGTCAGCGGTTCCGGCGTCGGAGGGGGTAGGACGTGGTCGTGACGGCAGTCGTGGTCGATCCGGCGTTCGATCCAGGAGTGGTCGACGAGGTCGATGATCGTGATCTCGGTGACGACCTGTTCACTGGGGGTCACCACGATCGTCCGGGCGGGCCGGTATGCGGGCCACGACCGCCCGCCCACCACCGCGCCGCCACGCATCGCCACCGGCGGCGTCAAGGGGTTGCCGCAGGCGCAGCGGACCCGCGGGACGCCTCGGTTGTCGACGAGGACGGCCGTGCCCGCCTGAAGCACGGACTGGTGGCCGCTCGCCCGGCCGTCGCGGTAGCCGTGGTCGGTGACCCGGGTGTCGTCCCGGAGGACGACGGGGGCGAGGCCGCGCAGGTAGTCCGGGACCGAGGCCGGGGGGACGCCCGCGACCCGCGCGAACGCGCTCACCCTGGACCGGTCGGCGCTCAGGTCGCCGATCTGCCGTTCCACGTCGCAGCCGGCGACGCGCTCGACGCCGCCGTAGAGGCCGGGCATCCCGCCGGAGACGGTCCGTGGGGCGGTCGGGTCCCGTTGAGGCGTTCGGGTGAGGGGCGGCGGGGTGGTCGCCGCAAAGCGGGTGAAGGGGTTCGGCCCCTGGTCCGTGGCAGGCTGCAGAAAGAGTTCGCCCTTCGCCGCGCCGGTGTTCGCGTCACCACCGTCGACCCCGCATCCGGCGACGAGGAGTGCCGCCGCGAGCGCGCAGGCGGTGACGAGGGCCCTGGTCGGTGTCCGCACCGCGTTCTCCCGTCCATCCCGGGCAGTTCGTCACTATTGTCTGCTTCGCTCACTTGGGTTACGCAAGCGGAGCGGAGGTACACGGAGAGTCACGCTGGGGTTCGGCGGCACAATGGAGGCAGGAGAGCACGGCAGTGGACTGGTTCACCGCACCCGACTACTGGCTGAGCCGGCTGGTCTTCCAGCGGGCTCTGGCCGGGCTGTACTTCGTCGCGTTCCTCGCGGCGGCCCTGCAGTTCCGGGCGCTGCTCGGGGAGCGCGGGATGCTGCCCATCCCGCGTTTCGTGGCGCGGGTGCCCTTCCGGCGGGCGCCGAGTCTCTTCCAACTCCACTACTCGGACCGGTTCTTCGCTCTCTGCGCGTGGACGGGCTGCGCGGTGGCCGTCGCGCTGGCGGCGGGCCTCGACTCCCGGCTACCGCTGTGGGGCGGGATGCTGCTGTGGCTGGTGCCGTGGCTGCTGTACCTGTCGATCGTCAACGTGGGCCAGACGTGGTACGGCTTCGGCTGGGAGTCCCTGCTGCTGGAGGTCGGGTTCCTCGCGGTGTTCCTCGGCAACGACGAAGTGGCCCCGCCGGTCGTGGTGTTGTTCCTGCTGCGGTGGGTCCTGTTCCGGGTCGAGTTCGGCGCGGGGCTCATCAAGATGCGCGGCGACGCCTGCTGGCGGAAGCTCACCTGCCTGGACCACCACCACGAGACACAGCCGATGCCGGGTCCGCTGAGCTGGTTCTTCCACCATCTGCCGAGACCCGCGCACCGGATGGAGGTGGCGGCGAACCATGTCACCCAACTCGTCGTCCCCTTCCTGCTGTTCACCCCGCAGCCGATCGCCATGGCCGCCGCGTCCCTGATGATCGTGACTCAGCTGTGGCTGGTGCTCTCCGGCAACTTCGCCTGGCTGAACTGGATCACGATCGTGCTGGCGACGTCGGCGCTGGACCTCCCGGGAGACGCGCCGGGCCTGCCCGCCACCCCGCTCTGGTACGAGGTGACGGTCCTCGCCGTCGCCGCGCTGCTCCTCGCCCTGAGCTACCACCCGGTCCGCAACATGATCTCCCGGAGCCAGATCATGAACCGCTCCTTCGACCCGCTCCATCTCGTCAACACCTACGGCGCCTTCGGCAGCGTCAGCCGGATCCGCTACGAGGTGGTGGTCGAGGGCACGGCGGACGACGTGCCGCGCAGGGACTCCGAGTGGAAGGAGTACGAGTTCAAGGGCAAGCCGGGTGATCCACGGCGGTGGCCGCGCCAGTTCGCGCCCTACCATCTGCGCCTGGACTGGATGATGTGGTTCGCCGCGCTGTCCCCGGCCTACGCGGGGGCGTGGTTCGGCACCATGGTCGAACGGCTCCTGGAGAACGACCCCGCCACGCTGAGGCTGTTGCGCCACTCCCCCTTCCCGGCTGACTCACCGCCCCGCCATGTCCGGGCCCGTCTCTTCCGGTACCGGTACACGACGTGGCGGGAGCTGCGGGAGACGGGGGCGTGCTGGGAGCGGACGTATGTGCGGGAGTTCCTGCCACCCACCCGGTTGGCGCAGCCGACTCGGCAGACCTGACGCGTACCTCGGGGTCAGAGACCGTAGGTCCGGGCGGCCGTACCGCCGAAGACGTCGGCGCGTTCGGACGGACCGAGACCTGCGGTGAGTTCCTTCGTCACGGACACTGTCTCGCCGTAGGTCGCCCCCAGTGTGCACACCGGCCAGTCCGAGCCGAACATCAGGCGGTCCGGGCCGAAGGCGTCAAGGACGGTGTCGGCGTACGGGCGAAGGTCGTCGGTGGTCCAGGTGGCGAGGTCCGCCTCCGTCACCATGCCGGAGAGTTTGCAGACGGTGTTGGGGAGGCCGGCGAGGGCGCGGACGTCGGTCGCCCAGAGTTCCAGCGTGCCGGAGGCGATGGGCGGCTTGCCCAAGTGGTCCAGGACGAAGGTGAGTTGCGGCAGCGACGTGGCCGCCTTGACGCAGGCGGGGAGCTGGTGCGGGAGGACCACCAGGTCGTGGACCAGGCCGGCGTCCGCCACGGCGGCCAGGCCCCGGCACACGTCGGGGCGCAGCAGCCATTCGGGATCGGGCTCGCCCTGTACCTGGTGGCGGATGCCCTTGAGGTACATGCCGCCGGGGAGTTGACGCAGCCGGGCCAGCTCGTCGGCGACGTCGGGTCGGGTCAGGTCGGTCCAGCCGACGACGCCCGCGATCAGCTCGTGTTCGGCCGCGAGGGCGAGGAACTCCGGGGTCTCCTCGGGGACGGTGACCGTCTGGACGAGGACCGTGCGGTCGACTCCCGCCGCGCGGGCCTCTGGTGCGAGGTCCCGCACGGTGAAGTTCCGTCGCAGGGGGCTGTCCGCCGCGATCCAGTCCTGGTCCCGCACCGACAGGTCCCACACGTGGTGGTGCGCGTCCACGACCGTCACGGCAGCTCCCACACGACGGGCAGGCCGGCGTCGGCACCCTCGCCGGAGTAGTCGTGCACCACGTCGAGGAGTTCGGCCATGCGGGCCTGCCAGGTGACGTTCACCGGCAGTTTCTCCAGTTCGGCGAGGAGGCGGCCGTAGTCCTCGCACTCCAGGACGTGGAAGAGGTCGGTGCCGCTGCGCCAGATCGTCCAGGAGGTGGCCCCGGCGGCGCGGATCGCGTCGGTGAGCTCGACCGGGACCTCGCGGTGGGCGGCCTCGTACTCCTCGACGCGATCCGCGCGGACCTTGGTGTGCAGAGCGACCCTCATGACGGCTCCTCGGCGGTCAGCAGACCGGTGTCGCGCAGCTCCTGCCAGAAGGCGGGGGGCACCGGGGTGGCGAACTGGTCGGCGGCGTCCCGGACCTCGGCGGCCGAGCGGGCGCCCACGAGGACGCTCGCGACGGCCGGGTGGGCCGCGCAGAAGGCGAGGGCGGCGGCGCGCAGACTGATGCCGTGCCGCTCGGCGACCTCCCGCATACGCAGGGCCCGGTCCAGCAAGTCCGCTGGGACCTGTGCGTAGTTGTACGTCGCCTCCGGCCTCGGGTCCGCCAGCAGACCGGAGTTGAAGGCACCGCCGATCACCACGGAGACGCCCCGCTGGACGGCGGCGGGCAGCAGTTCGGTGAGCGCGCTCTGGTCGAGCAGGGTGTAGCGGCCGGCGCACAGCACCACGTCGACGTCGGTCTCGCGGACGAAGCGGGTGAGCATCTCGGTCTGGTTCATGCCGGCGCCGATCGCCCCGACGACACCCTCCGAACGGAGCTTCTCCAGGGCCGGACAGCCCTCGCGGAAGGCCTGTTCGGCGTGGTCGTCGGGGTCGTGGAGGTAGACGACGTCCACGCGGTCCAGGCCGAGGCGTTCGAGGCTCGCCTCCAGGGTGCGTCGTACGCCGTCCGCGCTGAAGTCCCAGACGCGGCGCCGGGTGGCGGGGACCGCGAAGCAGTTGGCGAGGTCGTCGCCGCCGTCCGTGGACGGCTCCAGGCGGCGGCCCACCTTCGTGGAGACCGTGAACTCCGAGCGCGGAAAGGCACGCAGCGCCTCGCCCAGCCTGCGTTCCGACAGGCCCAGGCCGTAGTGCGGGGCGGTGTCGAAATAGCGGATGCCGCTCTGCCAGGCGGCGTTGACCGCCTCATGGGCCTGCTCGTCGGTCACCTCGGTGAAGAGGTTGCCGATGACGGCGCCGCCGAAGGCCAGCCCGCTGACCGGGACGCCACTGCCGCCGAGGGTGTTCACTGACCCACCGGCCTCAGGCGCAGGCCCTGCATGCCGCCGTCGACGGCGAGGGAGGTGCCGGTGGTGGCGCCGGAGAGGGAACTCGCCAAGTAGGCGATGGCGCCCGCGACCTCGTCCGCCGAGACGAGCCGGCCGCTGGGCTGGCGGGCCTCCAGGGCGGCCCGCTCGGCGGCCGGGTCGGGAGCCTTGGCGAGGAGCCGGCCGATCCACGGGGTGTCCGCCGTACCCGGGTTGACGCAGTTCACGCGGATGCCCTCGCGGACGTGGTCGGCGGCCATGGCGAGGGTCAGGGAGTACACGGCCCCCTTGGTCGCGCTGTACAGGGCCCGTTGCGGGAGCCCTGCGGTGGCGGCGATGGAGGAGGTGTTCACGATCGCGGCGTGCGCGGACTCGCGCAGGTGGGGCAGGGCGGCGCGGGCCACCCGGACCATGCCGACGACGTTGACGTCGAGGACGCGGTGCCATTCCTCGTCGTCGTTGTCCGCGACCGTGCCCTGGGCGCCGATGCCCGCGTTGTTGACCACGATGTCGAGTCCGCCGAGGTCGGCGGCGGCAGCGGCGACGGCCTCGCGGACGGAGGCGTCGTCGGTGACGTCGGCGCGGTAGGCGAGCAGGGGCTTGTCGACCGAGGACGGATCGAGGTCGAGGACGGCGACCCGGGCGCCGCGCGCGAGAAGGAGTTCGGCGGTGGCCCGGCCGATGCCGGAGGCGCCGCCGGTCACCAGGGCCTTGAGACCCTCGAAGTCGCTCATGCCGCCTGCCCCTTCTTCTGTGTGTCGTCGGCGAGGTCTTCTGCCCAGAAGGCTCCGTCGGGGAACGTGTACCGGGCAATGGACTCCGGACGCATGGCCGCCGAGAAGCCCGGTGCCGTGGGTGCCGTGTAGTGGCCCTCACGGATCACCACGGGGTCGAGGAAGTGGTCGTGCAGATGGTCGACGTACTCGATGACCCGGTTCTCGGTGGTGCCGGTGACGGCCGCGTAGTCGAACATCGAGAGGTGCTGGACGAGTTCGCACAGGCCGACCCCGCCGGCGTGCGGGCAGACCGGCACGCCGAACTTGGCCGCCAGCAGCAGGATGGCCAGGTTCTCGTTGACGCCGCCGACGCGGGCCGCGTCGATCTGGACCACGTCGAGGGCGCCGGCCTGGAGGAGCTGCTTGAAGACGACCCGGTTCTGGACGTGCTCGCCGGTGGCGACCTTCACCGGGGCGACCGCCCTGCGGATCGTCGCGTGGCCGAGGATGTCGTCGGGGCTGGTGGGCTCCTCGATCCAGTACGGGTCGAACTCGGCGAGGGCCTTGGTCCAGCGGATCGCCTCGTCGACGTCCCACCGCTGGTTGGCGTCGATCGCCATGCGGATGTCGGGGCCGACGACCTGGCGGGCGACGCGGCAGCGCCGTATGTCGTCCTCCAGATCCGCGCCGACCTTGAGCTTGATCTGCCGGAAGCCGTCCGCGACGGCCTGGGCGGCGAGCCGGGTGAGTTTCTCGTCGTCGTAGCCGAGCCAGCCGGCGGAGGTGGTGTAGGCGGGGTAGCCGCGCTCCAGAAGTTTCTCGGTGCGCTCCTGCGAGCCCGCACGCCCCCGCCGCAGGATCTCCAGCGCCTCCTCGGGAGTGAGGGCGTCCGTGAGGTAGCGGAAGTCGATCTGGGCGACCAGCCACTCGGGGTCGCCCTCGGCCAGCAGCCGCCACAGCGGCTTGTCCGCGCGCTTGGCGGCCAGGTCCCACACGGCGTTGACGACCGCGCCGATCGCCATGTGCATCACGCCCTTCTCGGGGCCGAGCCAGCGCAGCTGGCTGTCGCCGATCAGGTCGCGGTTCAGCGTTCCCGGGTCCGCGCACAGTTCGTCGACGGACCGTCCCACCACATGCCCGCGCAGCGCCTCGATCGCGGCGACCTGGACATCGTTGCCCCGCCCGATGGTGAAGGTGAATCCGTGCCCCTCGTGCCCGTCGGCCGCGTCCGTGCGCAGCACGACGTAGGCCGCCGAGTAGTCGGGGTCCGGGTTCATCGCGTCGGAGCCGTCGAGCTCGCGCGAGGTGGGGAAGCGGATGTCGTAGGTGTCTACCGCGGTGACGCGGGCGGGGGTCGAGGACACGGAAGGCCTTTCGGTAGGTGACGGGGCGGGCGGGCTCAGTCCTGGGCGCGGCCCGTCGTCACACGGGCGATCATGAGGGCGACCAGGATGATTCCGCCGTAGATGGCCTGGATCCAGAAGGACGGCACCTGGGCGAGCGTGAGCAGGTTCTGTACGACGCCCAGCAGGAGGACGCCGGTCAGGGCGCCGAACATGGTGCCCTTGCCGCCGTCGAGGCTGATGCCGCCGATCACCGCGGCCGCGAACACCGTGAAGATCATGTTCTGGCCCTGGTTGGCGCTGATCGCGCCGACGTAGCCGGTCTGCATGATGCCGCCCACGGAGGCGAGGACGCCGGCCACGACGAACACGCCGAGCATCACGCGCTCCACGCGGATGCCGGCGGCGCGGGCAGCGTCCGGGTTGCCGCCGATGGCGTACAGGGAGCGGCCGACGCGGTGGTACTTCAGGACGAAACCGGTGACGGCGAAGGCGACGGCGGCGAGCCACACGGACATCGGGATGTTGAGGAAGGTGGTCGTCGCCAGGGAGTAGAAGCTGTCCGGCATCCCGAAGAGGGTCTTGCCCTTGGTGGCGCCGACAAGCAGTCCGCGCAGCACGATCAGCATCGCGAGCGTCACGATGAACGCGTTGAGCTTGAACTTCACGACCAGGATGCCGTTGAAGGCGCCGACCAGCGCGCCGACGACGAGGATCGCCAGCATGGCGAGGACGGCCGGGAACTCCGTCCCCCAGCCGGACTGCGCGGCGGGCAGGACGAGGAGGGCGCCCACGGCGGGCGCGATGCCGACGACCGACTCCAGGGAGAGGTCGAACTTGCCGGTGATCAGGACGAGCGACTCGGCCAGGACCACCATCGCGAGGGCGGCCGAGGCGCCGAGGATGGAGATCAGGTTGCGCTCGGTGAGGAACGAGTCGTTGACGAACGCGCCGAGCACCATGAGCAGCAACAGGGCGGGTACGAGGGCGAGTTCGCGGGCGCGGCGCAGCAGGACCGTCCGGGTGCCGCTCGGGGTCTTCTTCCCGTCCCGCGCGGCAGTGGCGGTCGGCGTCTGCGTGGCTTTCATCTCAGTCACCCGGGCCTGCCCCTCGTCGGCCGGGGGTCCGGGGGTTGCCCCCCGGGGAGGCGCTGTGGCCATGGTGGTCCACTCCTTCGATGGAGGCGATCAGCTCGTGGTCGCGCCAGCCGGCCGGGTGCTCGGCGACCACGCGGCCGTGGAAGAGCACGAGGACGCGGTCGCAGCGGCGCAGGTCGTCGAGTTCGTCGGAGACGACGAGGACCGCGGTGCCGTCCTCGCGGGCGGTGTCCACGCGGGAGAGCAGGGACTCCTTGGACTTCACGTCGACGCCCGCGGTGGGGTTGATGAGCACCAGCAGGTGAGGATCGGAGGCGAGGGCGCGGGCCATGACGACCTTCTGCGCGTTGCCGCCGGAGAGGTCGGAGACGGGCTGGTCGGGGCCCTCGGTGTGGATGTCGAGCCGGTCGATCAGCTCGGTGGCGAAGCCGCGCTTGCGTTCGGTGCCGACGAAGCCGTGGCGGCCGAGCCGGTCCAGGACGCTGAGGGTGGCGTTGTCGCCGATGGTCATGCCGAAGATCAGGCCCTGGGCGTGCCGGTCGCGCGGCACGAATCCGACGCCCGCCTTCAGGCTGGCCTGTACGTCGCCGAACGGCAGTGGCCTGCCGTCGAGTTGCGCTGTACCGCTCGTCGGGGTGTGCAGTCCCGTGAAGGTCTCGGCGAGCTCGATCTTGCCGCTGCCGCTGATGCCGGCGAGTCCGACGACCTCACCGCGGCGCACGGTGAGGTCGACGTCCTCGTAGGCGACGGAGGTGAGGCCGCGGGCGTCGAGGAGGACGGGCGCGGTGTCCTCGACCGCCCTGAGCTGTACGGCCTGTTCGGCGACGGTCTCGCCGGCCATGGCCTCGATCAGGGCCGCCCGGGGCATGTCGGCCACCGGCGCCGTGGTGATCCAGCGGGCGTCCCTGAGGACCGTCACCGTCTGGCACACCTCGTACACCTCCTGGAGGTGGTGCGAGATGAACAGGAAGGTGACACCGGAGTCCTGGAGCGAACGCATCCTGCTGAAGAGCCGCTCGATCTCCCGCTTGTCGAGCTGCGCGGTCGGCTCGTCGAGGACGATGAACCGGGCGCCGAAGCTCAACGCCCGTGCGATCTCCACCATTTGGCGGTCCTCGACCTTGAGGTCGGCGGTGCGCGCCTCCGGGTCGACGGCCACGTCCCAGGTGTCGAGGAGCTCGGCGGCCTCCTTCTTCAGCCTGCGCCAGCTGATGAAGCCCTTCTTCAGAGGCTGGCGGTTGATGAAGAGGTTCTCGGCGACCGTCAACTCGGGTACGACGGTGGGCTTCTGGTAGACGCAGGCGACCTTGCTCCGCCAGGCGTCCCGGTCGGTGAGCGGGGGCGCGGGCTCGCCGTCGAAGCGGACGGTGCCCTCGTCGGGGGCCTGGAGACCGGTGAGGATCGTGACGAGGGTGGACTTGCCCGCGCCGTTGCGGCCGACGAGCGCATGGGACTCGCCGGGCAGGACGGTGAGGCGGCCGTCGGCGAGGGCGGTCGTGGGGCCGTACCGTTTGACGACCCCCTGAGCTTCAACCAGTGGGGTGCTCATTTGACCGTGTTGCCCCACAGCTTGGGGTCGTCGACGTTGTCCTTGGTGACCAGGGGCGCGGGCAGCTGGTCCTCCAGGATGCCGCTCGACAGCTTGACGATCGTGGAGTCGTGGTCCGTCGGACCGGGCTTGAAGGTCTTCCCCTGCATCGCCGCCTTGATGTAGTACATGCCGTACTTGGCGTACAGGTCCGCCGGCTGGGAGACGGTGGCGTCGATCTCACCCTTGCGGATGGCGTCGAACTCCTGCGGGATGCCGTCGTTGGAGACGATCGTGATGTGGCCCGCCTGCCCGGCCTTCTTCAGCATCCCCTTCGACTTGAGGGTCTGCAGGGTCGGCGCGAGGTAGACGCCGCCGGCCTGCATGTAGATGCCCTTGATGTCAGGGTTGGCGTTCAGGAGGGTGCCCAGCTGCGAGGCGGCCGTGTCGGACTCCCACTTGGCGGGGATCTCCAGGACCTTGAGCTTCGGGAAGTTCTTTTTCACGCAAGCCCGGAAGGCCTCGGAGCGGTCGCGGCCGTTGACGGAGGCCAGGTCGCCCATGATCTGCACGACCTTGCCGGAGGGGATCTGCTCCCCGAGGTACTGGCAGGCCTTCTCGCCGTACGACACGTTGTTCGCCCGTACGACCATGGCGACCTTGCCCTTGTCGGGGGCGACGTCGACCGCGACGACCGGGACGCCCTTGCGTTCGGCCTGGTCGAGGCCGGCCTCGATGGCGGCGCTGTCGAGCGGGGCGACGACGAGGCCCTTCACGCCCTGGTTGAGCTCGTTGTTGATGTCGGTGATCTGCTGGGAGGGATCGCTGTTGGAGTTGACGGTCTTCAGCGTGTCCACCCCCTCGGACTTGGCCATCTTGGGCACGTAGTCGTTGTACGACTGCCAGAACGGCGAGGTCAGCAGCGGCAGGATCACTCCCACCTTGCCGGTCCCGTCGCCTCCCTCGGTGCCGGCGCTGCCGGTGTCCTTGGTGCTGCCGCACGCGGCGAGCACGAGCGAGGCGCTCGCGGCCGCGGCCACCGCACCGATGATCCGCATTCTGTTCCGCTTCCCCACTGGCCTGTCGGGCATCTGGCGGCTCCTCGTTGAGCGTGCTTCGCGTGGTCGAACATGAGCGTGTTCGAGCAGATGACGGCATACTTATCAGACCACTCACCCTCGGCAATACCCTCTGGAGGCATTTTTTCCGGTCTTCCGGCCATAGTGGTCCGACCACATCGGCGGTTAGACTGCGGCGCACCCGGTGAGTGGCATCCGGTCAGTGGAGGAGTGGCGTGGACGAGACAGCCCCACAGAAGGGCACCGTGACGCAGCGCGCCATCGAGCAGATCAAGGCGATGATCGGCGAGGGCCGCCTGGAGCCGGGCCAGCGGCTGCCGACCGAGCGTGATCTGGCGGTCCAGCTGGGCATCTCCCGCAGTTCGATGCGGGAGGCGATCCGCGCGCTGACGGTGCTGGGCGTCCTGGAGGCACGGCACGGCTCGGGCATCTACGTCACCCAGCTGGAGGCCGGCGACCTGCTGGAGACCTTCGGGGTGGTCGCCGACCTGTCCCGGGGCCCGCAGCTGGTGGAGCTCCTGGAGGTGCGCCGCATCCTGGAGTCGACGGCGACCGCGCTGGCCGCCGCCCGCATCACGCCCGACCAGCTGGCCGAGGTCGAGAAGCACCTCACGGCGATGAACGCCACCGACGACCCTGAGGAGATCCTCGCCCACGACCTGGCCTTCCATCGCGAGATCGCGGTGGCCGCCGGCAACGACACGATGGCGGCGATCCTGGAGGGCCTGTCGTCCCGCACCTTCCGGGCCCGGGTCTGGCGCGGCTACCAGGAGGAGGGCGCGTTCGAACGAACGCGGCGCGAGCATGCCGCGATCCACCGGGCCCTGGTCGCCCACGACCCGGAGGCGGCCCGGGCCGCGGCGGCCGCGCATGTGGGCGAGGTGGAGGAGTGGCTGCGGGCACAGCTCGGGGCATGACGGAAGGGGAGTACGGGGGGCGGGTCTCCCCGCCCCCCGGTCTCAGGCCCTGGTGAACCGCAGGGTGACCAGCTCGAACGGCCGCAGCCGCAGGGAGACTTCGTTCCCCTCGCTCCGCGGGGAGGGAGCATCGGTCAGCGGGCGCTCCAGCAGATCCGTCACCGTCACCCCGGCGACCTCGAACCCTGCCCTGAGGGTCGCCCGCGTCCGTCCGCCGTGCGCCTCGTGGAAGCGGACCACCACGTCCCCGCTGCCGTCGTCGGCCAGCTTGACCGCCGTGACGACGACCGCCTGCTGGTCGACGGTCACCAGCGGGGCGACCTCCTGCGCACCCCGCACGGACCGCTCCGGCAGATTGATCCGCCACCCCTCCCGCACCGCGTCCCCGATCCCCGCCCCCGGCACCAGCGCGTGCCGGAAGCGGTGGACGCCCTGGTCGGTCTCCGGGTCGGGGAAACGCGGGGCACGCAGCAGCGAGGCCCGGACCGTCGTGGTCGTGCCCCGGTCGCCGTCCGTACGCACGGTTCGCGTCACATCGTGGCCGTACGTCGAGTCGTTGACGATCGCCACGCCCCAGCCGGGTTCCTCCAGGTGCACGAAACGGTGGTTGCAGGCCTCGAACTTGGCTGCCTCCCATGAGGTGTTGGTGTGCGTGGGCCGGTGGAAGTGCCCGAACTGTGTCTCCGACGCGTACCGTTCGGCGTGCACGTCGAGCGGGAAGGCGAGCTTCAGGAACTTCTCCGTCTCGTGCCAGTCGACCTCCGTGTCCACCAGCAACCGCCGCTCCCCCGGAGCCAGCGACAGGACCTGGGTGACACGGGAGGCACCGAAGGCCCTCGTGATCCGCACCCCGTGCCCCTCGGGGGTGATCTCGTCCACGTCGGTGAGATCCGTGACCGTGTGGCGGTAGAACTCGTCCACGTCCCACGCGTCCCACATGTTCGGGAAGTCCGGGTGGAGTTGGAGGAGGTTGGCCGCCTGCCCCGGTGCGACGGTCTCCCGGTCGGCCTCGATGTCGTACGCGGAGACGACCAGGCCCCGCGTGTCGATCCGGATCCGCAGGATGCCGTTGTCCAGGACGTGCCCGCCGCCGGAACTCTCGGTCACCGTCGTCCGGCCCTCGACGACCGCGGTTCCGGCGCCGCCCGCCGCGACTCCGCCACGGGCATGGGGGGCGGAGTTGAAGAGCAGTTCCCGTGTCCCCTCCCCCGCCAGCGCGCGCTGGGCCGCGTCGATGAGGCCGTTCAGCTCGTCCGCGAGCCGCTCGTACGTGCGCCGCGCCTCCCGGTGCACCCACGCGATGGAGGACCCCGGCAGGATGTCGTGGAACTGGTGCAGCAGCACCGTCTTCCAGATGCGGTCCAACTCCTCGTACGGATAGGGGAAACCGGTCCGTACGGCCGCCGTCGCCGCCCACAGCTCGGCCTCGCGCAGGAGGTGCTCGCTGCGGCGGTTGCCCTGCTTGGTCTTCGCCTGGCTGGTGAGGGTGGCCCGGTGGAGTTCGAGGTACAGCTCGCCCACCCAGACGGGCGGTTCGGGGTACTCGGTCTCGGCCTTCGTGAAGAACTCCGCCGGGGTCTCCCAGGCCACGGTCGCCGACCCTTCGAGGTCGCGCAGGCGGGCCGCCTTGGCGATCACCTCGCGGGTCGTGCCGCCGCCTCCGTCACCCCAGCCGGTGGGGGCGAGGGAGTGCCGGGCCACCCCCTTGTCCTTGAAGTTCCGTGCCGCGTGGGCGATCTCGCTGCCCTTCATGGAGCAGTTGTAGGTGTCGACGGGCGGGAAGTGCGTGAAGATCCGGGTGCCGTCGATGCCCTCCCACCGGAAGGTGTGGTGCGGGAACTTGTTCGTCTGCGACCAGGAGATCTTCTGAGTCAGCAGCCACTTGGAGCCGGCCGCCTTGATGATCTGGGGCAGTCCGGCCGCGAACCCGAACGTGTCGGGCAGCCACGCCTCCTCGTTCTCGATGCCGAACTCGTCGAGGAAGAACCGCTTCCCGTGCACGAACTGGCGGGCCATCGCCTCCGAGCCGGGCATGTTGGTGTCCGACTCCACCCACATGCCGCCGGCGGGCACGAACCGCCCGTCGGCCACGGCCTTCTTCACCCGCGCCCACACCTCGGGCCGGTGGTCGCGCACCCAGGCCCACTGCTGGGCCTGCGACATGGCGAACACGAACTCCGGCTCGTCGTCGAGCAGTGCGGTCATGTTGGAGGTCGTCCGCGCGACCTTGCGGACCGTCTCGCGCAGCGGCCACAGCCACGCCGAGTCGATGTGCGCGTGACCGACGGCACTGATGCGGTGGGCGGAGGGGGCGGCGGGCTCCGACAGGACCGTCTCCAGTCGGACCTGTGCCTGCGCCGCCGTGCCGCCCACGTCCTGGAGGTCCAGCGCGTCCAGCGCCTTCTCCACCGCCCGCAGGATCTCCCAGCGCCGCGCCGACTCCACCGGCAGCTCGGCCATCAGCTCGCCGAGGACCTCCAGGTCGATCACCAGCTGCCACACCGTCTCGTCGAGGACGGCGAGGTCCATGCGCTCCAGCCGGTACTGCGGTTCGCTGCCCGCGGTCTCCTTGTCGCCCAACTTCGTGGGCAGGAAGGGGTGGTAGTCGAGGATGACGGGGTTGGAGGCGGCCTCGATGTGCAGGCGCACCTCCTCGCCGCCCTCGACGGGCGCTCCGATCCGCACCCACTGGTTGCGCGGGTTGAGGCCCTTCACGGGAGTGCCGTCGGGCCGGTAGACAAGGCCCTCGCACTGGAAGCCGGGCATGTTCTCGTCGAAGCCGAGATCCAGGAGCGCCTCCACGGTCTTCCCGGCCCACTCCTTCGGGACGGTCCCGGTGACACGGAACCAGCTGGTGCCCCAGGGCGCGCCCCAGCGGGCGCCCACGGCGATGGGCTCCGGCTCGGCCGCCAGGCCCTCGGCGACGGGCACCGGTTCGTCGGGCGCGTGCCACACGACCACCTCCAGCGGCACGGACTCGGGGTACACGGCGGGGCGGAGGCGCTCGTCGAGGACACGCTTGAGGCGGCCCTCGACCAGGCTGCGGTCGTCATGCATGCGGGGTGCTCTCCAGGGTTCCGGGGGTTACCAGAGGTGGGTCACAGGGTCACCAGGGGTGGGTGACGGTCACAGGGTCGGACGACGTGTACAGCTCCCCCACGGCACGCAGCTCCAACCGCGCCTGCCGCTCGTCCTGTTCGGGCCGGAGGCCGCCGACGAAGTAGGCCCGCTGGCAGGTGCCGCCGAGGAAGCGCCGGGTGCCGTCGGGCAGGAGCCGGTGCAGGGTGTAGTGGCGAACGGCGCCGGGTGCCCGGTTCCAGGCGAGGCGCAGGTCGCCGCCGGAGGCCGCGGTGACGCGCAGGCCGGCGGGTGGGCAGGGGGTGCGGGGGGTGTCGTACACGGCGAGTCCGCCGAGCCGCCACTTCAGCGAGCCGGTTCCGGTGAGCCGCACGCCGAGCGCGTGGACGGTCCCGGCCGGCCCGGTGAGCCGTACGGTCGAGGTCTGCCAGCCGTCGCCACCGGCCACCGGCAGAAAGGTGTACGGCGGTGTCGCGCCCGGCGCGCCGGGCTCGGCGGTGGCCACGGCGAGCTCGACGCCCACCTCGCCCTCGTCCGCCCGATGGGTCACCTCGACGAGCGTGTCACCACTGATCGGCAGTCGTACGGCATACAGATCCACCGTGACCGGCGCGTCCAGCACACCGTCCACCAGCACGCTGCTGCCGCCCCGCCAGGCGTCCGCGAAGTCGAAGGAGACGGCCGGCCGCGTCCCTTCGGTCCGCACGACCCAGCGCCGTGACGGCAGCCGGTCCTGCAGCCCGAGGTGGTTCCACGCCGCCTCCGACGTGACAACGCCCTTCTCGTACCACCGCAGTCCGTGCCCGGTGTTGAACACGCTCGCGAACGGCAGCGAGGTCACCGTCGACCGGTCGGCGACCGACACCGCGGGTGCCCGCCAGGTGTCCGTCCCGTCCGGGCGGGACGGATCGAGCGACCTCCCCGTCCAGAAGCGGTCGTCGGCCGCGTGGAAGTCCTGCGGTGAGCGCTGGTCCGAGGGCAGGTGGTTGCGGGTCCACTCGGGCCGGTACAGGCCGATCGAGGTCGTATGGGGCTTGTCGCGGGGCGCGATCGCGTCCCAGTTCTCGGACGTGTTCCAGCCGCCCGCCTCCACGTCCACGCCCGCCCACAACTCATAGCGACTGCGCCCCAGTTGCCGGGTCAGCGTGCCCGAGGACGCCAGAGTGCCCGTCGTCCACCGGAAGTCGACGAACATGTCGTCGGCGGCCTCGAAGAACGCCTGGTTCCGGCTGTTCAGGGCGCCCTGCCAGCTCACCGTCCCGCCCGTGGTCATCGAGTCGTACCAGGTGACCCGCTGCCCCCTCGCTGCGGAGAGGGACTGCAACTCCCGCACGAATCCCAGCATGTTCGCCCCGAGAGCCGCGTCCCCTCCCCCGGTCTCCGCGTTCACGAACCACCCGTCGAAGCCGTACGCCGTGGCGACCGCGACGAGTTGCGCCGCCAGGGGGTACCGCCCCGTCGCGTCCTTCTGCACCAGGTCCCGGGTCCACCGCAGCTGTCCGCCGTACGCGACCGGCGGCAGGAAGATGTTGCCGAGGACGGGCACGCCGTGGCGGTGCGCGGCGTCCACGATCGGGGCGTTCGGTGCGAGGATCAGCCCCTCGCCGGACGAGCCGCCCCAGAAGACGAGTTCGTCGACGTAGGCCCAGTGCCCGAAGGCGTAGTAGTCGGACGTCGCCGAGCCCTGCGAGGGGTTGCCGGCCGTGGGCCCGAAGGAGACCAGCGACTGGATGCGCGCCTGGTCGACGCGTGCCGTCGTGTTCGCGGGGGTCGGGGTGAAGCGGGCGGCGAGCGGTACGGAGGCCGCGTTGAAGGCGAGGTCGGCGTCGTCGGCCGCCCGCCAGGCCTTGAGGCTGCGCCAGGTGATACCGGTGCCCGGGCTGCCGGAGGGCAGGGAGTCCGGGTACCAGTAGGTGGCGTACGGCTGGAGGGCGGTGGCCGTCGCTGCCTGCACCGGGAGTGCGGGGAGCAGCGCCGTCGCGGTCGCGGCGAGCAGGACCGTGCGTCTGGTGGGGTTCACGAGCGGGTGCCTCCTAGTGTTCCTCGCGGGATGGGAGTACCTGATCGGACGTGACGACCTCGGTGATGCCCCGCGCGGACAGGTGGTCCTGGTCGGCGGCACGGGTGTCGAGGACGGTGGTGGGGCGGACGCCGTCGGCGACCAGCCGGAACCAGGCGTCGAAGACGGGCCCGCCGGGCGCGCACAGCGAGCGGGAGGCGGGGTCGGCGGGGACGACCAGGGCTGTCGTACGGCTTTCAGGTGCGTCCGCACCCGCACGCGCCGCCCGCTCCAGCACCCGGGCCGTGTCCTTCGGCTTGCGGCCGTTGGTCAACAGGCCGAGGCCGTACTCGAGTTCGGGGAAGTCGGCGAGGTCCCGGGACACGTCGTGGGAGCACCACCAGGTGATGCCCCACAGGCCGGGGCAGTCCAGGGCGTTCGCCACGGTGGCCTCGGTGAAGGCGGCGGCGTGCTCGGGCGGCACCAGCGGCGCGGGGGCGCCGACCTCCTGGAGCCAGACCGGCCGGTGCGGGTCGTCGGACCAGGCCTTGCTGAGCTCGACGAGGTAGGCGGCGTGGTGCTCGGCCGGGATCGAGGTGCGGCCGTGGCGCTGGGCGGTGCCGTTGAACACCCAGGAGTGCACGGCGGTGACCCTGCCGTGGCGGGCGGCCTGGGCGGGGGTGAAGGGCTGGTCGTCCTGGTACCAGGTGGCGTCGTACTCGGCGTGCAGGTGCAGCCGGCCGGGGGCGCCCTCCTCGCAGGCCGCGAGCATACGGGTGAGCCAGGCGTCGATCTGCTCGGACGTGGCCCGGTCCGGATCGGGATGGGGGCCCGCGGAGAACTGGTTGACCTCGTTGCCGAGGGTCATGCCGAGGAAGTTGGGCCGGTCCGCCAGGGCCGCCGCCAGCGTGCGCAGGTAGGCGGCCTGGCCCTCGACGACCTCCGGGTCGGTGAAGAGGTTGCGCCGGTGCCAGGTCCGGGTCCAGGCGGGCAGGAAGTCGAAGCTGCTCAAGTGTCCTTGCAGACCGTCGACGTTGACGTCGAGACCGCGTTCGGCGGCGGCGTCGACGAGCCGGACGAGGTCTGAGACGGCCCGCTTCCGGATCAGGGTGCGGTTCGGCTGGAAGTACGGCCAGAGCGGGAAGACCCGGATGTGGTCGAGGCCCAGGGCGGCGATCGAGTCCAGGTCGGCGCGGACGGAGTCGAGGTCGAAGTCGAGCCAGTGGTGGAACCATCCGACGCTCGGGGTGTAGTTGACGCCGAAGCGCACGGCAGCAGGCATGCGGAGTCCTTGTCAGACGCGAAGCGGGGGATTCAGCCCTTCACCGCTCCCTCGCCCACCCCGCGGAAGAAGTACCGCTGGAGGCCGGCGAAGAGGGCGATCAGCGGAGCGACGGCGATGACCGTGCCCGCGGCGACGAGCCGTTCGTCGCCTGCGAAGGTGCCGTGCAGATAGTTGAGGCCGATGGTGAGGGTGAACTTCGACGGGTCGCTCAGCACGATCAGCGGCCACAGGAAGTCGTCCCAGGCGCCCATGAAGGCGAAGATCGCCACGACGGCCACCGTCCCCTTCACGGACGGCAGTGCGATCCTGAGGAACCGCTGCCAGACGTTGGCGCCGTCGACGTAGGCCGCCTCCTCGATCTCGTAGGGCAGGTTGAGGAAGGCGTTGCGCATCAGCAGGACGTTCATCGCGCCGATGCAGCCCGGCAGGACCACGCCGACCAGGGTGTTGTTGAGGCCGAGCTCCCGCATGGTGGTGAACTGGGCGATGATGATGCCCTCCACCGGCACGAGCATCGCCAGGACGAAGGCGAGCGTGGCCGCGCGGCGGCCCCGGTAGCGCAGCCGGGCCAGGGCGTATCCGGCGAGAGCCGAACCGGCGCAGTTGGTCACGACGTTGGCGGTGGCGACCTTCAGCGAGTTGAGTGCGTAGTCCCAGACGGGGATGGTGTCGGCGACCCGCTCGTAGTTGTGGAGGGTCGGATGCTCGGGCAGGAAGGACGGCGGTGAGCTGTAGATGTCCTCCGTGGGGCCCTTGAGCGAGGTCGACAGCTGCCAGAGGAAGGGGCCGACGGTCAGGGCGAGGACGGCGAGCAACAGGACGTAACGCAGCACCAGTTCGCGCTTGCGTACCCGGGTCACGTCTCCGCCCTCCGGTCGGCGCGCAGCACGAGCAGCATCAGTGCGACGGTGACGACGAAGACGACGACCGAGATCGCGGAAGCGTACCCGACGCGGCCCGTGAGGCCGGTGCCGGTGCGCTGGACGAGCATCACGAGCGTGGTGTCCTCACCGGCCGGTCCCCCGCTCGGGCCCGCCATCAGATAGACCTCGGAGAACACCTTGAAGGCGGCGACCGAGGACAGCGCCCCCACGAGTGCCATGGTCGAACGGACGGCGGGCACCGTCACCGTGACGAACCGCCGGACGGCCCCGGCCCCGTCCACAGCCGCGGCCTCGTGCAGCTCACGCGGCACGTTGGCCAGCGCCGCCAGGTAAATGATCATGTAGTAGCCGAGGCCCTTCCACACCGTGACGGCCATGGCGCTCAGCAGGAGCAGCCACTGGTCGCTCAGGAAGCCGATCCGGTCGGCCCCGACGCTCTCCAACAGCGAGTTGATCAGGCCGCGTTCGTCGAGGAGCCACACCCAGATGAGTCCGACCACGACGATCGACGCGACGACCGGGGTGTAGAACGCGGACCGGAAGAAGGTGATGCCGGGAATGTTCTTCTGGACCAGCAGGGCGAGCAGCAGCGGCAGGATCACCAGCGCGGGCACGACTCCGAGGACGTACAGCGTGCTGCTGCGCAGGCCGATCCAGAACATGTCGTCGTGCAGCAGTTCACGGAAGTTCGCCAGGCCCACGAACTCGCCCGGGATCAGGGTGCGTTTGTCGGTGAAGGCGTTGACCAGTGTGGAGACGAACGGGTACAGGATGAACGCGCCGATGACCAGCAGACCGGGCGCAGCGAACAGCCAGGGACTCAGCGGCAGTTGGCGCCGCACGCGCCGCAGGCCACGCACGTCGGGCGCGCGGCTCTCGCGCCGCACCCGGGACACGGTGGACGACGACATGGCTATCCCTGCTGCCGGAGCAGCGTGTCGCAGGCCTTGACAGCGTTGTCGAGAGCTTCCTTGGGGCTCTCCTTGCCTTGCAACGCCTTCGCGACCTCGTTGCGCAGTGCCGTCTTCATCTGTTCGCTGAACAGCACGGGCGTGTAATTGACCGCGTTCTTCAGGGACTTGGCGGCGGCGATCCGCACTCGCGTCTCGTCCGTGCCGTCCTCCTTGGTGAAGTACGGGTCATCCAGTGATCCCGCGGTGCTCGGGAAGATGGCGACCTTCTTCGCGAAGGACATCTGGTGCTCGGCGTCGGTGACGTAGTGCGCGAAGGCGACCGAGGCGGCCTTCTTCTTGGTCTGCGCGTTCACCATCACGCCCATCACGTACATGTTGACGTGGCCGGTGCTGGTGATCTGGTCGGTGATGCCGATGTTCTTGTACAGGTTCGGCGCCTGCTTCTTGAAGTTGCCGAGGTCGAGGGCGCTGCCGGGGTTCATGGCGACGGCCCCGGTGAGGAACTTCTTGCCGGAGGACTCGGGCGTGGCGGTCAGCGCCTGCGGATCGAGTGCCTTGGCGTCGTACAACTCCTTGTACTTGGTGAGCAGTTCGACCCCCTTGGCGTCGTTGAAGGCGAAGGCGGTGCCGCCGGAGTTCATGAGCTGGACGCCGTAGCGGCCGAAGTCCTCGATGGTGGGCACGTTGGCGAGGGTGGCGACCTCGCCGTCGCTCTTCTTCGCCAGTTCCAGGGCGTCGGTGAAGAGGTCGTCGTACGTCTTCGGCGGCTGGTCGGGGTCGAGCCCGGCCTCCTTGAAGAGCGACTTGTTGTAGAAGAGCGGGCCGGTGTTGAGGTACCAGGGGAAGGCGTACGTGCCGGTCATGCCCGGTATCCGGTGGCTGGCCCAGGCGCCGTCCAGGTACTCCTTCTTGTACTGTCCGGCCGCCTTGTCGAGGTCGAGCGCGAGGCCGGCCTTGGCGAGGGGCGCGACCAGGTCCGGGGAGACGTTGACGACGTCGGGCAGGGTGCCACCCGCGGCATCGGCGCTGATCTTGTCGGCGTAGCCCTCGGCGGGCTGGTCGATCCACTTCACCTTCGTGCCGGGGTACTTCTTCTCGAAGTCGGTGATCACGCCCTCGAAGTAGTCCTTGAAGTTCGCCCGGAGATTCCAGGTCTGGAAGGTGATGTCGCCCTCGATCTTGCCGGAGGCGTCACTCGAACCGCCGTCGTCGCCGGAGCCGCAGCCGCTGAGCGGCAGGACGGCACAGACGGCGGCGGCAGCGAAGGTTCTGCGGGAAATGGCCACGGCGAACCGTTCTCCTTTGCGGCGGAGTTGGTCAACGACGGAGACCTTGCACGCCGCTCCACGGGCCCGTCAATGCATCTCGCACAGCTAATTTGTTTAGTGACTAATGCGCATTAGGTTGACGCAGCTGAACCGCATTAGTGCATACTGTCCCGACGTACCGCCCGGGGAATGGAGAAACACCGTGTCAGGCAAGCGGTCGCCGGTCCGCAGGCCCACGATGAAGGACATCGCGCGGCAGGCCGGGGTCTCCCAGAGCGCGGTCTCCTTCGCGCTGAACGGTCGGCCCGGAGTCTCCGAGGACACCCGCGACCGGGTGCGACAGGTCGCCGAGGAACTCGGCTGGCGTCCCAGCACCGCCGCCCGGGCACTGTCCGGCGAGGGCGCCGCCACGGTCGGCTTCGTCCTGGCCCGCCCGGCCGAGACGCTCGGCGTCGACTCCTTCTTCCTCCAACTCGTCTCGGGGATACAGGAGGTGCTGGCGGAGCGTCATCTCGGGCTGCTGTTCCAGGTGGTGGAGGACGTCGAGGACGAGTGCGCGGTGTACCGGCGCTGGTGGGCCGAGCACCGGGTGGACGGCGTGTTGGTGGTCGACCCGCGAACGGACGACCCCCGCGCCGGAGTCCTCGACGAACTGGGCCTGCCCGGCGTGGTGATCGGCGGCGCCCCCGACGAGCGCCACCCTGGGCTGTCGACCGTCTGGGCGGACGACGCGGGCGCGATGGCCGCGGTCGTGGACGAGCTGTACGCGCTCGGCCACCGCCGGATCGTGCACATCGCGGGCCTGCCCGGGCTCGCCCACACCGAGCGCCGTGTCCGCACCCTGCGCGCGGAGGCCGAGCGTCGGGGGCTGACCGGGGTGAAGTCGGTGACCACCGACTACTCCGACGCGGCGGGCGCGGCCGTGACCCGCCGGGTCCTGGAGGCGTCCGCTCCCCCGACCGCGCTGATCTACGACAACGACGTGATGGCCCTCGCCGGAGTCGCCGCCGCGACCGAGCTGGGCCACTCGGTCCCCGGGGACGTGTCGGTGGTGGCCTGGGAGGACTCGGCCCTGTGCCGCATGGTCAAGCCCTGGCTGTCGGCCCTGTCCCGGGACAGCGTCCAGTTCGGCCGCACGGCGGCCACGGAACTGACCGCCCTCCTGGACGGCGGCCCGGCACGGACCGTGAGGGTACCGGTGCCGCGGTTGATCGTGCGGGACAGCACGGGGGTGGCGCGGGGCGCTTGAGACCTGGGGGACGTGAAGCGTCGGTGGCCACCAGGACGCCGGATACCTGGTGGCCACGCCCTCTTTCAGACCTGGGACCGGTACAACCCGAACTCCGCCATCCGTACAGCACCTCGGGCCCGCGTCACCCGCAGCCGCCATCTCCGGGCCCGCACCGGAGTCGGCAGCAGCAGGATGCGGCTCGCGCCGATGGTGCCGGCGCCCGTGATCTCCGTCCAGGTACCGTCACGGAAGGCCTCGACGACGAAGCTCTCCACCTGCTGGCCGTGCCGGATGTCCTCCGCGAGGCGGATGCGGTCGACCTCCGTCTCAAAGCCCAGGTCCAGCGTCACGCGGTCCGGCGCCGTGGTCCTGCGAGCGCCCTGGGCCAGATCGCGGGGCAGCTCGCGGTCGATGCGCTCACGGAACTCGCGCAGTCGGACGACGTCCGTGGGGTGCAGGAGCCCGTCGGTGTCCGGTGGGACGTTCAGCAGGAGTACCGCGTTGCGGCCCACCGAACCGAAGTAGATCTCGGTCAAGTAGTCGACCGACTTGGGCTGTTGGTCCGGGTGGTAGAACCAGCCGTCGCGGATGGAGACGTCGCACTCGGCGGGCCACCACTGGAGGTAGTCCGTCGCGGGCCGCGCCTTCACCAGGGCGGTGCGACTGCCCTCGTCCGGGGTGTCGTAGGACAAGGCCCAGTCGGTGCGGCCGTACTGGTTCTCCTTGACCGGGATGACGCTCCACTCGTCCTCGCGCGCGATGCCGCTCTCGTTGCCGACCCAGCGCAGGTCGGGACCGGTGACGGCGATCGCCGCGTCCGGGGCGAGGGCCCGCACCAGGGTGTACCAGCTGTCCCAGTCGTAGCTCTCCACCTTGTCGGGCGGGATGTGCCCCTGGGCGCCGTCGAACCACACCTCGTCGACGGGCCCGTACTCGGTGAGCACCTCGTAGAGGGTGTTGAGCATGTGGGCGCCGTAGTCGGTCGCGGGGAGGGTGAAGAAGCGGTCCGGGGACCGGTCGTCGTCCTCGACCAGGGTGGGGACGGTCCGCACGGACCGGGCGCTGCCGTTGGCGTACACGCCGTGGAGGTACTGGTTCTCGTCGGCGGGCGAGATGTAGACGCCGACCTTGAGGCCGTACCGCCGCATGGAGTCGGCGAAGGAACGCAGCACGTCACCCCGGCCGCCCCGCCAACTGCTCGATGCCACCGAGTGGTCGGTGTAGCGGGAGGGGTGGAGGACGAAGCCGTCGTGGTGCTTGACGGTGAGGATGGCCAGCTTGAAGCCGCCGTCCTTCAGGGCCGCCGCCCACTGGTCGGTGTCCAGCGCGGCGGGCTGGAAGACGTCGGGGTCCTCGTCGCCGGTGCCCCACTCCAGGCCGGTGAAGGTGTTCACGCCGAAGTGCAGGAACGCGGTCCGTTCCAGGCTCTGCCAGGCGATCTGCCGTGCGGTGGGCCGGACTTGGGACGCCTTGCGGACGAGGTCGGTCTCGGTGTCGTCCGGCGAGACGGGGATGCGGTAGCGGCGGTCACCTGCCATGGCCACCGCCGGGCCTGGAACGCCGGTCACGGCGAGGCCGGCGGCGGCGGTGACGAAGAGGCGTCTGGAGACGGACATGGGGTGCTCCTCAGCTCAGGTGCCAGACTGCGGGGGTGCGTTGGTCGGCCGGGTACTGCACGATCCGGTTGTCGTCCGTGATGGTGAGCGCCATCCGGGTGATCGCGTTGACGAGCCGGTAGCCGCCCGCCACGGGCTCCAGCACCCAGCGCTGCAAGGTGCTGGTCGTATCGCAGGTGTCCCAGGTCGCCTCGACTCCGGGCTGCAGCGGCACGTTCAGGGTGAGCTTCCCTGTGCTGATCGCGAGGCAGCCGGCCGCCGAACGGAGGGTCGCGTAGCCGTCCGCCGTGCGCTGCACCGAGGCCGTGAAGGACCGCCCGAAGGTGTACGTGCCGTCCGCCACCGGCACCCGGGTCAGGTCCCGCAGGCCGGGCGCGTGCCCCACCGCAGTGCCGCGTGCCATGAACGCGGCGTAGGTCGCGTCGGGATGCGGATCACCCCAGGTGGCCTGGGCGATGTGCCGCAGTGCGGGCCAGAGCCGTACGGCGACCTCGTTCTCGGTCTCGCCGCGTCCGTTGTCCGGCCACAGGCTGATCTTCGCGCCCGTGACACCCCGGGAGGAGGTCAGCTTCTCGCCCTCGAAGCTGCGCGGGTCCCAACTCTGGTCGTACAGCGACTCGGTGTCGCTGTGGAAGCCGCCGCGGATGAGATAGAGCGAATAGGAGGAGTTCATCAGCGAGTAGCCCTGCGCGATGAGCCCGCTGGGCTTGACCGCCACGTTCAGCCAGTGCTCGACCGTGGTGTCCTTGTCGACCGGCACGGTGTTGGCGCCGGTCAGCCCATCGTTCCAGATGCGCAGCCGCACTCCCCTGCCCGCCGCGTGGTCGTGGACGCGGTTGACGAAGTCGACGAAGGCGTCCTGCGGGGTGGCGCCCGAACCGTACCTGTTCCGGGCGTACTTGAGGATCTGCGGGTACTTCGCGAAGTCGGAGCCGAGCATGTACTCGTCGGCACCCATGTGCCAGGACTTCGAGGTGAAGACCTGGGCGTACTCGTCCATCAGGCTCGTGTAGTAGTCGAAGGCCGCCTGCTGGGTGATGTCGAGGCGTGAGGGCTGCTTGTTGCCGTCGGAGTCGGTCAGCTGGAGGTCCGGGCGGTTCTCGATCCACGGGTCCATGTGCCCGGGGGAGTTGATCTCGGGGATGACCTCGACGTGGTACTTGTCGCCGAGTGCGACGAGCTGCCGTATCTCGTCCCTGGTGTAGTAGCCCCAGGTGTTCGCCTCGGGGTGGGCGTCGCTCTTGACCTTCAGTTCCACGAGCAGCTGGTTGAGCTTGTTGTAGGCCATCTCGCGGACGAGGTTCTCCAGCCAGGGCAGTGAGATGTGGATGTAGCAGGCGCACACGCCGACGCCCCGCTCCTGGTAACGCGGCACGTCGACCGTGCGTCCGGCGGGGATGCGGTCGCCCTGCGCGAGGAGCTGGAGCAGGGTCCGGGTGCCGTAGAAGGCTCCGGTCTCGGTCGCTCCGGTGATCGACAGGTGGGTGCCGGCGCGGAGTTCGTAGCCCTCGGCGCCCAGGGAGCTCCGGGACGGCCTGACGTCGACAACGATGTCACCTTTCCGGGCTCCGCCGCGTACGACGGGGACCGAGCCGTGGCCTGCCGCCCGCAGGTCGGCGGCCAGGGTGTCGGCGACCCGGCGTTCGGCCGGATCGTCCGCGACCAGCCGGGCCCCGAGCCGGTGGACATAGGCGCCCGGCTCCGGAGTCCACCGGGGCAGGGCGGGCACCGTGACGGGCGTCCCCTCCTCGGAACGGGCTACCGCCGGGACGGGTGCCAGGAGCAACGTCAGCAGCGCCACGACGGCGGCGAATCTCAGCCGTTTCCTCATGAGCGACTCCCTATTCATCGGATGGCTGATAATTGAGGTCACCAGAGGGGCTGTCAACGGGGCTTAATCGGCCGTGAGTTGATCGAGAGATCGGATGACCTGCTGGTCGGCGCCCCTCACACGGCCTCGCCCGTCGCGAAAAGTCCAAGAAGACCGGTCCGAATGTCCAAGCGCGAGCGCTCTCGACGTGACGTCCGCCGCCGGGCAGAGTTCTCCCTACGTACTCGCCAGTAGCCCCGAGGAGCGCACGTGACCAGCTGGGTCGGCCGTACCGCCGCCGAGATCGCCGCCGCCGTCCGCGAGAAGCGGGCCACGCCCCGGGAGGTGGTGGCCGAGCACCTCGCGCGGATCGAGAAGCTCGACGGACGGGTCGGGGCGTTCCGGCTGGTGCGCGCCGAGGCGGCACTGGCGGAGGCCGACGAGGTGGGCTCCCGGGGCGATCTCGGCGAACTCCCTCTGGCCGGTGTGCCCGTGGCGGTCAAGGACAACCTCGCCGTGCGCGGCGAGACCAACCGCGTCGGCACCGCCGCGACCCCGGACACGCCCGCCGGGGCCGATCATGAGGTCGTGGCCCGACTGCGGGCCGCGGGCGCGGTGGTCGTGGGGCTGACGAACGTCCCGGAGCTGTGCGTCTTCGGTACCACGGAGGGCGTCCACGGCACCGCCCGCAACCCCTGGGACACCTCGCGCACGGCGGGCGGCTCGTCCGGTGGCAGCGCAGCCGCGGTCGCCGCGGGCCTGGTCCCGGTCGCCCTCGGCAACGACGGCATGGGCTCCCTGCGCATCCCCGCAGCCAACTGCGGGCTCGTCACGCTGAAGCCCGGCTCGGGGGTGGTGCCGGCCGGCATCAGTGACGGCGACTGGTTCGGCATGTCCGAGAACGGTCCCCTCGCGACCACGGTCGAGGACGCCCGCCTGCTGCTTTCGGTCATCGCCGGCACCGAGTTCGTACGACGGGACGCGCCCGCCACGCTCGACGTCGCCGTGTCGCTGCGCAGTCCGCTCGCCGGAGTCACGATCAGCGCGCCGTATACGAACGCGGTCCGCGAGGCGGCCGGACTGCTGATCAAGGCGGGGCATCAGGTGCGGCGCGCCGACCCGGCGTACCCGCTGTCGTTGGGCCTCACCTCGCTGGCCACCTGGACGGCGGGCACCTCGGTGGACGCGCAGGGGCTGGACCCCCGGCTGCTGGCCCGGCGCACCCGGGTGCACGCGACGATCGGCCGGCGCTTCGTCAAGGGCGTCCAGAAGGGGAAGGCCCGGCAGGAACTGCGCGAGCGCCTGGAGCCGTTCTTCGCCGAGCACGACGTGCTGCTGCTCCCGGCGCTGGCCCGCCGCTCCCCCAGGGCCGAGGCCTGGCACGAGCGGGGCTGGCTGCGCAACGTCCTCGTCAACACCAACTACTCGCCGCTGACCCCGCCGTGGAACCTCACCGGCTGGCCGGCCATGTCGGTCCCGCTCGGCGCCCTGCCCTCGGGCGCCCCCACCGCCGTACAACTGGTGGCCCGGCCCGGGTCGGAGACGGTGCTGCTGGAGGTCGCGGAGGAACTGGAGCGGCGGCAGCCGTGGCGGCGGACGGCGCCGCTCGACTGAACACCGGGCCTGGAGGGCCGGACAGATCATCTCAAGTGGCGTGTTCGACAACTTCAGCCACGGGTGCCGCCGGACGACCTCTGCCGGGGGCGACGAGCAGAGGGCCCCGGACCGATCGCGTTCCGGGGCCTCCGGCCTCACTTCGCAAGGAACGCAAGCCGCCACTGACGGCCGGCGGGTGCAGGGGCTCCGGGCCCGGGCGGCGGGATCCGGTTCAGTACGTCACGGGCCGGGGTTACCAGCCGTGACCGCAGTCGGAACCGATGTCGGTGCTCTGTCCACCCGGGCTGCCCTCGCCGTTGAGCAGGTTGCCGCCGAGGCCGTTGAGTACGCCCACTTCGCCGAGGATGTCGATGTTCAGGTCGTGGGACCTGCACCCGCCGTCAGAGCCTCCCGCAGCCCGGGCGGTGGCAGGGCCGGCGCCCATGAGGCTGAAGCCACTGATGATGGCGACCGCGACAGCGGCCTTGTGAAGCTTGCGCATGCTTCCTCCTGGAATCGAGTAGAGCGCACCGTCAAAGATCACCAAGCGCTCATTTCGGAGGCTAGATCGACATGTCCCGCGGCGCTCACCGGGAGAGCCGTCCGGGGCTCTGCGACTCGGACCGTCATGACGGCTCGGGTGTCGCAGGTGTGCATCCCGCCGGGGCGTCAGACGGAGGGGCCGACCGGGGAGGGGGTTTGTCAGGTGTCGGCTTCGTCATCGTGCTCGGGGGCGGGATCGCCGAAGGGTGCTGAAGCGCGAACTCTTCAACAGGCGTGAGGGCGCGGCGCTACTTGTGGTGGCGCGAGGGCAGCCGGGTGCATCCGGGTCACGAGTGTGAGCACGGCCGCCCGGGCCCCAGCGTGAGACAGCGGCTGCAGCCGCAGGTCACGAGCACGGGCACGGCCGCCGCCCTCCATGATCACTGAGCGTGGAGGTCCATGATCACGTCGACCTGCGCCGGCTTTGCATCCTCCCCCACGCTCGATGCCTATCGCCGGTCCTTCAAAACGGGCTGAAGGGCCTTGTACATGATGTGCAAGCCGACCCACCCGTGCCGGGGGTGTTCGAAGGCGTCCGGCACGGTGCCGAGGATCGTGAAGCCGAGCGAGGTCCACAGCTTCACGGCCGGGTTGGTCTCGACGACGGCGTTGAACACCATGCCCCGGTAGCCGTCCGCCGCGGCGGTGGCCAGGACGTGCTCGGCGAGGGCGCGGCCGATGCCGCGGCCGCCCTGGTCGGGGTCGACCATGAAGCCGGCGTTGGCGATCCGGGCGGCCGGACCGCCGTAGTTGGGGGTGACATAGGCCGAGGCGACGAGGGCGCCGCTCTCGTCCTCGACGACGTGGACGCGCTTGGCCGGGTGCATCCACAGGGCGCGCGCAGCTTCTTCGGAGGTGTCGGGGTCCCAGGCGTAGGTCTCGCCCGCGGCCACGATCCGGTGCCAGAACGGCCAGATCCGCGGCCAGTCGTCGGCCACGGCTTCTCTGATCAGCATGGGCGTGAGTCTCGCACGCCCATGCCGTCGGCGATCGCGAAGGTCCTGCCGTCAGTCCACGCTGGGCAGGATGTGGGGCTCGGCGAGGTCGTCCTCGTAACCCGCGAGACGGATGGGGGCGGAACGCGCCCACACGTCGAGGCTGCCGATGTCTCCGGGCCGTCGGCCCGCGCGCTCCGGGCGTTCCTTGGGGCGCTGTTCGCGATTCGTCTTCTCCGGTGTCACCGCGCACTCCTTATGTGTCGGGCTCACCCTCGGGACTACCTGTGCAACCTACGGTCGGTGCCTGGACGTCCGCTCGGGTCTGGGTCGAGATCGGTTCGGACGCGGTGGCGCCGTGCAACTCATATGAGAGCAGGCCGTGGTGACCGGCTTGTCCCGGGACGGACTGTGGGTGTGGGTGGGACCCCGTACTGCCGTCCGTCGGCTACAGATTAACCAGATGAGCGGGGGTCCGCTCGATAGGGGGTGAAAACAAGGTGTAACCATTGCAATTCACTGTGACTTTTCCGGCCAGGTTTCGCATGATTTGTCAGTTGATGTGCCTTTCTGAAGTCACTCGATCGGCCTACGGCTCGACCGACCCTCCGAGCCATCGGGGTCGCGCAGTTCAAGTCCCGTTGGCCGAATCGCAAGGCACTCATGATGCGCTGCCCCATGGCAACGGCCGGCCCGGCGGGAGGTCTCACGGATGGAACTGCGCAGTGTCGACGAGCTGATGGAGCTGCTGCACGCGTGCGGCGGCGAACACGCCCTGCGGACCGCCGCACTGCTGCGCCGCAGTCGTCCCGCCGACAAGGAACTCCAGGTGGCGGGTCTGATGCTGGGCACCGGACAGAGGGCCGAGGTCTTCCGCACCCTGCTCGGTGAACGGGTCCACCGCCTGGTACGCCGCCACGGCCCCGCCCCCGACGACGACCTGCTGCGCCTGGCAGGCGAGGAGAGCCTGACGGCCCGGTTCGACGCCGGCGTCCTGGAGGACTGGCGTGCCGTCCTGGAGCTGGTCGCGGCACGCAACTCCCGTCTGGAGACTGTCGACTGACGGTCCGTCATGAGACGGTACGGCGATGACGTCGTCGTACGGACTGCACGGCAGGGCCGCCCTCGTGACCGGCGGCACCCGCGGGATCGGGCGCGAGGTGGCCCGGCAACTGGCCGACGCCGGCGCGCTGGTGTGTGTCACGGCCAGGGACCGGGAGGACGTCCGGCGGGCCGCCGCCGACCTCGGCGGCATCGGGCTCGCGGGCAGCGTCGCCGACCCCGCCCATCCGCGCGCCCTCGTGGACCTCGCCCTGCGTGAGTTCGGCCGGCTCGACGTCGTGGTCAACAACGCGGCGACGAATCAGCCGTACGGCCCCCTCATGGAGGTCGATCCCGACGCGTGGCGCGAGGCCTTCACCGTCAATGTCGAGGCGCCGCTGCGACTGGTGCAGGCGGCGTGGCGCGGGTGGATGCGGGAGCACGGCGGGTCGGTGGTCAACGTCTGCACGGAGGGCGCCGGGCACGTGGGGCCGAATGTCGGCGCGTACGGCACCAGCAAGGCGGCGCTGGTTCACCTCACCCAGCAGCTGGCGGGCGAGCTGGCGCCGAGGGTGCGGGTGAACTCCGTCTCCCCCGGTCTCGTGCGGACGGAGATGGCGCGGTTCGTGTGGGAGAAGGGTCCCGTCGAGCTGCCGTTGGGGCGGATCGGCGAGCCCGAGGACGTCGCGCGGGCGGTGGTGTGGCTCGCCTCCGACGCGACCGAGTGGATCACCGGGGCGGATCTGCTGGTGGACGGGGGCACGCGGGTGCGGGCGGCGCACCCGGGCGGGTACGCCGTCCATGACCGGCTGCGGTCGGGCGCGCCGCCGCACTCATGACCGCGTCACGGGAACAGGGCGATGCCCATGAGGACGATCAGGCCCACGAAGACGACGAACGCGATCATGCCCCAGCTCCAGGGGTGCCTGATCGGATCGGAGGCACCGCCGCGGGGCCGGTCCTCCGGGAGCTCGTGCTGGACCGGACGGTCGCTCGCGTAGAACTCCTCGTCCGTGGGGTAGTGGTTGCGCGGATCGTTGAAGGCGCGCGGATCGATGCTGTGCGGACGGGCCATGACCACTCCTGGCGCGGGGAACTATCCGGCCCCCGGGTTCCCCCCTCGGCGGCGGCCCACACGTCAGAGCCGCCGGCTCACCACTTGCCGGGCGCGTAGTCCTTCAGGAAGACCCCGTACACGTCCTCGCCGTCCTCACCGCGCACGATCGGGTCGTAGACGCGGGCCGCGCCGTCGACCAGGTCGAGGGGGGCGTGGAAGCCCTCCTCGGCGAGGCGGAGCTTGTCGAAGTGGGGGCGCTCGTCGGTGATCCAGCCGGTGTCGACGGAGGTCATGAGGATGCCGTCGGTCTGGAACATCTCCTGGGCGCTGGTCCGCGTGACCATGTTCATGGCGGCCTTGGCGGCGTTGGTGTTGGGGTGGCCCGCTCCCTTGTAACCGCGGCCGAAGACGCCCTCCATCGCCGAGACGTTCACGACGTAGGCGCGTCCGCTCCTGGCCTTCTTCGCGGCGTCGGCCATGGCCGGGCGCAGTGCGCTGATCAGGATGAACGGTGCCGTGTAGTTGCACAGCTGGGTTTCGAGGAGCTCCACCGGCGAGATCTGCTCGATGGTCTGGACCCAGGTGTTGCTGTCGACGACGTCGGGGACGAGGCCACCCGCGTCGATGGCGGTGCCGTCGAGGTGCCGGGCCACGCTGGCGTTGCCCGCGACCAGGGCGAGGTCGGCGACCTGCTGCGCGTCGAGGCCGGAGATCCCGGCGGGCAGGGAGGCGAGTCCGTCGACCGCGCCGGAGCCGAAGGCGCCGATGACGTGGTGGGCGGGGAGTTCACCGGCGGGCAGCGGGGCGCTCTCGCCGTCGACCAGGGCGGCGTAGGCGGAGGGCAGCCGGCGCACGGTCTGTGTCGCGTTGTTGACGAGGATGTCGAGCGGGCCCGCCTCGGTGACCTGCTCGGCGAGGGCCACGGCCTGCGCCGGGTCCCGCAGGTCTATGCCGACGACCTCCAGGCGGTGGATCCAGTCCCCGGAGTCGTCCATGGCCTTGAAGCGGCGGATGGCGTCCTTCGGGAAGCGCGTGGTGATCGTGGTGTGGGCGCCGTCGCGCAGCAGCCTCAGCGCGATGTACATGCCGATCTTGGCGCGGCCGCCGGTGAGCAGGGCACGCTTGCCGTTGAGGTCGGCGCGGACGTCGCGCTTGGTGCGGTTCAGGGCGGCGCAGTCCGGACAGAGCTGGTGGTAGAAGTAGTCGACCTCGACGTACCGGGTCTTGCAGGTGTAGCAGGAGCGCGGGCGCTGGAGTATCCCCGCGATCCTGCCCTCCTCGGTGACCGACGACGGGAGGATGCCTTCGGTCTCGTCGTCGATGCGCTGGGCGGAGCCGGTCGCCGTGGCCTCCGTGACCGCCTTGTCGTGGGCGGTCTTGGCGGCCCGGCGCTCCTGTCGGCGGCGCTGCTTCACGGTGCGGTAGATCCCGGCGGTGGCCCGGCGCACGGCGATCGCGTCCGGGTGGTCGACCTCCAGCTTCTCGAGCTCGTCGAGCACGCTGAGGCAGACGGCCAGCCGCTCCGGGTCGATGCCGGGGCCGTGCACGACCTCGTCACCGGGCTCGCGCACGACCTCGTCCATGGTCGTCGTCGAGCCGTCCTCTGTCACCGTCATCGCGCTGCCGTTTCCCTGGTCACCCGTGCGGCGCTGTGCCGCGTCCGCTTGCCGAACGCGGAATTTTACTTCAGTGCCGGGCCCGGCCCGCAATCCGGAAACGATCAAGCACCGCAGGCGGTCAGCAGTTCCTTCACCTCCTCGGTCAGCGCCCGGGCGAACCGGTCCAGGTCAGGCACCGCTTCCGCGTCGGCGACGAGGCCGTAGTGGACCTGTCCCCGGTACGTCGAGATGGCGACCGCGAGGGACTGGCCGCGGGCCAGCGGGGCGAAGGGGTAGACCTCGGTCACCGGGTTGCCGCCGAGCTTCAGGCCGATGCTGGGCAGCGGCACGCTGGTGACGAGGATGTCGAACCAGAACCGGGCGCCCTGACCGGCCAGGGGCCCGCCGAGGCGGTGGCCGAGGGCCGGGACGTGGTCGGCGAGCAGGGCGACGGCGCCCGCTCCGCGGTGGGGGCCGGCGTCCTTCTTGCGGTCCATGGCCGTACGGACCGTGTCCAGGCGGCCCATCGGGTCGGGGTCGTCGACCGGAAGCCGCACCAGGTACCCGGAGAGCCGGTTGCCCTGAGGGTGCGCGGTGCGCGGACGGCGCCGGGAGACGGGGATCAGGGCGCGGGGCGTCACGCCCGCGCTGCCGTCGCCGCGCTCGTCCAGCCAGCGCCGCAGGGCGCCCGCGACGACCGCGATCAGGACGTCGTTGACGGTGCCGCCGCGGCTCTTGCGGACGCGGTGCACGTCGTCGAGGTCGACGACGACGCCGGCGGTGCGTCGGGTACCGCTCGGCTCGGAGGTCAGGGCGGCGGAGGAGCGCACACCCACGGAGGACAGGGCGACGGAGGCGCCGATGTCGAGGGCGCGGCCCAGGTCGGAGACGGCACCCCGAAGGAGGTCGGGCAGCTTGCGCACGTCCGGGAGCATGCTCTTGGCGGGCACCTCGGGGCGTGGCCCGCGGGTGGGCAGGTCCATCGGGTCCAGGATGGCGGCGGCGAGCGTCAGGGCCCGCAGTCCGTCGGCCAGGGCGTGATGGAACTTGAAGAGCACGGCGAAGGAGACGCCGTCCTCCCCCGGCAGCACATGCGCCTCCCACGGCGGCCGTTCGCGGTCCAGCGGCCGCTGCATGAGCCGGCCGGCCTCGGTGTGGAAGTCCGCGGTCGGGGCGTGCAGCAGGATGTGCCGCAGCGGGTCGAAGTCGGGGTCGGGGACGCGGGCGGCTCCCCCGAAGGCGTACGGGAAGCCGAGCGGCCACACGTCCTGGATGCGCATCCGCAGGCCGGGTACGGCGGCGGCCCGTCCGGCGAGCAGGTCGGCCGCGTGGGCACCGGCGGTGGGTGAGTGTGCCGTGAAGACGCCGAGCGCTCCCAGGTGCATCGGATGCTCGGCGGATTCCATGTTCCAGAACGCCAGGTCGAGAGGGGCCAGCAGGTCGGGAGTCAATGGGTTGCCTCGCGTCGACAACGGGTGGGTCAGCAGTCAATCGCCCTTCGGCGATTACGGTCAAGTACGATCAAGCTACGCTCAGTTAACAGCAGATTAAGTCCCGCCCCGGGGAAAGGGGCGGGACACATGGTGCGGATGGGGTCATCCGTGGGTGATCAGCACCCTCTTGGAGTCACCCGGGACGCATCCCGGATGAGGGCCTGGTGTGCGGCCCTCACCCGCTCGACGTCCGGTTTCAGGACCTTGCGGTCGTAGGTGAGCAGCCCGTTCAGCTCACCCTCGACGTCCGAGATCTGGGTGTAGACGGCCGCGTTGCCGCCCCGGCAGGCCAGGGCCCGTACCTCGTCGAGCTTGGCCAGGTAGTCGTCGGTGTAGGTCGCCGGATCGACGTCGACGTACGACTGCTGTACCGACCAGGCGTGTCCGGGGACCGCCAGGCCGAGGCCGCCGTACTCACCGCTGACCAGGGCACGTCTGCCGTCCGGGTGGGGTGGCAGGGCGGGACTGGGATAGCCGTGCTCGTCCATGATGTCGCCGGCGTTTCCGTCGGCGCCGAGGTTGAGGCCCGACTGGTTGTTGACCAGGCGGGTCGGATCCCAGGTCTTGGCCTGCTCGGCGATCCGGCCGACGTCGTACTGTCCCCAGCCCTCGTTGAAGGTCACCCACATGACCACCGACGGACTGCTGATGTGCTCGTCGATCATCTGCTTCATCTCGCGCTCGTACTCCGCGCGGGCGGCGGGACTCGGATTCACCCCCGCGGTCATCGCGGGCATGTCCTGCCACACCAGCAGACCCAGCCGGTCGGCCCAGTAGAACCAGCGGTCGGGCTCGACCTTGATGTGCTTGCGCACCGCGTTGAAGCCGAGCTGCTTGTGCACCTTCAGGTCGTACGCGAGGGCCTCGTCGGTGGGTGCGGTGTGCAGGCCGTCGGGCCAGAAGCCCTGGTCGAGGGTGGCCATCATGAAGACCGGCTCACCGTTGAGGACCGTGCGCGGGGTGCCGTTCACGTTCTCGACGGCGATGGAACGCATCCCGAAGTAGCTGCCGACACGGTCGGCTCCGACGGTCACCTTCAGGCCGTACAGGAACGGGTCGTCGGGCGACCACAGGCGCGGGTTCTCGATGCTCAGGGTGAGCGGCTCCCCGGTCCGGCCCCGGGCCGTGGCGACCTTCCGCTTTCCGTCGTACGCCGTCGCCGTGACCGGTACGCCGTCGCGGACGCCCTGTGCCTCGACCGTCAGCCGGCCGGCGGCGACGTCGGGGGTCAGCTTGAGGGAGTCGACGTGGTCGCGGGCGACGGGCTCCATCCAGACGGTCTGCCAGATGCCGGACGACGGGGTGTACCAGATGCCGCTCGGGTCCAGGCGCTGCTTGCCGAGAGGCGGGTTCTCGCCGTCGGCCCCGTCAGTCGGGTCGTACACGCCGACGATCAGTTCCTGGGTACGGCCGGGCTTCAGGGCGTCGGTGATGTCGGCGCCGAACTTGTCGTAGCCGCCGGCGTGTTCGGCGACCCTGGTCCCGTTGACGTACACCTCGGACCGCCAGTCGACCGCGCCGAAGTTGAGCTGCAGGCGTGTGCCGGAGCCGATGCGCCAGTCGGCCGGGACGGTGAAGGTGCGGCGGTACCACATGCGGTCCTCGTGCCGTTCCAGGCCGGAGAGCTGGGACTCGACCGGGTACGGGACGAGGATGCGCTCGGCCAGGTTCCTGCCGACCGGCGGCTGTTCTCCCGCCTCGGCGGCGGCGAACTGCCAGCGCCCATTGAGGTTTTGCCACCGGTCGCGGGTCAACTGCGGGCGCGGATACTCCGGATGGGCGTTGCCGGGGCCCACCTCGTCGGCCCACTTCGTCCGCAGCTCGTACGTCGAGTGGTTGGGGCCGCTGCTCCAGAAGGCGTTGACAACGTTGCCGTCGGTGCTGGTGAGCCCGCCTTCGCCGTCGTAGCGCAGGTCGGCGGTGCCGCGGGCGGTGCCGGTCCTGTTGCCCACGACGGGTTCGGCGAGGGCGACGAGAAGGGCCCGGGGATCCCGCGGGTCCTGTTTCGCCGTCCCCAGGGGCCACTTGGCGCCGCCGATCACGGCCTGGAGGTGGTCCGTGAGGCCGGCCGGGGGTGCGGCGAGCGGCTGGGCGAAGTCGAGCTTCAGAGTGCGGCCGGTACCGAGGACGGTGGTCGCGACCGGGCCGTCGTAGTCGTAGCCCTCGGGAAGCCGGAACGCCGACTGCGGTACGGCTTCCTTGGTCCCGCCGGGCCGGACCCAGCGCAGATGCAGGTTGGAGCCGCCGTAGTGCTCGAAGTACTCGACCTTGATGTCGTACGACTGTCCGGCCGTCAACTCGACCGGCTGCGCGCTCTGTTCGCGGTCCCAGTCGTCGACCCAGTGGTCGATGAGGAGCTGCCCGCCGATCCACAGGCGGAAGCCGTTGTCGCCGATGACGGAGAAGGTGTGGGGGCCGGACGCCGTCGGCACGATCCTGCCGGTCCAGCGGACGCTGACGTCGTCCGAACGGCCGGTCGCGGCGGCGAGCCGGGGTTCCAGGGTGTCGAAGTCGAGAGTCGGGTCGAAGGTGGTGGCCTTGAGCTCGTGGAAGTCGAAGGCGCCGGGGGCGGACTGGGTGTAGTACTCGCCCTTGAGTCCGCGGGCCTCGACGGGGTCGTCGGCCAGGGCGGGAGTCGCGGTCAGGCCGGCGAGCCCGAGGAGGGCGGCGAACAGTAACGCCAGCCGGCCTCTGAGGCGGGTGAGGTGCCCGGTGTGCACGAAAGCCTCCATAACAACGTTGTCATGGGCAGGAATTGGCATGACAACACGGATTCCGGTCTCCGTCCAGGGACATGACAAGTCCGGCCCACCGCATGCCGTCGACGCACCCCGCGCGGACAATGGGCACAAGACCCCTCCTCTGCCGGAAGAAGGCGACGGAGATGCCGAAGGTTTCCCGCGACACAGCCACCCAGGGCGGCGACTACGGGGCGGTCGTCGACCGCGCCGAGGAGTTCGGCGACTACACGGTCGACTTCCTGACGTTCCGCGAGGACGTCGACCACCGGCCTCTGCTCAAGGGGCTTCCCGACGACCGCTGCCAGTGCCCGCACTGGGGCTATGTCTTCAGGGGCGAACTCACCTTCCACTACGCGCACCACGACGAGGTGTACCACGAGGGCGACGCGTTCTACGCCCCCGCGGGACATGTGCCGGTGCATACCGAGCCGGGCAACGAGTACCTCCAGATCAGCCCCTCGGACGAGCTGCGCCGGACCAGCGAGGTGATCATGAAGAACTTCGCGTCCCTGCGGGAACAGGGCTGAACGGGCCCTAGGACACCAGCTGGCCCTTCCCGAGCGCGATCACCCCGCCCTTGGACACGGTGTACAGCTCCGCGTCCCGCTCCGGGTTCACGCCGATCGTGGCGCCCGGCGGGACCTCGACGTTCTTGTCCAGGACGGCGCCGCGGACCACCGCGCCCCGTCCGATCTTGACGTTGTCGTGGAGTACCGAGCCCTGGACGACGGCCCCGGGGTCGACCAGGACACCGGGTGAGAGCACGGACCGGGTGACCTGGCCCCGGATCAGGCAGCCCGCGCTGATGATGGACTCGCTGGCGATGCCGCCCGCGTTGAAACGGGCCGGGGACAGCTGGCCGGAGTGGGTGTAGATGGGCCACTGCCGGTTGTAGAGGTTGAAGGCGGGGCGCTCGGCGATGAGGTCCATGTGGGCGTCGTAGTAGGCGTCCAGGGTGCCCACGTCCCGCCAGTAGCCGCGGTCCCGGGTGGTCTCGCCGGGGACGTGGTTGGCGCTGAAGTCGTAGAGCTGGGCCTCGCCGCGGTCGGTGAGCTGCGGGAGGATCGAACCGCCCATGTCGTGCACGGAGTGCTCGTCCTCGGAGTCCCGCTGGAGCGCCTCGATCAGCGCCTTGGTCGTGAAGATGTAGTTGCCCATCGAGGCGAACACGCACTCCGGGTCGTCCGCGAGCCCGGGCGGGTCGGCCGGCTTCTCCAGGAAGCGCTCGACCGTGAGGCCGTCCGAGCCCGGGGAGATCACCCCGAACGACGGGGACTCGGAGCGCGGGACGCGGATCCCGGCCACCGTGACACCCGCGCCGGACTCGATGTGCTGCGCGAGCATCTGGCGCGGGTCCATGCGGTACACGTGGTCGGCGCCGAACACCGCGACGTACTCGGGGCGCTCGTCGTAGAGCAGGTTCAGGGACTGCAGGATCGCGTCCGCGCTGCCCAGGTACCAGCGCGGTCCGAGGCGCTGCTGGGCGGGCACCGGCGTGACGTAGTTGCCGAGCAGGCTCGACATCCGCCAGGTGGTCGTGATGTGCCGGTCCAGCGAGTGCGACTTGTACTGCGTGAGCACACAGATGCGCAGGATGTCGGCGTTGACGAGATTGGACAGGACGAAGTCGACCAGTCGGTACGTCCCTCCGAAGGTGACCGCTGGTTTGGCGCGGTCCGCGGTCAAGGGCATCAGGCGTTTGCCCTCTCCGCCCGCCAGTACGATGCCCAGCACCGAAGGTCCGCCACGACGCATGGCCGCTCCCCTCACCGTGATTTCACCCATCACTGCCCTTGCGAGGGGCTTAGTACGCCTGTTTGACGATCTCCTCGTAGAGCCGGACCGTGCGCCGAGCGACCGCGTCCCAGCCGAACTCGCTCACCGCGCGCTCCCGTCCCGCCTCGCCCATCCGACGTGCCGTCGCCGGATCGCCGATCACGGAGTCGAGTGCCCCCGCGAGCGCCGTCTCGAACGCGTCGTCCACGGTCACCAGCAGTCCGGTCCTGCCGTCGTCCACGACCTCGGGGATTCCGCCGACCCGCGAGGCCACCACGGGAGTGCCGCAGGCCATCGCCTCCAGGTTGACGATGCCGAGGGGTTCGTACACCGAGGGGCAGACGAACACCGCCGCATGGGTCAGCAGCTGGATCACCTCGGGGCGCGGCAGCATCTGCGGGATCCAGTGCACGCCCTCGCGGACCCGGCTCAGCTCCTCGAAGAGCTCGCGGAACTCCCGGTCGATCTCGGGGGTGTCCGGCGCGCCCGCGCACAGCACGACCTGTGCGGCCGGGTCGATGTCCCGTACCGCCCGCATCAGATGGGGCACGCCCTTCTGGCGGGTGATGCGGCCGACGAACAGCACGAACGGGCGATCGCGGTCCAGGCCGATGCGGTCCAGTACGTCGGTGCCGTGGTCGGGCCGGTACAGGGCGGTGTCGATGCCGTTGTGCACGATGTGGACCTTGGCCGGATCCAGCGCCGGGTAGCAGCCGAGGATGTCCTCGCGCATGGCTCCCGACACGGCGATCACCGCGTCCGCGGTCTCGATCGCGGTGCGCTCGGCCCAGCTGGACAGGGCGTATCCGCCGCCGAGCTGCTCGGCCTTCCAGGGGCGCAGGGGCTCCAGGGAGTGGGCGGTCATCACGTGCGGGATGCCGTGCAGCAGCTTGCCGAGGTGGCCGGCGAGATTGGCGTACCAGGTGTGCGAGTGGACCAGTTCCCGGCCTTCGAGGCCCGCGGCCATGGACAGGTCCACGGAGAACGTGCGCAGTGCGTCGTTGGCGGTGTCGAGCGCGGACCAGGGCCGGTGCCGGACGACACCGTCCGCACGGCCTTCGCCCCAGCAGTGCACATCCAGGTCGACGAGAGATCTCAGCTCCCGGGCGAGGAACTCGACATGGACACCTGCGCCGCCGTACACGTCCGGCGGGTACTCCCGGGTCAGCAGGCCCACACGCACCCGGAACCCCCTGTCTCAACGGCTGATCGGCATTGCTTTCATGGTCACCCAGATGTGCCGCGCGGGGAAGAGCGCGGGGCTCGTGTGAAGCAACAGTCACCGCACACGCCACCTTCCGGCAACCGGTAGTACAGACAGCAGCTGCGGCGGCGGCCCGTGGTGCTTTCGAGGGTGCCTTCGAGCAGCGGATGGGCGAGGAGTGCGGCCGAGAGGTCGCGGACGCGGGCGGAGACGTCCGGACGGTGGCCCAGCTGACGGGCGGCGCCCGCGAGGGCCGAGGCGGCGTTGCCCCACAGCAGTCCGGTGGCGAGCCGGTACTCGGCGCGCAGCGCCGCGGTGAGCGGTTCGAGGTGCCCGTGCAGGACGACGTCGGCGATCGTTTCGGCGTCGCCCGGCAGCGGCTCCACGGCATCCAGCCACAGGTCGTCGGGGGCGCTCGCGTCGGGATCCCAGTGCAGCCGCCGCGGCGAGAGGTCGGGGATCCGGCCGTACAGGACCGCGCAGCCGAGGGCCACCGACCACAGCCGGGCCGCGAGGCCCTGGTGGGCGATGGAGGCCGCGATGCGGGGCTCGGGGGCGCGCAGAGCCCTGGCGACCTTTTCCACGCGAAAAGTCATGGAATTTCCATAAACATCCGAGGCCCGGTTCTCGTAGACTTGTGCGAGGGTCGGCAGCGCCGGGCGGGCGGTCCCGGGAGTTTCGCCGACCGTCCGTAGTGCGAAGAAGGCGCCGAGCGGTCGCAGCGCCGCGAGATCAGGGTCGAGGTCCACGACCAGCAGTAGTACCAAGGCCCGTAGGGGTACCCCGCAGGGGGTCTCCACCCCGTGTCACCCGCCTTGGGGAGGACACGGACCCTTTTGTACTCCATCGGCAGTAGGACCCATTGCCTGCTCAGGGACGACGACGGGAAGAACTTTTCCGGGCATCGTGTTGGTCATGGAAGACGACCGTTCGTCGCGCCGGGCAGAGCGCCCCCGCCTTACGCAGAGGAGCAACTCATGAGTGCCCTCGCGTTGTCCGTGCTCCTCTCCCTCGTCTCCGCCGTCGCCTACGCGGGCGGAGCGATCGTGCAGGAGCAGGTCGCGGTGTCGCACCCCGACGAGCACTACGCGCCGCTGCGCCGGCCGAGCTGGTGGGCGGCGGTCGCGCTGAACGGCCTGGGCGGACTGCTGCACGTGGTGGCGCTCGCTTACGGTCCCCTCAGCCTGGTCCAGCCGTTGGGCGCCCTGACGATCGTGTTCGCGCTGCCGATGGCCGCGCTGTTCGTCGGCCGCAGGGCCGGGGCCACCGCCTGGCGGGGCGCGATCATGGCGACGGTGGGCCTGGCCGGTCTGCTCTCCCTGGTGGGGACCTCCGACGCGCACTCGCTGAGCTCGACCCAGCGGGTGTTCGCCGCGCTGGTGACGGCCGCCGCGGTGGTCGCGCTGATGATCGCGGGCCGGGCCGCGCACCGGCACCCGGTGGTGCGCAGCGTGCTGCTCGCGACCGCGTCCGGCATAGCGTTCGGCATGTCCTCGGTGTTCACCAAGACGGTCGCCGTCGACTGGAACGGCGGCGTGTCCGCGGCGGACCTGCCCTCGCTGGCCGCGATCGGCGTCCTGGCCACCGCCGGACTGATGCTGTCGCAGGCCTCCTACCGCGGCGCCGGTCTCGCGGCCCCGCTGGCCACGCTGACGGTCGTGAACCCGGTGGTGGCGGCGGTGGTCGGCATCACGATGTTCGGCGAAACCTTCCGCTACGGCACCACGGGCACCGCGCTCGCCCTGAGCTGTGCCGTGGTGGCGGCGGGCGGCCTGATCCTGCTGACGACGGAGCGGATCCAGCGCACCCACGCCGAGCCCCCGGCGGCCGCGGTCCCCGATGGCGGGGAGGCGTTCGTCCCGGCGCCCGCCGAGGAACCGGCCGCTGCTCTCGTGCGCGAGGGCGTGCTCGTCGAGCAGGTCGCCGCACTGCGCGAGGAACTGCTCCTGCCGGCCCCGGCCGCGCCCGAGGCGGCGCCGAGGGACGACTCGTCCGAGCAGCTCCCCGACCCGGGCGACGAGCCCCCGGCGTACTACGGCCCCTTCTTTGGCGCCGCGTACATCCCGATGCCGGTCCTGGACCGGCACCGGCCCCGCGTCAAATCCTGATGCCGCCGGCCCGGAGATACGCCACCGGGTCGATGTCGGAACCGAAGCCGGGCCCCGTCCGCACCTCGAAGTGCAGATGCGGGCCCGAGCTGTTGCCGGTGGAGCCGGAGCGGCCGATGCGCTGCCCGGCGCCCACCGGTTGCCCTGCCTTCACGGAGATCGCGGACAGGTGGGCGTACTGGGTGTAGCGGCCGTCGGCGTGCCGGATCACCACCTGGTAGCCGAAGGAGCCGCCCCACCCCGAGGTGACGACCATCCCGGCCCTGACCGCCTTCACGGACGTCCCGGTGGGCACCGGGAAGTCGACGCCGGTGTGGTAGCCCTTCGACCAGGCGGAGCCCGCCTTGCGGTACGGGGTGCCGAGGGAGGCGCTCACGGGGGCGACCAGACCCGTGTCCGCGGCCTTCTCGGTCTTCTCCTCGCTCTTCCTGGTCTTCTTGGCCTTCTCCTGGGGGTCGGAGGAGGGCTTTTTCGTCGCGGTGTGGTCGGTGGTGGTGCTCGTGCCGGCGGTGGCGCGCAGCTTCAGCCGCTGTCCGGGCAGGATGAGGTCGGGATCGGCCCCGACGGTCCTCCGGTTGGCGGCGTACAGCCCCCGCCAGCCGCCCCGGACCTTCTGCGCGTCGGCGATCCCGGAGAGCGAGTCGCCCCGGACCACGGTGTACATCTCGGCGGACCCGGCCCGCGACTGCGGGGTGGTCTGCGGCTGGACGTCCCGCACGGAGGCCGTCTTCTTCGTCGGCGGCTGGGCGTCCCGTGCCGGGGCCGTCTTCTCGGTCAGCGGCTGGATGCCGGGGTCCGAGCCCCCGCGCGTCAGCCCGGCCCGTACCGAGCACGCCGGCCAGGCGCCGGGCCCCTGTCCGTCCAGCACCTTCTCGGCCACGGCGATCTGCTGGTCCCGGGTGGCCAGATCCGCTCGCGCCGCGTACCGGGTGCCGCCGTACGCCTCCCAGGTGGACTGGGTGAACTGGAGCCCGCCGTAATAGCCGTTGCCGGAGTTGATGCTCCAGCTGTTGCTGGACTCGCACGCGGCGACCTTGTTCCAGGTGTCCACGTCGGCGGCGTGGGCGGTGCCGGTGCCGATGAGCGGGACCGCGATGCCGACGCCGCCCGCCGTGACGGTGAGTGAGGCGCGGTTGATCCTGTTCGGCTGATACCGGCGGTGCCGGCCGCGTACGGCCATGGAGGCCTCCCCCTAGACATGCGTCATGCGCCAGGAGGGGCAAAAGTAAGCGCACCGAACAGGCCATGACAAGACGGCAACCGGCCGCGTGGGGGCGTGTGTCGGACCGGCGTCCCCGGCTGAACGCAACGAGGCGCCCGAACCGTATCCCTGGTGTGCGGCCAGTCCCCCGACAAGCCAGGATGTCCGGTGGACGATACTGACAAGCACGACCGGCAGCGATAGACGACCTACGCGATCCACAGGATCTTTTGGGAGCAGGCGGTATGAGCACAACAGCGCAGATCGGCGTCACGGGCCTCGCGGTCATGGGCCGCAACCTGGCCCGCAACTTCGCCCGCAACGGCTATACGGTCGCCCTGCACAACCGGACCGCGTCGCGCACGCACGCCCTGGTCGAGGAGTTCGGCTCCGAGGGCGACTTCATCGCGGCGGAGACCGCCAAGGAGTTCGTGGCGGCCCTGGAACGCCCGCGCCGTCTGGTCATCATGGTGAAGGCCGGTGAGCCGACCGACGCGGTGATCCAGGAGTTCGCACCGCTGCTCGAGCCCGGCGACATGATCATCGACGGCGGCAACGCGCACTTCGCGGACACCCGGCGCCGGGAGCGCGAACTGCGCGAGCAGGGCATCCACTTCGTCGGCATGGGCGTCTCCGGCGGCGAGGAGGGCGCGCTCAACGGCCCCAGCATCATGCCGGGCGGCCCGAAGGAGTCGTACGACTCGCTCGGCCCGATGCTGGAGAAGATCTCCGCGAAGGCGGCGGACGGTGCGCCCTGTGTGACCCACGTCGGTCCCGACGGCGCCGGGCACTTCGTGAAGATGGTCCACAACGGCATCGAGTACGCCGACATGCAACTGATCGGCGAGGCGTACCAGTTGCTGCGCGATGTGGTCGGTTACACCCCCGCCCAGATCGCCGACATCTTCCGCACCTGGAACACCGGCCGCCTGGACTCGTACCTGATCGAGATCACGGCCGAGGTGCTCTCCCACGTGGACGCGGCGACGGGCAAGCCGTTCGTGGACGTCGTCGTGGACCAGGCCGAGCAGAAGGGCACCGGCCGCTGGACCGTGCAGATCGCCCTCGACCTGGGCGTCCCGGTGTCGGGCATCGCGGAGGCCGTCTTCGCGCGGTCGCTGTCGGGCCACGCGGAGCTGCGGGAGGCGTCCCGCTCGCTCGCCGGGCCCAAGGCGTCCCCGTTGTCGGAGTCGGAGGCCGGGGCCTTCGCGGACCGCGTCGAGCAGGCGCTGTACGCCTCGAAGATCGTGTCGTACACGCAGGGCTTCCACGAGATCGCGGCCGCCCGTGAGGAGTACGACTGGGACATCGACCTGGGTGCCGTCTCCGCGATCTGGCGCGGCGGCTGCATCATCCGCGCGGCCTTCCTGGACCGTATCCGGTCGGCCTACGACACCCGCGCGGACCTGCCCAGCCTGCTCTCCGACGACACCTTCGCCCAGGAGATCGCCGACGCGCAGGACGACTGGCGTGACGTGATCATCGCGGCGACGCGGCAGGGGGTGCCGGTGCCCGGGTTCTCGGCGGCGCTGGCGTACTACGACGCACTGCGCGCCGAGCGTCTGCCGGCCGCGCTCACGCAGGGGCAGCGGGACTTCTTCGGTGCGCACACGTACCGGCGCACGGACCGCGACGGTTCGTTCCACACCCTGTGGGGCGGTGACCGGTCCGAGGTGACGGGCTGAGCATCGCACTGACGTGGAGGAGGGCCACCGGTTCGGTGGCCCTCCTCCACTGTGTGCACGCGTCGTCGTCAGCTGAGCGGTGGCCCCGGCTCCGGGTTCGGTACCGGCTCGGGACCCGGCGGTACCGGGGACGGCGACGGGTCGGGGGCCGGCCCGGGGCCCGGGGTCGGGTCCGGGGGTGACGGGGGCTGAGGGGTCGGGCCCGGCGTGGGGACCGGCCCGGGGCCGGGAGTGGGGCCCGGTGGGACGGGGTCGGGGTACGGGTTGGTCATCAGGTCCTCCAGCCTGTCGGTCGACGTCGGCTCTGGACTACTCCCCCGCGTACCCGTGAGCCCTGCAGCCAGTCACCCGCCCGCGTGACGAGCGGGGCCCGCGTGGGTGTGCCCGGGGTGCGGGTAGGGGACTTCAGCTGTCCTGGTGTGCGGTGCGGCACGCGGGGCCGGGGTGGCCGCGGGACGGTGCGGGGCGTCTCGCCGGGGGCCATCCGGCCGCGGGCTCATACGGGACGCCCCGCCGGGGCCCCCGACCGCGGCTCATACGGGACACGACGCCAGGCCCACCCAACCGCGGGCCGATGGACCTGTCCGCTCAGAATCCCTCGGGATTGGCCGCCAGCCACTCCTTCGCCGCGCGGAGCAGCTCGGGGTCGGCCGCCGGGGCCTCGTCGGGGTGGCGTTCGGCCCACTTGACGACGTACGGGCAGAGAGGGGCGACGGAGACGCCCTCGCCGGCCGCGATGGTGTAGAGCTCGCGGGCCAGGGAGCCCGCGATGCCCTGTCCCTCGTGGGCCGGTTCCACGATGGTGTGGACCGGGACCAGGGCGCGCTCGGGGGATTCGAGGACGAAGTACTGGATGTGGCCGACGACTTCGCCTTCCCCGGAACCGAAGGCCTCCAGGCGCCCGGCCTGTCGGTCGTCGCGGATCTCGATGTCGCTCATGGGCACGCTCCTGGTCCGAAGGTCGTCGAGCGGCAGGGTCAGGCCGGTACCGCCTGAGGGCTGCGCTCCTGGTCGGAACCCGGCACCGGCTCGGACGGATCGGCCCCCAGGGCCACGATGCGGTTGTCGCGGTCCACGTGCACGACCCGGGGTTCGAGTGCCCGCGCCTCGGCGTCGGTCACCTGAGCGTAACTGATGATGATCACCAGATCTCCGGGGTGGACGAGATGGGCGGCGGCACCGTTGATGCCGATCACCCCCGAACCGCGCTCCCCCTCGATGACGTACGTCTCCAGCCGGGCGCCGTTGGTGATGTCGACGATGTGGACGAGCTCACCGGGCAGGAGGTCGGCGGCGTCGAGAAGGTCCGCGTCGATGGTCACCGATCCCACGTAGTGCAGGTCGGCCTGGGTGACGGTGGCCCGGTGGATCTTGGACTTGAACATGGTACGGAACATGGAGAAACTCCCGTTTTGTCGGCTCCCTGCCCGCTCTTTGCAGGTCAAGGGCGTTCGCCGGAGGTTACAACGACGTCGAGGCCGCTGCCACCGTGTGCACAGGAGTCCGCAGGGAGCTGTACCTCGCTCGGTCCGGTGTCAGCCGGGTACCCGTTCCGCCAGGGAGGCGGGCGCGGGGCGCCCGGCTCGGCTGAGCTGAGGAGGGACCCATGGGACTGCGCGATCAGGTGGTGGTGATCACCGGAGCGTCGAGCGGCATCGGACGGGCCACGGCCGAGGCTTTCGCCCGCAAGGGCTGCGCCGTGGTGCTGGCCGCGCGCCGCGAGGAGGCGCTGGAGGCGGCGGCCCGGGAGTGCGAGAAGCATCGCGGGGCACGGACGCTGGTCGTACCGACGGACACGACGGACGCCGGAGCGGTCGAGGGCCTCGCGCGGCGGGCGGTCGCGGAGTTCGGCCGGATCGACATCTGGGTGAACAACGCGGCGGTCAACGCCTTCGGCCGCTTCGAGGACGTACCGCTGGAGGACTTCCGCAAGGTCCTCGACGTCAACGTGATGGGCTACGTGCACGGCGCCCGGGCCGTGCTGCCGGTGATGCGGGAGCAGGGGACGGGCACGCTGATCAACGTGTCGTCCATCGTGGGTGCCGTGTCCCAGCCGTACAGCCACCCGTACAGCATGTCCAAGCATGCCGTCCGAGGGCTCGGTTCGAGCCTGCGGCAGCAGCTGAGGGTAGAGGGCGTGAAGGGCGTACACGTGTGCACGGTGATGCCCGCGACCATCGACACCCCGCACTTCCAGCAGGCGGCGAACTACACCGGGCTCAAGGTGGTCGCCATGCCTCCCGTCTACACCCCGGAACGCGTCGCCCGGGCGATCGTCGACCTCGCCCGCCGTCCCCGCCGCGAGGTGGTGGTCGGTCCGGCCGGCCGCGCTCTGGTACGCCAGTCGCGGATCGCACCCGGGCTCGCCGAGCGGGCCATGGCACGGCAGACGGACAAGGGCCATCTCGATCACGACGAGGAGGCACCGGCCACCCACGGAGCGCTGCACGTACCGGCTTCCGGGGAGGGCGCGGTGCACGGCGGCTGGCACGGGCGGCGGCGCACCGCGATGCGCAGGACCGCCGTCGCCGCCGCGCTGGCCGGAGCGGCCGTGACCGCCGGGCGCAGGATGACTCGTGGCGCGGCGGCCGCCTGACCGTTGAGCGGCACCGTCCCGTGCCGGTACGGCGCTGCCCGCCCGGTGCGACACCGAGCGGGCAGCGGCCGCCGAACCAGGAGCAGGTCGGACCAGGTCGGACCCGGTCAGTGCCCTCAGTGAGCCGCCACCGGAACACGGGTCGGGACGGCGTGGATGACGAAGCCGCTGCGCACGCGCGTCGGCATGCGGTTCAGCGGGATCCGCAGGTCCTGTTCGGGCACGTCGTACTCCAACCGGGCCAGCCGCGGACCGAGGGCCGCCAGCAGCGCGACGGTGATGTCCTCGCCGGGGCAGCGGTGGCCGGTGGCCCGGTCCCCGCCCCCCTGCGGAACGAGTTGGTCGCGGTGCGGCGGCCGCCCCACGAAGCGCTGCGGGGCGAAGGCGTACGGCTCGTCCCAGAGGTCGGGATCGTGGTTCTGCCCGTACAGGTCGAGCAGGATCAGGGTGCCGGACGGGATCGGCTCGCCCCGCCACTCCAGATCGGTCACGGCCCGGCCGCCGAGGAAGGGCGCGAAGGGGTAGAAGCGCCGCAGCTCGTGGGCGAACGCCACGGCATAGGCGGGGTCGTCCTCGCGCAGCCGGTCCCGGACACCGGGGGTGCGCAGTGCGTGACCGGCGTAGGCGACGAACCAGCACACGGCGACGGTGGGACGGATGACGTTGAGCAGCTCGACCGCGGCGGTGCGCGGGTCCAGGAGCCGGCCGTCGGCGTCCCGGTGGCGGACGATCGCGTCCAGCGCCGATCCGGTCGGCGCCGTGGCCTTCCCCGCCCGTACCTCCTCGACCAGATCTCCCAGCCATGCCTCGCTGCGCGCCCGCGCCCGGCGGGCCCGCCAGTGGCGCGGTCCCGGCGTGGCGAAGCCGTCGACCATCGCGACCATGTCCCGGGCCGTGGAATCGGCGTCGTCCAAGGGGATGCCGACCCACCGGCAGACCCCCTGGGTGAGAATCCGGCTCGCTTCGTCGAACAGGACGACCGGACGCTCGGCCCACGACCGCACCGCCTCGTCCCACACCGCCGTGACGCAGTCGACCAGCTCGGCGACCGCCTTCGGTCCGGTGAGCAGGGAGAGAAACATCTCCTTGCGGCCGCGGTGCGCCTGTCCGTCGAGGGTGTGCACCGCGCCGTGGCCGAACAGAGTGCTGAGCACCGGACCGGGGAGCGCAGTCGCGCGCTCCACATGCCGTTCGTCGTAGAAGAACCGCACCGCTTCCGGACCGTGCAGGGCGACTGCGTGCTGTCCCATCAGCCGGGTGCGCACGAGCGGGGCGTCGGTACGGCGTCGGCGGTCGGGCAGCCAGGTGTACGCCTTGGCGAGGAGGGCGAGCGAGCTGTCGGCAAGGGGCGGACGACTCTGATTCATGGCGTCGCGGGTGCCCGCCGCCCCCGACCGGAAACGCCGCCCGGTACGGCAGCCTCTGCACCGGTCAGGCCCCCCGTCGCCTGTGCGTTTCCGCCCGCCCCCCGGTGGGGACCCGGCGCGCGTGGTGGCGTACGGAGCGGAGCAGCGGGTGCGGGTGCCGGTTCTGCGGGCCCGGTGGCTGCGGCAGACGTTCGTTCACTGGCCGTTCCGGCCGGCGGACGTGCAGGCTCTGCTGCCCCCGGGGCTGGTGGTGGACGAGTACGACGGGGCGGCATGGGTGGGTTTCACACCGTTCGTGATGGCGGACGTGCGCCCCGCGGGCGTGTCCTCGGCGGTGCCCGGTCTTCCGACGTTCGCGGAGACCAATCTGCGCACCTATGTGTGCCGCGAGGACGGACGGGACGGGATCTGGTTCCTGTCCATCGAGGTGGCCAACCCGCTGATGCTGGCGGCTCGTGCCGTCGGGGCGCCGTACACACCGGCACATCTGCGCGTCACCACGGACGGCGACACCGTGTCGTACGCGGGCTCGCGCGGGAAGGGCCGTGTCTCGTACCGCCTGGACGTGCGTCCCGGTGATCCCGTCCAGCCGACCGAGCGCGACGTGTGGCTGACCTCGCGCTGGCGGGCGTACACCCGTCGGCTGGGCATCCTCCTGGAGACCCCCGTGGAACACGAGCCCTGGCCGCTGGCCGACGCGGCCGTGGACGTACTGAAGGAGACGTTGACCGCCGCGGCGGGTCTGCCCGCCCCGCTCGACGAGCCCGTCGTGCACTTCTCCCCCGGGGTCGAGCACGTCCGGCTCGGGCCCTCGCGGCCCCTTTTCACGTGAACGGGCGGTCGAGCGATGCCTCCCGCGGCGGGCGGTTGCGCTTCGACGGCTGGATCGCCGGCCTGGGCACGGCCTCCGGAACCCGCATCGTGCTGGGGCACTGGCCACGGTCGCCGTTCGGGCCGTTCAGCGATGTGATGCTGGAACGGCCCGACGGGGAACGGCTGTTGCTCGCCCCGACCCGTGAGACGGCCGATTTCATCAGCGGCACCTACGTCTTCGACACCGTACGCGTCGTCCCGGTCGGCGTGCGCGTCGTGGACGACGTCTGGAGCGTCACCGCCGGGCCCCTCGACCTGCGCTTCACGACGGGCCGCCGACGGCTCCTCGGGCTGCTGCTGTGCGCGGTGCCCGGCGTACTCGCCGGCCGACCGGGCTGGTCCGTGCTCACGTCCCTGCCCGCCCGCGTGCTGCTGCCCGGTGTGCGCACCCGCGGCAGCGCGCGTGCCGGACGCCGTGAGTGGTACGGCGCCCGGGACCTGCGGCCGATCCGCACGGTGACCGGGGTCTTCGAGGGCGACGACCTCGGCGCGGCGGCACCCGTCGTCCCGCCCGTGCGCTTCGGGTTCGGGTCCGTGCCGAGAGGACCCGCGCTGACCAGGGTCACGACGACGGTGGCCGTGGAGCCGGAGTGAGGACGCGTGTCCAGGGGTACCCGGCGGGCCGGCAGCTGCTGCCGCGCGCGCCCGGTCGGCACACGGGCACAAGGGCACACGGGCACACGGGCCCACGAGGGGTCGGAAACCATGGGCGCCCGGCCGCCGTCTCCCCGCCCGCGTCTCCCCGGACGACCACTGGACCCCCGAGAGTGAGGCCGACGATGAGTGAGCAGACCCCGTCCCAGGCGGAAGGCGAACCGCAGGAGACCATGCCCGACGAGGAACAGCAGTCCGGCCGTCGTGACGTGCCCCGGACCACCCCTTCGCAGGCGGAGGGCGACGACACGGAGGACGAGGACACCGAGCAGAGCGATGAGCGCGGAGAGCGGGACAGCGGCTGGTCCGGTCCGTGAGGCGGGACGAGGTCCGCGCCCCTCGGCGGCGCCCGGGGCGGACGCCCGAGCCCTGGGCCGCCCCCGCGGCCGAGGCCGGCTTCCGTCGGCTGGCCCGGCTGCACGGGGCTCCCGCCCTGCACCCACAGGGGCTGACCTGCACCCAGAGGGGCTGACCTGCGCGGCCACCCTGGACGTCGTCGACGGCGACGAGCGCTGGGGCGTGCCCTGGCTGGACGCGCCCGGCCGGTACGACGCCACGGTCCGGCTCTCGCGAGCGGCCGGTCTGCCCCGGCGGCTGCCGGACGGACTGGGTCTGGCTGTCCGCGTCGAAGGGGCCGACGGCCCGGACGGCGTCCTCGACCTGCTGCTGACGAGCTGTGGCCGCGGCCGGGTCACCCGTCATCTGTCGTCACCCCGCGCCGACGTGCTGGGCGGTCCGTACTCCGGCCTCCTGCCGTACCGGGTCGGGGACCGTCGTGGCGTCCTGGCCGCCTTCCCGCGCCGTTCCCGGCCCGGGCCGGTGTACGGCGACCCGACACGGCTGGGTGAGGCCCTGGCGGCCGCACCGCTCGTCTTCGACCTGTGTGCCGGGACGTCCCGGCGGTCATGGCGGCCGTTCGGCGTGCTGGCGGTGGGGGCTCCGCTGCCCCTGGGGCAGGACGAGAGCCTGGGGTTCGACGTGTACGCGCACCGTCTGCGCGGACTCGCCCCGGTCGGCGCGCCGGCCGGAGTGCGCCGCGCCGCGTATCGGGGGTCCCGGGCGGGGCGTCGGCAGAAATGCCAGGACTAGCTTCCGGCAGGCTGGTTACACGCTGCCCCACACGAACACCCTTCGCACCACCGTAGGGCGGACAGATGGCGACATACACCGAACCGGTCGCCCCGGTCCCGGCGGCCGAGCACCGGAGCAGAGGACAGGTGGTCGTTTCCTGGCTGACCACGACCGACCACAAGAAGATCGGCCATCTCTATCTGATCACCTCGTTCTGCTTCTTCCTGATCGGCGGGGCGCTGGCGATGGCGATCAGGGCGGAACTGGCCCGCCCCGGGCTGCAGTTCCTGTCCACCGAGCAGTACAACCAGGCGTTCACCATGCACGGCACGATCATGCTGCTGCTGTTCGCCACCCCGACCTTCGCCGGGTTCGCCAACGCGGTCATGCCCCTGCAGATCGGCTCCCCGGACGTCGCCTTCCCGCGGCTGAACATGTTCTCCTACTGGCTGTTCCTCTTCGGCGGCCTGATCGTCCTCGGCAGCTTCCTCACCCCGCAGGGCGCCGCCGACTACGGCTGGACCGCCTACACCCCGCTCAGCGGCCCCATCCGCAGCGGCTACGTCGGCGCCGATCTGTGGATCATGGGACTCGCGCTGGCCGGATTCGGCACCATCCTCGGCGCGGTCAACTTCATCACCACCATCATCTGCATGCGCGCCCCCGGCATGACCATGTTCCGCATGCCGATCTTCACCTGGAACGTGCTCCTCACCTCGGTGCTCGTCCTGCTGGCCTTCCCGGTCCTGGCGGCGGCCCTGCTCGCCCTGGAGGCGGACCGGCACTTCGGTTCGCACGTCTTCGACGCCCAGTACGGCGGACCGCTGCTGTGGCAGCACCTGTTCTGGTTCTTCGGCCATCCCGAGGTCTACATCCTCGCCCTGCCGTTCTTCGGAGTGATCAGCGAGATCATCCCGGTCTTCTCCCGCAAGCCGATCTTCGGTTACGTCGGTCTGATCGGCGCCACGATCGCCATCACCGGTCTCTCCGTGACCGTGTGGGCGCACCACATGTTCGCCACCGGGGCCGTGTTGCTGCCGTTCTTCTCCTTCATGAGCTTCCTGATCGCCGTGCCCACGGGCGTGAAGTTCTTCAACTGGATCGGCACGATGTGGAAGGGCTCGATCTCCTTCGAACCGCCGATGCTGTGGGCGGCGGGCTTCCTCGTCACGTTCCTGTTCGGCGGGCTGACCGGCGTGATCCTCGCCTCGCCGCCGATGGACTTCCACGTCACGGACAGCTACTTCGTGGTGGCGCACTTCCACTACGTGCTGTTCGGCACGATCGTCTTCGCGATGTTCGGCGGGTTCAGCTTCTGGTGGCCGAAGATGACCGGCACCATGCTCGACCACCGCCTGGAGAAGATCCACTTCTGGACGCTGTTCGTCGGCTTCCACACCACCTTCCTGGTCCAGCACTGGCTCGGCGCCGAAGGCATGCCCCGCCGCTACGCCGACTACCTGGCCGCCGACGGCTTCACCGCCCTCAACACCATCTCCTCCCTCGGCGCGTTCCTGCTGGGCCTGTCCACCCTGCCCTTCCTCTACAACGTGTGGAAGACCGCCAAGTACGGCACACGGGTCGAGGTCGCCGACCCCTGGGGATACGGCCGCTCCCTGGAATGGGCCACCTCCTGCCCACCCCCGCGCCACAACTTCGCCGCCCTGCCCCGGATCCGCTCCGAATCCCCCGCCTTCGACCTGCACCACCCGGAGACGGCCGAGCGGGACCAGAAACAGCACTCCGGCAGGCGCGACGTCCTGGACGCCGAGGGACACGAGCAGGAGTGAGCCCATGAGGGCATCCGACCGGCCGGACACCACCCCCGGCACACGCACCGAGCCCCGCAGGTCGATGGCCGTGTGCGCGCTGATCGGGGCCGCGGTGACGGCCGCGGTCGACGAGATCGTCTTCCACCAGATCCTGGGCTGGCACCACTTCTACGACCGTTCCACCGCCGGTGCCGGTCTGCTCTCCGACGGCCTCCTGCACACCGCCGAACTGCTCGCCCTGTGTGCCGGGTTCTTCCTCTACGCCGATCTGCGCCGCCGCGGATCCCTGGCGGCACCCCACGCCTGGGCGGGCCTCTTCCTCGGCATGGGCGCCTTCCAGCTCTTCGACGGCATCGTCGACCACAAGTTGCTGCGCCTGCACCAGATCCGCTACGGCGTCGACGTCACCCCCTACGACGTGGCCTGGAACCTCGCCGGTCTCTTTCTGCTGCTCACCGGCGTGGGCCTCGCCGTGCGCGCGGAGCGGCGGCGCGCCGACGGCCAACCGCCGGTATGACACCCGCGCACCTGCACCCGGGCCCCGCCGGGCCGGGCCCGGCCGAGCTGGTCCTCACCGGGGCCGCGCTGCTGGTGACCGTCGTCTACCTGGCGGCAGCGGGGCGGCTGCGGCGGCGCGGGGACGTCTGGCCCCACGCCCGGGACGCCTCGTTCGCCGCGGGAGGCGTGGCCACGGCCTGGGCGACACTGGGTGCACCCTGGGGCGGCCCCTTCACCCAGCACGTGGTGCGGCACCTGGTCGCCGGCATGGCGGCCCCGCTGCTGTTCGTCGCCGCCCGCCCCCTCACCCTCGCCCTGCGCGCCCTCGCTCCCGGCCGGGTACGGCGGCGCCTGGTGGCCCTCGCGCACTCCGGTGCCGTCGGTCTACTCCTCTTCCCTCCCCTGGCGGCGGTGCTGGACATCGGCGGCCTGTGGCTGCTGTACCGCTCGGAGCTGTTCGCGGCGACGGCGCACCGGCCGCTGCTGCACGGGGCGGTGCAGGTGCACATGGCGGCCGCGGGGCTGCTGTTCACCTTCGCGGTGGGCGGGCTCGATCCCGTGCGCCGCCGTTGGAGTCTCACCGTGCGCGGCGCGACCGTACTGGCCGCCGGTGCCGCGCACGCGGTGCTGGCCCGCACGCTCTACTCCCGGCCGCCGCCCGGCACCGGCTTCACCACCGCCGACCTGCGGCACGGCGCTCAGTGGATGTACTACGGCGGCGACCTCGTGGAAGCAGGACTGGCCGTGCTGATGGGGGTGGCCTGGTACGCCGGCGCCGGGCGGGCCCGAGCCGTCCGTCGGCGCCGGGGCTTTCAGGACAGAGTCGTGGACCGGCACGGCCGGGGCACTCGGAGGCCATCACAGGACTCCGGCAGCCGGAGGGGACCATGAACACGACGGCACGGACCACGCTCGACGGTCCGACGCGGCAGAAACGGCTGGCGATCTATCTCAACGACCACCTGGCCGGCGCGACGGCGGGCGTCGAACTCGCCCGCCGTATGACGCGGGAGCACCGCGACTCGCCCTACGGCGAGACCCTGGAGGGCCTGCGGAAGGAGATCTCCCAGGACCGGCAGGCCCTGGTTCGCCTCCTCGCCGACCTCGACGTCCCCGTCAGGCGCTACAAGACGTACGGGGCGTGGCTCGGCGAGAGGGCCGCGCGGATGAAGCCCAACGGCCGCCTGCTGCGTCGCTCCGGCCTCGCCCTGCTGGTCGAGATCGAGGCGCTGCGGCTGGGAGCGCAGGGCAAGGCCTCGCTGTGGCGCGGGCTGCTCGCCGCGTCGGCGCAGGACTCGCGTCTGGACGCCGACCGGCTGGAGGAGCTGCTGCGCGGGGCGGTGCGGCAGATCAAGACGTTGGACTCCCTGCACGCCAGGGCCGCCACGGCACTGCTGTTTCCCGCGGCGCGGCCGGAACCGGCGTCGACGCCCACGACGGAGACGAGCTCATCGGCCTGACCTCGCCGGCCTCCGCCGGTACGGGCGGGCTGCGACAGGCGGCGCAGACACTCCTCGTCCGTCTGGCCGATTCCGCCCCACCACACTCTTCACCTTTCGGTTACACGCCACAGGCACGGGTACCCGCGCGGCTCCGCTCCGGCCCACAGCCGAGGAGAACCCCATGGGCTTCAACCCACTGGAACATCAAGGCATCCCTCTGGACCGCCAGTTGCGCAACTGGCGCGAGCTCGACGTCGAGCCCGTCGACCCCGACCACGGTGACCCGTACACCAAGTGCCGCATCATCGCGATGAACGGCATCGAGGTCGAGGCGATCCTCTTCAGCCACCAGTTCGCCCGCCACTGTCCCGACCTCGACGTCAAGCGGCAGCTGGCGGAGGTCCGTTACATCGAGCAGCAGCAGCAGAAAGCCGTCAACTGGCTTCTGCCCGGCCTCGCCTCGGTCCTGGAGACGACGATCTCCTACGAGCAGGTCGCGGTCGACCTCACCGGCTGGATCGCCCGCCACGAGCCCGACCCGTACCTGAAGCAGGCGTACGAGTTCGGCGTCCTGGAGGACTTCGACCACCTGTACCGGTACTCCAACCTCTACGAGATGATCGAGCACCGCAAGGCCGAGTCGATCGTCGATGGCCTCACGGAGGTGATGCCGGGACGGCCGACCAAGTTCCACCACCGCCACCCGGCCGACAACGTGCGCGAGCCCTACGACCGTTCGACGGTCAACCCGATCTCCCGGCTGCACGCGCTGACCATCATGGCGGCCGAGCAGCAGACCCTGAACTTCTACCTGAACGTCGGCCCCCAGTACATGGAGCCGATCGCCCGCCAGCTGTACCAGGAGATCGCGCTGGTCGAGGAGGAGCACGTCACGCACTACGAGTCCCTGGTCGACCCGGGCGAGACGTGGTGGGAGCAGCTCGTCACCCACGAGTACAACGAGTGCTACCTCTACCACTCCTTCATGGAGCAGGAGCCCGACCCGAAGGTGAAGGCGATCTGGGAGCTGCACCTGAACATGGAGCTCGAACACCTGCGGATCGCCTGCGATCTGATGCGCCGTCACGACGGCCGGGAGCCGCAGGAGATCCTCGCGCCGGAGCTGCCGAACGTGCTGACCTTCGAGGAGAACAAGCAGTTCGTGCGGGGTCTGCTGGACACCCAGATGGACCTGACCACCTTGGGTACCGGCTATGTCCGGGACGCGCACGAGCGCTTCCAGAAGATGCAGGAGCAGATCCACGGTGGCGAGGAGCCGCCCAGCGAGCGGGTGATGGCCCAGCACCGGGAGATGTTCGGCCGCGAGTACCGCATCGAGTCGGAGGGCGAGCACCCCGACGTCGCCTCCCGGGAGAGGAGCTGACATGGCCGGGATCGCGGCGAGCGACGCCGATGTCGTGGCCCTGCTGATGCGGCAGCACGGTGACATCCGCAACCTCTTCGACGAGGTGGAGCGGACGACCGGGGGCGAGCGCCGGGCGGCGTTCCGCAACCTGGTCCAGCTTCTCGCCGTGCACGAGACGGCCGAGGAGGAGGTCATCCGTCCCTTCACCCGCACCTCCGTGCCGGACGGCGCGAAGGTGGCGGACGAGCGGCTGGCCGAGGAGCGGGAGGCGAAGGAGCTCCTGTCGCGGCTCGACGGGATGGACACCGACGACCCCAAGTTCCTGCCCGAGCTCCAGACGCTGCGCCTGGACGTGATGAAACACGCCCGCGCCGAGGAGCGGTACGAGTTCAACCACATCCGCCGCCACGCGGACCGGGCACGTCTGTCCTCCATGGCCACCGCCCTGAAGGCGGCCGAGGCCGTGGCCCCGACCCACCCGCACCCCGGGACCGAGTCGGCGGCCAAGAACATGGCCCTCGGGCCGATGGCCGCCCTGGTCGACCGCACCCGGGACGCCGTACGCAAGGCCATGGGCAAGGACGGCTGACCGGCCACGCCTCCTAGTCCGGCACGACCATCCTGGGCTGTGGCTTCGGCAGTGACGGCCGCGGCTCAGGAGTCAGGTGTCCGCTCGCGGGTACGCGAGGGGTGTCCGATCGTGCGACGGGGTGGTGGCATGGTGAACACCAGTGACACCGGGTGGATGCTGCGGCGGCTGCTGCAGGCCGCGCACACGGTGACGCTGGAGCAGTTGCCCGGTCTCATCGCCGACCATGCGGGCGCCGCCGGGTTGTACGACGTGGCCGTCTACGCCGTCGACATCCGCGAGACGCTGCTGCGGCAGATCACCGGCCGCGGTCTCGACGCGGCGGCGGGCGGGGAAGAGCTGCGGATCGACGGCACCCTGCCCGGGCGGGCCTACCAACGGGTGACGCTCCTCGCCGAGACACCGCACGACGCACGCTCACGGCGGCGGTGGTGGGTGCCGGTGACCGACGGCGTCGAGCGCATCGGCGTCCTCCGGGCGGACACCGAGGACGGCGACGACCAGGCCGTACGACAGGATCTGCGCGACCTCGCCTCCCTGGTGGCCCTGGTCCTGCTCAGCAAGAGGTCCTTCAGCGACTCCTTCGCCCGGCTGGTGCGCACGGAACCCATGAACGTGGCGGCTGAGATGCAGTGGAAGCTGATGCCGCCGCCTGCCTTCGCCGCCCACGACGTGACCGTGGGTGCCGCGAGCGAGCCCGCCTACGAGATGGGCGGTGACGCCTTCGACTACGCCGTCAGCGGCAGCACCCTGCACCTGTCCGTGCTGGACGCCATGGGCCATGACACCACCGCGGGCATCACCGCGAACGTGGCGGTGGCCGCCTGCCGCAACGCCCGCCGTCAGGGGGCCTCGCTCGCCGAGACGAGCCAGGCCGTCGAGGACGTGCTGGTGGCCCACTTCGGGACCAGCCGCTACGTCACCGGCGTCCTCGCCGAGCTCGATCTCGACACGGGCCATCTGACCTGGATCAACCGCGGTCACCCGCTGCCGCTCGTGATCCGCGACAACCGCTGGACCCTTGAGCTGCCGTGTCCGCCCGCGGGGCCGATGGGTACGGACCTGGGGCTGCCGATCGTCGTCAGCCGCCATCAGCTGGAGCCCGGCGACCGGCTGCTGCTGTACACCGACGGGATCGTCGAGGCCCGTGACGGTGAGGGGCGGCGGTTCGGCCGTGAGCGGTTCACCGACTTCATCGTCCGCCATCACTCCGGCCGCCAGACGCTGCACGAGACCCTGCGCCGGCTGATGCACGCGGTCCTCGACCACCACCGCGGCCGGCTGGACGACGACGCCACCGTCCTGCTGACCGAATGGCGCGCCGCCCACCAGGACCGGCTCACGCCCTGACCCGCATGGCCGTGGCGGCCGGGTGCCTAGGCCACGGTCTCGCCCGCCGCCGCGATCTCCGGCATCCCACCGTCCTGCGCGGTGAACTGGGTCCGGTAGAGCTCCGCGTACCGGCCGTCGAGGGCGAGCAGTTCCTCGTGCGTGCCCCGTTCCACGATCCGCCCGTCCTCGACCACCAGGATCTGGTCGGCCGTGCGGATCGTCGAGAGACGGTGGGCGATCACGATCGCCGTCCTGCCCTCCAGCGCCTCGCCGAGCGCCTCCTGCACGGCGGCCTCCGAGGTGTTGTCCAGGTGGGCGGTGGCCTCGTCGAGAATGACGACCCGCTGGCGGGCCAGCAGGAGGCGGGCGATGGTCATGCGCTGGCGTTCGCCGCCGGAGAGCCGGTAGCCGCGCTCGCCGACCACGGTGTCCAGGCCGTCCGGCAGGGACCGTACGAGAACGTCGAGGCGGGAGCGGCGCAGGGCGTCCCACAGCTCGGCCTCGCTCGCCTCCGGGCGGGCCAGCAGCAGGTTCGCGCGGACGGTGTCGTGGAAGAGATGGCCGTCCTGGGTGACCATGCCGAGGGTGGCCCGCAGGGAGCCGGCGGTCAGGTCCCGGACGTCGACGCCGCCGACGCGGACGGCGCCCTCGTCGACGTCGTAGAGCCGCGGCAGCAGTTGCGCGACGGTCGACTTGCCGGCACCGGACGAGCCGACGAGGGCGACGGTCTGGCCGGGTTCGGCGCGGAAGGAGACGCCGTGCAGGACCTCGGCGCCGCCGCGGGTGTCGAGGGAGGCGACCTCCTCCAGCGAGGCCAGGGAGACCTTGTCGGCGGACGGGTAGCCGAAGCGGACGTCGGAGAACTCGACGGCCACCGGTCCCTCGGGAACCTCGCGGGCGTCCGGTTTGTCCTCGATCAGCGGCTTCAGGTCGAGTACCTCGAAGACCCGCTCGAAGCTGACCAGCGCGCTCATCACCTCGACACGGGCGCCGGCCAGGGCCGTGAGCGGGGCGTACATCCGGGTCAGGAGCAGTGCCAGGGAGACCACGGCGCCGGGTTCCAGGCTGCCGCGCAGGGCGAACCAGCCGCCGAGGCCGTAGACCAGGGCGAGGGCCAGGGCGGAGACCAGGGTCAGGGCGGTGATGAACACCGACTGGGCAGTGGCGGTCCGGACACCGATGTCCGCCACCTGGCGGGCCCGCGCCGCGAACTCCACGGACTCCTGCTCGGGGCGCCCGAAGAGCTTGACCAGGGTGGCGCCGGGCGCGGAGAAGCGCTCGGTCATCCTGGTGCCCATCGCCGCGTTCAGGGTGGCCGCCTCGCGCTGCATCCGGGCCATCCTGCTGCCCATGCGCCGGGCGGGGATCACGAAGACCGGGAGCAGCGCGAGCGCGAGCAGGGTGATCTGCCAGGACAGGGTGAGCATCACCACCAGGGTCAGCAGCAGCGTGACCAGGTTGCTGACCACGCCTGACAGGGTGTTGCTGAAGGCGCGCTGGGCGCCGATGACGTCGTTGTTGAGTCGGGAGACGAGCGCTCCCGTACGAGTACGTGTGAAGAACGCGACCGGCATGCGCTGCACATGATCGAACACAGCCGTGCGCAGATCGAGGATGAGTCCCTCCCCGAGCGTGGCCGACAGGCGTCGGGCGAGGATGCCGAGCGCGGCCTCGGCGACCGCGATGAGGGCGATGAGCAGGGCCAGGCGTACGACCTTGCCCTCGTCGTCGCCCGACACGATCGCGTCGACGACGTCGCCGGCCAGTACGGGCGTGGCCACGGCGAGCAGCGCGGTTCCCACACCGAGCACGACGAAGCGGGCGATACGGGTACGGTGCGGGCGGGCGAACGCGCCGATGCGGCGCAGCGTCGCGCGGGCGAACGGGCGGCGCTCCTGCTCGGCGTTCATGACACTGTGCAGCTGTGTCCAGGCTGTGGTCTCCATGCTCATGGGAGAGAACTTAGAACCTCAAGCGTTATCGAGGTCAACACCCGACCTCCGACCGCCCGACGGAAGGACTCGATGACCGTACGTAAGACCCTGGCCCCGCTTCCGCAACCCGCCGTTGGCGCGGTGGGGAAAGCCTCTCCCGGTGTGACAGCGGTAGAACTCCCCCAGGGACGCCCTCTCCAGCGCCTCCCCGTCCGCCGTATCCGCCAGATCCTGTGTCTGGTCCCCCTCCTGCTGGTCACCGTCGTGGCGGTGCAGCACCGTTCCGTGCTCGCCGAGGGCTTCGGTCACCTGCGGCACGCCGAGTGGCCGTGGCTCGTGGCCGCGATCGGCACCACCTGTCTGACGTGGGTGGCCGCCTCCTTCACCCGGCAGGGCGCCGTGGTGGAGCGGTTGCCCCGGCGGCGGCTGCTGGCCACCCAGTTCGCTGCGGGCGCGGCCAACCATCTGCTGCCGACGGGTCTCGGCGCGAGCGCGGTCAATCTGCGCTTCATGACCGTGTGCGGGGTGCCGCTCGCCCGCTCCTCGGCCGCGCTGGCCCTGTATCTGATGGCGGAGTCGGTCGGCCGGCTCGCCCTGCTGACCGCGCTCCTCGTGGCCTTCCCGGACGCGCTGCGGCTCGGCGCACTGCTGCCCGACACGGCGGCCGGTCCACTGCTGCTGGGCCTGGGCGCGGTGCTGGCGGTGGCCGTGGGTGTCCTCGTCGGTGTCCGCAGGGTGCGGACGGCGGTGGGCTCCTTCCTGCGGACCGCGCTGTGCGAGGCCCGCTCGGTGCACGCCCGCCCGTCCCGGGCGCTCGCCCTGTGGGGCGGTTCGCTCACCTTCCCGGCGCTCCAGGCGGCGGGGCTTGCCGCGGTGGGGCAGGCGCTGGGGTTGTCGGTGCCGCCCATGCACATCGCCCTGGCGTATCTGGCCGCGACCTGCGCGGTGGCCCTGGTCCCCACGCCGGGCGGGGTCGGCTCGGTGGAGGCGGCCCTGGTGGTGGCACTGGTGGCGGCCGGCGGCCCGGCGGCCGTGGCCACGGCGGTGGTGCTCGCCTACCGGATCATCACGGTCTGGGTGCCACTGGTGCCGGGCGCTCTGACACTGGGCGCGCTGGTGCGGCTGAAGGTGATCTGACCCGGACGTCGCTCGCCGGGGGCACGAGTTCGCGGCCCCGGAGTGCCACGGCATGGGCGGGCGGACAGACAGCCTGAACCATGCCGCCCGGGAAGCCTGCGACGCTGGGCGCGCTGGTGCGGCTGAAGGTGGTCCGACCCGGGCGTTCGCACACCGCGGCACGGGTGCGTCGTCCCGGAGCGCCGCGGCATGGGTCGGCGGACGGCCTGCACGGCGCGCGGGTCGTTCACCGGTCTGTGAGGTGTACGCGCACCGGGCCGCCCTCGGGGTCGGCCTGGTGCGTCCAGCGAGCGGTCAGGGTGATGGTCCGGTTAGGGACCGCCGTGCGGAGGCGTTCGCGGTGCAGGGTGCGGCCGTCCTGGGTGACGTGCAGGACTGGGCGGCGGGTCAGCGGGGTCGCCGTGCGCAGGACGTACGGCAGGCGGTCGGCCGGGGTGACGCGGTTCGGGGCGATCCAGAAGAGGGGCGGATCGACCGACAGGGGGACGCTGTCGGGGCGTTCGGCTCCGGTGAGCATCTCCAGGACGGCACCGGCCACGTGCGCGCCCTCACGGGCCGCGGTCGCCGCGCTCTCCGCGGGGTGCAGCACACTGCCGGCGGCGAACACCCCGGACCGCGAGGTGTGCAGCGAACCGTCGATCACCGGGCCGCGGGTGCCGGTGTCCAGGGTCAGGCCGCCGCGCCGGGCGAGTTCGTGATCGGGCACGAAGTCGCCGGTGAACACGACCGTGTCACAGGGCAGTACGGCCGTTCTGCCGTCGCGGTGCCGTACCCGGACGCCCGACAACCGTCCGTGTCCGAGGAGTTCGGCGACCGTGGTGCCGGTGAGCAGCGGGATCCCTTGCCGGAGACGGGCGTCGGCGGCGCGGGCGGGCGTGGTCTGTGCGCGGGGCAGGTCGGTCAGCATGGCGACGACCACCGCTCCGGCGGACCGTACCGTGGCGGCGGCCGCGTAGGAGACGTCCTCGGCGCCGACCACGACCGCGCGCTCCCCGATGCGCTGCCGGTACCGGTGCACGGCCTGCTGGAGTTCGCCCGTGGTGTACACGCCGGCCGGGCGGGTGCCGGGCACCAGCCGTGCGGCGCGCGGCCGTTCGCGGGCGCCCGTGGCCAGGATCACCGCCCGTGCCCGGATCGTCTCCGGGCCGCTCGGGCCGACGGTGTGCAGCGACAGCGGCCCCGCCCAGTCGAGGGCGGTGACTCCGGTGCGTACGACGGCTCCGGCGCGCTCGGCGGCGCTGACGAGGCGTCGGGCGTAGGCGGGGCCGGTCAAGGGGTGCGGCCAGGCGCCGTAGCCGCCGTGAGCGCAGTGCCGTGGCACTCCCCCGGCCTGTTGCTCACGGTCCAGGACCTCGACCCCGGCGACCTGGGCGGCGGCCAGGCGGGCCGCGGCCACGAGTCCGGCGGGACCGCCACCGACGATCAGGACGTCGACCTGCCGTACGGCCGTCATGGGCAGTCCGTCTCGCGCGGCGCCGAGGGCCGGGACTCCGTGCGCGGCGCCAGGAGCCGACACTCCCCACGCAGCACCGAAGGCCAGGACCGCCCGCCCAGCGCCAAGAACCGGGACTTTCTCCACGGCGCAGGCCGCACAGCAGGCCGGATCGACGGGCGGCGACGAAGCGAACCGGGCCGCCGCGCTGGAACGACCGCTGGACACGCCGAGGGCCGGACCTCCCCACGCAGCACCGAAGACCGGGAACCCCCGCGCAGCGCCAGGAGCCGGGACCTTCTCCGCGGCGCCGAAGGCCGGGCCTCCCGGCGCGGCCCCCGCGTCGCCGGCCGCCCGCACCTCTCCCGCCCGCCGCTCACCGCCGCGCCTCCTCGAACAACTCCCGCACCGCGGCCCCGCAGTAGAACCCCTGGCAGCGTCCCGCCCGGGCCCGGGTCCGGCGGCGCAGTCCGTCGAGGCCGGACGGGGGGATCGTGCCGGTGAGGGCGTCGCGGATCTCACCGCGGGTCACGCGCTCGCAGTGGCAGACGAGGGTGCCGTACTCCGGGTCCTCGGCGATGAGTTCGGGGCGTTGGTAGGGGCGCGGGAAGGCCTCGCCGAGGTTGGGCATGCGGACCGGTTCCAGCTCCTCGGCGGGCCCGAGGTCGAGCCCGGTGTCGGCGAGGAGTTCCGCCACGTACGCGGCGATGGCGAGCGAGGCGGTCAGTCCGGTCGACCTGATGCCACCGACGGTGACGTACGCCTGCTCGGGGTGGACGGAGATGCGGTAGTCCTCGTGCTCGGTGGCGGCCCGCAGGCCCGCGTAGACGGCGGTGACCTCCTCGTCCAGCAGGCCGGGCAGGATACGGCGGCCCTTGTCGCGGAGTTCTGCCAGGCCGTCGGCGGTGGAGGATGTGGCCCGCTTGTCGTCCAGGTCCTCGGCGGTGGGGCCGAGGAGGACGTTGCCGTACACGGTGGGAGCGACCAGGACGCCCTTGCCGAGTGCGGTGGGGACGGGCAGGAGGATGTGCCGCACGAGGTCGCGGGCGAACTTGTCGAAGACGAGGAGCTGGCCGCGGCGCGGGGTGACGGTGAAGTCGTCGTGGCCGAGGGCGCGGTCCAGCGTGTCGGCGTGCAGACCGGCGGCGTTGACGAGCCAACGGGTGCGCAGGGCGCCCCGGGAGGTCGTCAGGTGGTGGCCGCCGTTCTCGTACGCGGCCTGCTGCACGCGGGTGTTGAGGTGAAGGTCGACTCCGTGCCGGACGGCCTGGGTGGCGTACGCCAGGGTCGTCGTCCAGGGGCAGATGATGCTCTCGCCGGGGACGTGCAGGGCGCCCAGCGCGCCGGGGCCCAGGTGCGGCTCACGGTCGTAGAGCTCCTCGGGGCCGATCAGGCGGGTGTCGGGGCAGTCGTTGCGCTCGGCCTTCTCCGCCAGGCGGGGCAGGGCGGCGAGTTGTTCCTCGTCCCAGGCGACGAGGAGGGCGCCGACGGGTTCGACGGGGATGCCGGTCGCTGCCGCGTACGCGGCGAGCAGCCTCGCGCCCTCGCGGACCAGGCGGGCCTCCAGGGAGCCGGGGGCGGCGTCGAAGCCGGTGTGCAGGATGGCGGTGTTCGCCTTCGAGCTGCCCTGCCCTATGTCGTCCTGTGCTTCCACGAGGGCGATGCGGAGGTGGGGGTGGCGGGCGAGGGAGCGGGCGATGGCGGTGCCGATCACTCCGGCGCCGACGATGGTGACGTCGTACGGAGATGAGGGGAGGAGGCCTCGGCGGGTTACGGTCGCGTTTTTCGGCCGCGGCGCCGTCACGGCCGGTCGCGCCGTTCCCCGCGCCCCCACGGGGCGCGTCATCGGGGCGTTTCCTCGAGCAGGGCCGTGACCGCGCTTCGAAAGCGTGCCCGGCGCTCCGCCGCCTTCTCCGCCGACACCCTTGGCTCGTACACCGCGGCCGGCTTCCAGACCGGCAGGGCGTCAGCCAGGTCCAGGCCGGGTTCCGCGCCGAGTCGCGCCAGCGTGCCCACGCCCAGCGCCGTCGCGTCCGGTAGCGCCGACACCTCCACCGGCCGTTGCAGCAGGTCGGCCTGGGTCTGCATGAGGAGGGTGGAGCGGGTGAGGCCGCCGTCCACACGCAAGGCGTCCAGGGGTGAGTCGAGTTCCGCCGAGGCGGCCTCGACGAGCTCCACGACCTGGGCCGCCAGGCCCTCGCAGAGTGCTCGCACCAGATGCCCGGGGCCGGTGTCGAGGCCGAGGCCGGTGAGGGAACCCCGAAGGTCGCCCCGCCACCACGGGGCCGCGAGCCCGGCGAGGGCCGGGACGAAGGTGACCCCGCCGCTGTCGGGCACCGCACCGCCCACCGCGTCGAGGTCGGCGGCGCCTTCGATGACGCCGAGATCGGTGAGCCAGCGGACCGCGGACGCGGCCGTGTAGACCTGGCCGTCGAGGCAGTAGCTGGTCCGCCCACCGAGCCGCCAGGCCACACAGCTCACCAGTCCCGAACCGCCGCGCCGGGGCTCGGACCCGGTGTGCGCGAGCAGGAACGCACCTGTCCCGTAGGTGCACTTGGCGCCGCCGGGTGCCGTGATCCGCTGGGCCAGCAGGGCGGCCTGCTGGTCCACGGCCAGACCGGTGAGCGGAATCTCCGGGCCGAACGCCTTTGTCGCACCGACCTGTCGGGCATTGTCGACGACCTCGGGGAGCCGTTCGCCTGCGAGGCCGTACAGGTCGAGGGCACGCCCCGACCACTGCACACGGTCCAGGTCGAGGAGCTGGGTGCGCCCGGCGGTGGCGGCATCCGTGACAAAGGCACCGGTGAGCCGGTGGACCAGCCAGGCGTCACTGGTGGTGACGACTCCCTCGCGGGTGAGGTGCCGTCGTATCCAGGCCATCTTGGGCGCGGCGAAGTACGGGTCCAGCGGGAGGCCCGTCAGGTCACGCAACTCGGCTTCATGAGTGCGGAGTTCGGCGCACACGCTGTCCGCCCGGCGGTCCTGCCACACGAGCGCGCCGGTGAGCGGCCGGCCCGTCGCCGGGTTCCAGGCGAGCACGGTCTCGCCCTGGTTGGCGAGGCCCAGCGCGACCACGGGTTCGCCCGCCTCGGCCAGTGCCCGCGCACCCGCGTCGATCACCGAGTCGTACAGCTCCGCGGGATCGACCTCGACCAGTCCGCCGGACAGGTGGCGGGGCCGCACCTCGGCGAATCCGGTGCCGATGACACCGCGTCCGGGGCAGATCACCAGGGCCTTGGTGCCGGATGTGCCCTGATCGACGGCGAGCACCGGACCTGTCATCACGCCCCTCCCTGAGTGATCACGGTCCGACAGCCTGCCGTCGCCGTCCGTACCGCGTCAAGCCGCTCCCACCAGCGGTTACTCGGCCCCGTTGACTGGCTGATGACCAGTCAACTTCCGTTGTCTGAGAAGAAGTTCTCAATGATCCGGAAGGTGGTGTGCCGTCGGATGCCCGCCTTTATAGTGACCGCCGACCGACGCGCGATCTCCTCAACCGCCGCCCCGAGGAGGGCTGTTGTTACTCCACCCTGCCGTCCTGCCCGGTCCCGCGTCCGGGGCGGGCAGGTGATGGCCAGAGAAGGAGCACGCCCCGCCTACGATCCCGCCGGCCACGACCCGGAACTGCGCGCCGCCCTCCAGGAGGTCCGCGCCGGGCGCTGGATGTCGATGCGCAGCCTGCTGGAGCGGACCACCGCCTGGTGGCAGTGGACCCAGCGCACCCAGGTGCTGGCCGCGGCGGCCGCGGGGACCGACGTGGTGCGGACCTGGCTGGCCGAGGAGCCCGGCAGTGTGCCGGCCACGGTGATGCGGGCCCGGGTCGCCGTGGAGCGCGCGCTGCGGGCCCGGCGCGAGCGGCACCGCCGTACGCACGAACTGTGGATCGAGGCCTGGGACGTCAGCCGGACCGCCGCCCGGGTCGCGGCCCACGACCCGGTGCCCTGGGTGTGTCTGCTGGCCCTGGCCCAGCTGGACCACCGGCTGCTGTGGGAGGAGCACCGGGCCGGACCGCCCGGGCCGATGCTGCCGCCGGGGCCGTGGGGGCTGCTGGCGGAGGCCGACAAACGGGACCCGCACAACCGCGAGGCCCACCACCGCATGCTGCAGTTCCTGTACGCGCGGGCGTCCTCGGGACGGCTGGCGGAGGCGGTCGGCTATGCGCACTGGGCCGCCGAATCCGCTCCGCCGGGTTCCGCGTTGCATGTCCTGCCGCTGTATGTACGCGTCGAGCGGTACCGGCGCGGTGCCGGGCACAGTGCCGCGCTCGACCTGCACTGGGTGGCCGAGGACGCCGTCCGGGAGGCAGGCCGGGCCCACGACGCCTGGTTCGCGCGGGCCCCCGCCGAGGAGCGCACCCCGCTCGACCTCAACCATCTCGCCCATGCCCTGTGGGGCGCGCTGCGGTTCGAGGAGGCGACCGAGGTGTTCGACGCGCTCGGCCCGTACTACACGCCCCTGCCGTGGTCCTACCGCGCCGACGCGAGTGGCGAGCAGGGGCGGGGCGTACAGATCTTCCTCCAGGCGCGGGCGCGCAGCCGGTCCGCGGCGCACGGTCCCTGAACACCCGTACCTTTCACGCCACTTCATCGGAGGTCTCCGTATGTCGTCCGAACCGACGGTCTCCCCGGAAGTCCCGCAGCCCGACGAGGAACAGCGCCTGCGGGAACTCGGCTACCGGCCCGTACTGGCCCGCCGCATGGGCGGCTTCGGCAACTTCGCGATCAGCTTCTCGGTGATCTCGATCCTGTCCGGCTGCATGACCCTGTACGGCTTCGGCATGGGGGCGGGCGGCCCCGCGGTGATGCTGTGGGGCTGGGCGGGTGTCGGCCTTTTCGTGCTGTGCGTGGGACTCGCGCTGGCCGAGGTCACCAGCGCGTATCCGACGTCCGGCGCCCTGTACTACATGGCGGACCGGCTCGGCGGCCGTCGCTGGGGCTGGTACACGGGTTGGCTGAACCTGCTCGGGCTGCTCGGCGCGATCGCCGGGATCGACTACGGTGCCGCCCTGTTCGCCGGCGCCTTCGCCAACCTCCGGTGGGGTTTCGAGCCGACCCCCGCGAAGACCATGATGATCTTCGGGGCGATCCTGTTGCTGCACGCCGTACTGAACCTGTTCGGGGTGCGGCTGGTCTCCGTGCTCAACTCGATCAGCGTGTGGTGGCACCTGGCCGGCGTGGCGGTGATCGTCGGCGCTCTGTGGATCGTTCCGGACAGCCATCAGTCGCCGTCCTTCGTGTTCACGCAGTTCGTCAACGACACCGGCTGGCACAACCCGGTCTACGTGGCCGCGATCGGTCTGCTGCTCGCGCAGTACACCTTCTCCGGCTACGACGCCTCGGCCCATCTGTCCGAGGAGACCTCCAACGCCTCGGTGTCGGCGGCCAAGGGCATCGTGCGCTCGATCTGGGTGTCGTGGATCGCCGGGTTCGTGCTGCTCGCGGGACTCACCTTCGCGATCCAGGACTACGACGCCACGCGGACCAGCGCGACCGGGGTGCCGCCCGCCCAGATCCTGCTCGACGGACTCGGCACGGACGGCGCGAGCGCGCTGCTCGTCGTGGTGATCGTGGCGCAGCTGTTCTGCGGCAACGCCGAGGTGGCCGCGGCCAGCCGGATGGTGTTCGCGTTCAGCCGGGACAAGGCCCTGCCGGGCTCGGCGCTCTGGCGGAAGGTCAGCGCCCGCACCCAGACGCCGGTCGCCGCCGTGTGGCTGTCGGTGGTGGTCGCCGGCGTACTGGCCCTGCCCTCGCTGTACTCGGCGACCGCGTACGGCGCGGTGACCGCGATCAACGTCATCGGCATCACGCCCGCGTACGCCATCCCCGTGCTGCTGCGACTGCGCGCGGGGAGCCGTTTTCAGCCGGGTCCGTGGAGCCTGGGCAGGTGGAGCAGGCCCATTGGATGGACGGCCGTGGTGTGGGTGGCCTGTGTGACGGTGCTGTTCTGTCTGCCGCAGTCCTCGCCGGTGACGGTGGACACGATGAACTACGCCTCCGTGGCCCTGGCCGTCGTCCTGCTTCTCGCCACGGTGTGGTGGTTCGTGGCCCGGCGTTCCTACGGAACGCCCACGACGGCCGCGTACTCGGACCGGGAGCAGGCCGAACTCTCCGAGGGCATCGTCTGAAAGCAGGCGATCCGGCCTCCTGCCAGGTACGAACTGCTGTGGCGGATACGGCAGGATGAGCGGTCGCGTCGGCCACGGAACCTTCACACGGCGGACGCGATCGCACATCCCGCACTTTCGAACAGGTGGCAACATGACGGCATTTCAACGGGATCTCACCATGGACGACATGGTCGGCGCCGGCATCGCCGTGGTCGCGGGCCTGGTGGCGGCCTTCCTGCTGCGCATGCTGCTCAAGTGGCTGGGCAAGCACGCGGACCGCACCAAGTGGGGCGGTGACGACGTCCTCGTGGCCGCGCTGCGGACCGTGGTGCCCTCGGCGGCGGTCGCGGGCGGCATCGCCGTCGCCGCGGCGGCCCTGCCGCTGACCAAGGGGGTCCAGCACACCGTCAACCAGGTCCTGACCGTGCTGCTGATCTTCGTCGTCACGGTGGCGGCGGCCCGGCTGGTCGCGGGGCTCGTACGGACGGTCACCGCGTCCCGCTCCGGAGTCGCCGGTTCGGCCACGATCTTCGTCAACATCACGAGGGTGCTGGTCCTGGCGATCGGCTTCCTGGTCGTGCTCCAGACCCTGGGCATCTCCATAGCGCCCCTGCTCACCGCCCTCGGCGTCGGCGGTCTCGCGGTCGCGCTCGCCCTCCAGGACACCCTCGCCAACCTCTTCGCGGGCATCCACATCCTCGCCTCCAAGACGGTCCAGCCCGGCGACTACATCCGGCTGGCCAGCGGCGAGGAGGGGTACGTCGAGGACATCAACTGGCGCCAGACGACCGTGCGCGCGCTCTCCAACAACCTGATCGTGGTCCCCAACGGCGAGCTCGCCAAGACGAACATGACCAACTTCATGCGTCCCGAGCAGCAGTTGACGATCCTGGTCCAGGTCGGGGTGGCGTACGACAGCGATCTGGAGCACGTCGAGCGGGTCACCTGCGAGGTCGTCACCGAGGTCATGACGCGGGTCGAGGGCGCGGTCCCCGAGCACGAGCCGCTGGTCCGCTTCCACACCTTCGGCGACTCCCGGATCGGCTTCACGGTCATCCTGGGCGTCGGCGAGTTCAGTGACCAGTTCCGCATCAAGCACGAGTTCATCAAGCAGCTGCACAGGCGCTACCGCGAGGAGGGCATCCGGATCCCGGCGCCGACGCGGACCGTGGCGCTCCAGCAGGGCTCGGTGTCGATTCCGCACCAGCGCGGGGCGGAGACCGTGATCGAGCCGGGCGAGGTGTCGTCCGCCCGGCTCGACTAGGTCATGCCCTTCGGACCGGTCCGGCGTTGCGGAACGGCGCACCGGGCCCGGCTCGTACGGGGGCGAACGGCGCGCCGGGCCTGGCTCGTACGGGGGCGACGATCCGGCGCCCCCCGTACGGCCGGTACGGGCCCGCGCCCCCGGTCGGTCGTTCAGGCCGGGCGTACGGCACGTCGGCGCCCGACGGCTCCGTGAAGCCGGGCGGCGCGGGCCGTCCGGGCTGATCGGGAGCGCCGGCCCCGCCGTGGTCGGCTACAGGGTGGCCGAGTTGTCGTGCGGGGCGCTCGGCCGGCTCTGCGGCTGCCGCAGCGCCGAACTCACCGGCGTCGCCGTCCAGTCCGGGTGACCGGGCATCCTCGGGGTCCTGGTGCCGTAGAGCCAGGCCCCCAGGAAGCCCGACTGGTCGACGCCGGAGACCTCCGAGGCGACCGCGATGTAGTCCTCCGTCGACGCCGAGGCGTTGCGGAAGCGCTCCAGGAACGTGGACTCGATCGCGCCGAAGACGCTCTCGCCGACCTGCTGGCGCAGCGCGTACAGGACGAGGACGCCACCGAGGTAGCGCTGGCTGTCGAAGAGGTTGGCCTCGTTCGGGGCGGCGACGGGGCCGGAGGACTTCCGCCACTGGTCGCCCCGCGCGTACGTGTCCTTCATGCGGGCTTCCATGGTGGTGAGGCCGAGTGAGTCGGTCCAGCCGCGCTCGTAGCGGTACAGCAGCCCGTAGAAGTCGGCGTGGCCCTCGTTGAGCCACAGGTCGGACCAGGTCGCCGGGCTCACGCTGTTGCCGAAGTAGGAGTGGACCAGCTCGTGCATCATGTGCGAGCCGATGCTCTTCTCCGCCTGGAGCAGGAAGTTCGGCTTGTACAGGGTGAGGGTCTGGGTCTCCAGACCCGTGAAGTCGAAGGCGTCCGAGGCGTCGCTGTTGCAGGGCAGCAGGCCGTACGTCTCGAAGGGGAAGGCCCCGAGCCGCTGCTCGATCCAGCTCACCAGGTTCGGGGTGAGGGCGAGGGCGGGCTCCAGGGCGGTGGCCCGGGCGGTCGGGACGACGTCCCTGAGCGGGAGCCCGTGCGGGCCCTGACGGTCCTTGATCACGTAGTCGCCGACCGTGATCTGCACGATCTCCGTGGCGATCGGCTCCCGGGACCGGTAGCAGTACGCGGTCCGGCCGTCGCCGAGGTCCTCGGTGCCGACCAGGTGGCCGCTCGCGACACCCTTGAGACCGGCCGGGACGGTGATGCGGAAGCTGAAGTCCGCCTTGTCCGAGGGGTGGTCGTTGCAGGGGAAGACGGTGTGCGCCGCGTTGGGCTGGGGGCAGACCGCGAAGCCGTCGGGGGTGGGCACCCAGGCGGTTGGGGTGACGGCGGCGCGCGGGTCGGCCGTGTACGTCACGGTCACGGTCGCCGTGGCCTGGGCCGCCAGCGAGGTCGCCGGGGTGATCCGCAGCTTCTCGCCGACCTGCTCCCGGGCGGCCCGGACGCCGTCGAGCAGCACCTCGTGCACGTCGAGGCCGAGCGCGTCCAGGGAGAGGCGGCTGAGCTCCTGGGTGGTGGTGAGCGTCAGGGTCGCCGTCGCGTCGACGAGCCGGGTCGTGGCGTCGTACGCGAGGTCGAGGTGGTACGCGGAGACGCGGTAGCCGTCGTTGCCGAGGCCCGGGAAGACGGGGTCCCCGAGGGTCTCCGGGCCAGGGGTGGCGGTTGCCGGGTCCGCGTGCGCCGGGGCGGCCACGGACAGGGCCGCCACGGTGCCGAGCAGAGCTGCCGGGGCCGTCACTCTGGTGCGATATCTCATGGTCTGCTTTCCCTCGGGCGACCGGTCGGTCGGGTCCGGCCGTCGGATGACTGCGATCAACGTGCATGACCACAAGATCGGCCGCCTCGGTTGCCTCGGGGGATGTACGGGATCTCGGAAACAGTCGAGGACCGCTGTCGAGCCCGGCTCGATCACGAGATATCTTGATGTCGAGCAATGTTGCAGACGTGGAGCGGAGCACCCGGTGACTGACTCGACTATCATCTATACACACACTGACGAGGCCCCGGCCCTGGCGACGTATTCCTTCCTGCCGGTGGTCCAGGCGTACGCCTCGCAGGCGGGTGTCTCCGTGGAGACGCGGGACATCTCGCTGGCCGGGCGCATCATCGCCGTGTTCCCGGAGTACCTGACCGAGGACCAGCGGATCCCGGACGCCCTGCACGAGCTGGGCGAACTGGCGAAGACGCCCGAGGCCAACATCATCAAGCTGCCGAACATCTCGGCGTCGATCCCGCAGCTCAAGGCCGCCGTCGCCGAGCTGCAGGCCCAGGGCTACGCGCTGCCGGACTACCCGGACGACCCGAAGACCGACGAGGAGCGGGACATCCAGGCCCGCTACGACAAGGTCAAGGGCTCCGCCGTGAACCCGGTCCTGCGCGAGGGCAACTCCGACCGCCGCGCCCCCGCCTCGGTCAAGAACTACGCCAAGAACCACCCGCACCGCATGGGCGCCTGGTCGTCGGAGTCCAAGACCAACGTGGCGACCATGGGCGTGGACGACTTCCGCTCCACCGAGAAGTCCGTCGTGATCTCCGAGGCGGGCTCGCTGAAGATCGAGCTGGTCGGCGACGACGGCTCCACCACCGTGCTGCGCGAGTCCGTACCGGTCCTCGAGGGCGAGGTCGTCGACGCCTCGGTGCTGCACGTGGCCCCGCTGCGCGAGTTCCTCACCGCGCAGATCGCCCGCGCCAAGGCCGAGGACGTGCTGTTCTCCGTGCACCTCAAGGCCACGATGATGAAGGTCTCCGACCCGATCATCTTCGGTCACGTGGTGCGCGCGTTCTTCCCGAAGACCTTCGCGCAGTACGGCCAGACGCTCGCCGCGGCCGGCCTGACCCCGAACGACGGTCTGGGCGGCATCTACAAGGGCCTGGAGTCCCTGCCCGAGGGCGCCGAGATCAAGGCGTCCTTCGACGCCGAGCTCGCCGAGGGCCCCGCCCTGGCGATGGTCGACTCCGACAAGGGCATCACCAACCTGCACGTGCCGTCCGACGTCATCGTCGACGCCTCGATGCCGGCCATGATCCGCACCTCCGGCCACATGTGGGGCCCGGACGGCCAGGAGGCCGACACCCTCGCGGTCCTGCCGGACTCGTCGTACGCCGGTGTCTACCAGGCCGTGATCGAGGACTGCCGTGCCAACGGCGCCTACGACCCCTCCACCATGGGCTCGGTACCGAACGTCGGCCTGATGGCGCAGAAGGCCGAGGAGTACGGCTCCCACGACAAGACCTTCGAGATCCGGACGACCGGCACGGTCCGCCTCGTCGACCAGAACGGCAATGCCGTCATCGAGCAGACGGTCTCCGCCGGCGACATCTTCCGCGCCTGCCAGACCAAGGACGCCCCGATCCGGGACTGGGTCAAGCTGGCCGTCACCCGCGCCCGCGCCACCGGCAGCCCGGCGGTGTTCTGGCTGGACGAGACCCGCGCCCACGACGCCAACCTGATCGCCAAGGTCAACACGTACCTGGCGGAGCACGACACCGAGGGCCTGGACATCCGGATCCTGAACCCGGTCGAGGCGACCAAGCTGTCGGTGGAGCGCATCCGCCGCGGCGAGGACACCATCTCGGTGACGGGCAACGTCCTGCGTGACTACCTCACCGACCTCTTCCCGATCCTGGAGCTGGGCACCAGCGCCAAGATGCTGTCGGTCGTCCCGCTGATGGCGGGCGGCGGCCTGTTCGAGACCGGCGCCGGCGGCTCCGCCCCGAAGCACGTCCAGCAGCTGGTCAAGGAGAACTACCTGCGCTGGGACTCCCTCGGTGAGTTCTTCGCGCTGGTCCCGTCCCTGGAGCAGTACGCCGACTTCACGGGCAACTCCCGCGCCAAGGTCCTCGCCGACACCCTCGACCGCGCCACGGCGACCTTCCTCAACGAGGACAAGTCCCCGACCCGTCGCGTCGGCGGCATCGACAACCGCGGCAGCCACTTCTACCTGTCCCTGTACTGGGCCCAGGAGCTGGCCGCGCAGACCGACGACGCGGACCTGGCGAAGGCCTTCGCTTCGCTCGCCGAGACCCTCGCCGCGAACGAGCAGAAGATCGTCGAGGAGCTCAACGCCGTCCAGGGCGAGTCCGCCGACATCGGCGGCTACTACCAGCCCGACCCGGCCAAGGCCGCGAAGATCATGCGTCCGTCGACGACATGGAACGAGGTGCTGGCGTCGCTGAGCTGACGCCCACCCGCTGTGCGACTCCGCCCCGGTCGGCTTCTGCCCGGCCGGGGCGGGGGCGTGTCCGGAGGCGCTTGCCCGAAGGCGCTTCCCAGGGGGCGGCGCGTGCCGGGATCTTATCCGGCGCGGCGGCTCACCAGTCCCGTGTGCCGATCAGTTCCTCCACGTCCGCGTCCTCGAAGCCGTAGGTCCGGGCGATGAACCAGAACTCCTCGGCTATCTTCTCGCGGGCCACGGTCTCGATGTCCAGGTCGTCGTCCTGGAGGTCGTTGAACTCCTCGGTGGCGGCCTGGGTCAGGACGTACAGCGCGGCCAGGTCGGCGGGCCGGTCCGCCTCGATCCGCTCGCACAGACGCAGCAGGATGTCCTTGCCCCGGTCCACCGCACGGTCGGGGTACCAGCCGTCCCGGTAGAGCGTGTCGAGGAACGGGTGGGCGGCCACCCGCTGGTTGCTGATGTTCATGCTGAGATGGTGCACCACGCCACTGACAACGCCCCGGGAGCAGCCGTATGCCCTCTTTCGACCTGTTGCCCGGTGCCGCGGAGTCGCCGGTGATCCTTCATGTCCCGCACTCGGCGCGGGAGATCCCGGCCGAGGTGCGGGCCGGGATCGTGCTGGACGACCTCGCGTTGGAGCGGGAACTCGACCACATCGTCGACGCGCACACGGCGGAGATTGCCGAGGAGGCGGCAGGGCGGGCCGCTCTGAGGCCGTGGCGGTTCGTGAACCGGTTGTCGCGACTGGTCGTGGATCCCGAGCGGTTTCCGGACGGGCGGGAGGAGATGCTCGCCGTGGGGATGGGGGCCGTGTACACGCGGACCACGCACCGGGAGGACCTGCGGCCGGGCGATACCGATCCCGGACCGCTCATCGCGCGCTACTTTTGGCCGTACGCCCAAGCCATGACCGACGCCGTGGCCCAGCGACTGGCCGTCACCGGGCGGGCCGTCGTCATCGACGTGCACTCCTACCCCAGCGCGCCGCTGCCCTACGAGTTGCACGGCGAGGGGCCGCGGCCGCCGGTCTGTCTTGGTACCGATTCCTTCCACACGCCGCCCGAACTGCTCGCCGCGGCCCGGGAGGCGTTCGGGGAGGTCGGGCTGGACAGTCCGTTCAGTGGGACCTACGTGCCGCTGGAGTTCTACGGTCGCGATCCCCGGGTGAGCGCCCTGATGGTGGAGATCCGGCGGGACACGTACATGACGGAACCGGGCGGCCCCGCCGGGCCGGGGCTCCACGAGCTGGCACAGGCACTCGCCGCCCTCGTGGACGCCCTGGCCTGACTCCGCCCGGAGCATCCTTCAGACGGTCAGCCAGTCGGTGACGATCACTCCTTCGCCGGTCCGCAGCCGTAGCGCGAAGGGACCGGCGGGGGACGCCTCGCAGGTGAAGCGGCCCATGTCGTCGGTCGTGAGCGGCACGCCCGCCTGTGGGCCGCTGAGCACCTCGATCCGGGCCGACTGGGGCGGCAGCACCTGCCCCATCAGGCCCTGCGGGGTGAGTTCGACGTCGACCGTCACCTCGCCCGCGTGGAAGGTCAGCATCCGCGGCGCCCCCGTCGCTCCCCTCACCGGGAGGGCGTCCACCACCGAGTCGAAGGTGAGTTCGACGATCCGGCTGTCCAGGTCGTGCAGCGCGAACGCCTCGACGGCGATCTGCCGCAGGGCGGGCGGTACCGGGTCCAGGATGGCCGTCGCCTGCCGGAGCTCCTCCTCCAGCAGTTCGAGGGTGAACTCCTCGTCCGGCAACGCCTCTTCGTCGAACACGTCGTCGTTCATGTCGCTCATACCGCCCCCCGGGCTTCGAGCCGCGCCCGCAGCCGCCTCAGGCAGCGCTGGCGCAGTGGTCCGATGCTGCCCACCGCGATCCCCAGGGCGGCGGACACCTCCTGGTAACCGGGCTTCGGCGAGGCCATCAGGATGCGCAGCAACTGCCTGCACCGCTCGCCGAGTTCCTCGAACTCCTGCCACAGGTGCCGGACGCGCTCGCTCTGGGCGGCGGCCTCCTCGGAGTCGATGAACGACTGCTCGGGCGTACGGTCCTCGCTGATCCGGTCCAGGAGCTGCGGATCGTCCGTGACGGTCAGCCGTCTCAAGCTCTTGAGCACCTTCAGGCACTCGTGGCGTGCGGTGCTCGCCAGCCAGGACTTGGCCTTGTCGGGTTCGCGGATGCGTCCGAGGTGCTGGGCGAAGCGGAACCACACGGTCTGGTAGACCTCGTGTGCGTCGGCGTCGGAGAGCCGGTGCGCGCGCACCACGGCCCACACCAGTGGGCTCAGCCCCTCCACGAGCGCCTTCCAGGCCGCCGCGTCACCGTCGACGGCGGACTGGACCAGCACACCGACATCTGCTCGGTCCACGGTCCCACCCCTCGTGTACGGCAAGTCATCGTACGCCGTGGAAGGGACCGCTCCGGCCCTCATGTGCCGACCGGGCGCTGCACGACCGGCACAGGGCGCCAGCCGGCCGGCTTCAGCGCGGGGACGTGCGCCCCGCGCACTTCGGCGAACTGCGTGGTGGAGGCAAGCAGTTGCTGCCGGGCGGCGCGCGGGTCGGTCTCCTTGTTCGCGGTCATGTGGGCGGCGACCAGCCCTGCCACGACCGGGGTCGCGAAGGAGGTGCCGCTCCAGTGCGCGTACCCCTCGAACATCACCTGATCCGGCTTGGCGGTGGTGCCGTCCTCGCTCAACACGCCGACGTGGGAGGGGGCCTGGCAGGTGCACACGTAGGTGAAGCCGTACCGGCAGGCCTCGTAGGTGGAGTGCTGGTAGAGGTACGGAACCGGTGCGTCGAAGCCGGTGAGGGTGCTGGTGAGGCGCTCGCCGGGAGCGTAGACCTTCACCCAGGAGCCGTGGTTGCTGAAGCAGGCGCCGAACTCACCGTCGCCGCGCAGCGCACCGACCGACAGGACGACGTCCTGGTAGTCGGGCAGGTCGGCGTAGGCGGCGGGCCAGAAGGGGCTGGCGCTGGCGTTGTTGCCGGCCGCGGCGACCAACAGGGTGCCGTGGGCGCGCAGTTCCTCCATGAACGCGTCCATGCCGAGCAGTCCGTCGGTGCGGCCGTTGGAGGTGCCCGCGGAGAGGCTGATGATGTCGGGCCAGCCGTTGGCGACCGCCTCGAAGAGCTTCTCGCCGAGCTCGGACTCCAGGATGGCGCCCGCGTCGTTGAGGGTGCTGCGGACGGTGATGTCGGTGTTGGGCGCGACGGCCGCGAGGACACCGGCGATGAACGTGCCGTGGCCGACGTACTGGAGGAGGTTCCCGGCCCCGTCGGTCTCGGTGCCGTGCAGGTCGCCCTCGACGCGGGCGAGCAGCGGGACGAGGGCGTGGTCGTGGGTGAGTCCGTTGTCGACGACCAGGACGCCCACGGCGGTGTCGGGGTCGTGACCGGCTTCCGCGGGGGCCGGGTTGGTGCCCTGGCTGAGCGCGGCGGGCACGGGTTCGTCGCCGGGGCAGGAGTTGACCGCGATCGACACCACGTGGTTGCGGCTGACCAGGCGGTGTCCTGCGCGTCCCTCCCGTTCGCTCATGGCGCGCAGGGCGTGGGTGACGGCACGGTCGCCGCGCCGGTCGCCGTGGCCCGGGTCGCCGACCTTGATCCGGGTGATGCCCGAACGGTTGGTCTCGGGGCTGTCCCGCTGTACGTAGTCGCCGGTCAGACCGGTCGCCTCGGTGAAGTGGGTGCGGACGGTCTCCTCGACGAGTGCCGCGTCCCGGCCGTCCCGGGCCAGGACCACGCCCTTCTCGTAGATGAACTCCGAGGCGTCGTCGGGCCCCAGTGCCAGCGGGACGTCGGGCATGGAACGCTGGATCTGGTCGAACTGCTCGTGGAATCGCTGTGGTGCCATGGCGTGTCCTCCCACTGGGGCGGCGGTCGTCAGTCAGAGCCGCGGGACGGGTGATTGATACAGCGCCAAACCGGTGTGGCCTGCCACCTGGGCCACTACCATCCTTTGAGTGACAGCGGGAAGCGACCAGGTTCTCGAACTTCTGCCGATGGTGTTCGCCGCGCCCAACCAGGCGCTGGCGAGGGCGGAGGAGGTACTCGGCGCGGATCCCTCACCGCTGCACGCCTCCGTCGCCCACCAGGTGATCGGCATCTGGCAGCGGGACTGGGGCGACCTGCGGATCGCCCTGGACCATCTGCGCCGCGCCCGCGATCTCGCGGCGCGCTCGGAGTCGGCGGACCGGGAGGCGGACGTGCTGGCCGCGTACGGGGTGGCGCTGGTGCACGCGGGGCGTACCCGACAGGGTCTCGCGGCGCTGGAGCGGGGTGTCGAGGTCGCCAGCGGGCACACACGCGCGCGCGTCCTGTTCCGCCGGGCCTACGCGTCCTGGGTGCTGGGGCATCACCGGGCGGCGCTGGAGGACGTACGGCGGGCGGTTCCGGTCCTGCGGCAGGCGGACGACGTGATCTGGACGGCGCGGGCACTGACCCTGCGGGCCACCGTGCATCTGGCGCTCGGCGCGGTGGAGCGGGCGGACGCCGACTTCGCGGCGGCGGAGGCGCTGTGGGACACCACGGGCCAGGAGCACGACAAGGCCGACGCCGTGGAGAGCCGGGGCCTTGCCGCGTACCGGTCCGGGGACATTCCCGCCGCGCTGCGACTGCTCGACGAGGCACAGGAGCGGTACGCCAAGCTCGGCACACCGACGTTCATGCTCACCATCCGGCGCTGCGAGGTCCTGATGGCCGCGGGTCTCGCCCCGGAAGCGCTCGCGGAGGCGGACGCGGCGATCAAGGTGCTCGACGGGATCGGCGGGCAGTCCACCCTCAAGGCGGAGCTGTTGCTCGCCGCCGCGCGGGCGGCCAGGCACACGGGTGACGCGCACACCGCGATCGCGCGCGCCGACATGGCCGTACGGCTGTTCGCCGGACAGCGGCGCACCTGGTGGGAAACGCATGCCCGGCTGGTGCTGATCGAGGCGCGGGTCGCCGCCGGGCGCGGCTCGGGCCGGCTGGTCGCGGACGCGGCCGCGGTGGCCGACCGGCTGGCCTCCTTCGGCGCGCCGGCCGCCCCGGAGGCCTCGCTGCTGGCGGGCCGGATCGCGCTCGGTCTGGGGTGGCGGGAGGACGCCCGACGGCATCTGGAAGTGGCCGCCCGCAGCCGGCGCAGCGGGCCGCCGCTGGCGCGGATGACGGGCTGGGCGGCGCGGGCGCTGTGGGCGCGGGCCGTGGGCTCCGACCGGCAGGTCCTGGAGGCCTGCCGGCGTGGCCTCGACGTGCTCGACGATCACCGTACGACCCTCGGCGCCTCGGAACTGCGGGCCCGGGCCACCGCGCAGGGCGCCGAGCTCGCCGGACTTGCCGCGGAGGCCTCGCTCGCGTCGGGCGGGCCGCGGCGGCTGCTGGTGTGGAGCGAGCGCTGGCGGGCCACCGTGCTGTCCGCGCCGCCGACCCGCCCGCCGGCCGACCCGGCACTGCTCAGCGACCTCACCGCCTTCCGTGAGATAGCGGCCCGCGCGGAGGAAGCCCGGATGGAGGGCAGGCCGGTGCCGACGCTGGAGCGTGAACAGCGGCGCCTGGAACGGGAGATCCGCTCCCGCACCCTCCACATGCGCGGCGACGCTCCCGGTGACGGTTACCGGTTCGACCCCGGCAGGCTGCTGGAACGGCTCGGTGACGACGTACGGCTGGTCGAACTAGCCGTGCTGGACGGGCGGGTCCAGGTGCTGCTGTGCGCGCGGGGGCGGGTGCGGCGGTTCGAGGCCGGACCGCTGGCCGACGCCGAGCGCGAGGCCGAGCACGTCCAGGCGGGGCTGCGGCGGCTCGCGCACCCCGGCGCGGAGGCCAGGCTTCCGGTCGTGGAGGCGGCAGGGCGGCGGCTGGAGGAGTTGCTGCTCGGGCCGGCCGCGGCGCAGCTCGGCTCCGGACCGGTCGTGGTGGTGCCGCCGGGGCGGCTGCACCGGGTGCCGTGGGCGCTGCTGCCCTCGCTGCGTGAGCGGGTGTTCAGTGTGTCGCCGTCGGCGAGCAGCTGGCTGCGGGCGCGGGAGACCACGCCGCCACCGAGCGGACGGCAGGTCCTCGTCCGCGGGCCGGGCCTCGCGACCGGGGGCGCCGAGGTGCCCGAACTGGCCGGACGCCACGGCTCCGCGACCGTCCTGGAGTACGACGACGCGCGCGTGCCGCGGGTACTGGAGGAACTGGACGGGGCTGCGCTGGCGCACATCGCCGCGCACGGCACGTTCCGTGCGGACAGCCCGTTGTTCTCGGCGTTGCGGATGGCCGACGGCCCGCTCATCGTCCACGACTTCGAGCGCCTGGACCGCAGCCCGTACCGGATCATCCTGTCCTGCTGCGACACCGCCCGGTTCGCCTCCGTCGGCGCGGACGAACTGCTCGGCCTGGTCACCGCGCTGCTGCCGCTGGGTACGGCGGGAGTGGTGGCGTGCAGTGCGCCGGTCAACGACGAGGCGGTGGTGCCGTTGATGCTCGCGCTGCACAAGGGGCTGAGCGCGGGAGCCTCCATGGCGGAGGCATTGCGTGACGCTCGGGCCTCGCTGCCGGGGGACTCGGTGCACCGGGCGACGGGGTGGGCGTTCTCGGCGTTCGGGGCGGCGTGAGAGGTGTGTGTGTGCCCGGTGGTGCGGGTGATGTGTGGGGCGGCCTGACCCCTCCCCCGAATACTGGGGGTCAGACCGCCCCGGTCCGGTGTCCGGCTCAGGCCGGCTGGGCCTCCGGCAGCTCCACCAGGCACGGCAGGGCGTCGCGGTCGCTCGCGCCGAGGCGGGCGTACGCGCCGTAGAGGTGGTTGCCGACGGTACGGACGGACAGGGTGAGTTTCTCCGCGATCTGGCGGTTGCTCAGGCCGGCGGCCGCGAGGGTGACGATCTGCCGCTGGCGGGCGGTGAGTTCGCCGAGGACAAGACCCGACAGGGCCGGGGTGCGGGCGCCCTGGCAGCGCCGGGCCAGGGCGACGGCCCGGGTACGTGAGGTGCGGGCGGCGCTCGGGTCGCGGTGCGCGCCTGCGGCCTGGGCGTACGCCTCCGCCGCGAAGAGCAGGAAACCGCGCTCCTCCAGGGCCTGGGCGGCACGGTCGAGGGCGGGCCCGTCCCCCTGGGCCAGCGCCTCGGCATGGGCGGCGAAGACACCGGTCAGGCGACCGACGGCCCCGTCGGGCACACCGAGCCGGACGGCGTCGTACGGCTCCTCAGCGACCGTGCCGAGAGCCGCGTCGAGGTCGCCGCGGGCGGCGGCCCACCAGGTGGCCGCCGAACCGCCCGCGACCTCCCGCGAGTTGGCCGCGCCGCGTGGCCGGGTCGGGGGCGCGGCGAGTCGGGGGCTGCTGGAGCCGGGGGTGGCCGCGGCAGCTCGGGGGGTGCTGGAGTCGATGAGGGGCACAGGAGAGTGGAGGGGGCCGGACTCTGCGGGGGGCACGGGAGGGTGCAGGGCGCCGGGCTCGACGAGGGCCGCGGACCAGTCACCACGGGATCCGGCCGAAGACTCGGCGCAGTGGTCGGTGTCCGCCGGCGCCGCATGTTCCGGATGCCCCGACTGTGCTGAGGCCAGGGCGAGTTCGAGGCGGCAGGCCGGGTCGTCGGCGGCTGCCCGCAGTCCCTCCCTCGCCCAGGCCGCGGCCTCCCGCAGTTCCCCCCGCAGGCGTGAGAACCGTGCGCGTACGGCGGCGTGCCGGGCCGGTACGCCGGTGCCCTCGTCCAGGAGCCACTCCCCCACCGGGGACGGGACGGCTCGTACGTCCGTCTCGGCGATCGCCCGGGCCAGCGTGGCCGTCTCGGCCTCCAGGGCGGCCGCGCAGCCGGCCGGGGTGCGGGCCAGACGGCGGGCCCGCAGGCGTCCGGCGGCGGCTCGCAGCACCGGGCCGTGGAGGGGGTGGGCGAGGCGGGTGGCGCCCTGCTCGTCGACGTGGACCAGGCCGTCGGCCTCCAGCGCTTCGAGGGCGCCGAGGTCGAGCGTGTCGGCGTCCAACGGGAGCGGCTCGCCGAAAGCCAGGCGGTCCAGGGTCTCCCGCTCGCCGGGGCCGGTGCGGTCGAGGAGGTGCGCGGTGCGCTCGCGCAGGCTCGCGGTGATCGGCACCGGGCCGCGCCACTCCCACTCGGCCGAGTCCGGGACCCGGTGCAGCAGCCCCCGCTCGCGCACCGCGTCCACCAGCTCGCGCAGCAGCCGCAGATCGCCCCGGCACAGGCGGTACAGCCGGTTGACGGTGAGGGTCGCGAGACCGCCCGTGCCGGTCGCGAGCAGCTGCGCGGTCTCCTCGCGGGGCAGCGGTGCCAGGGCGAGGCGCGGCAGGAGCTCTCCGGTCCAGAGACGGGAGATCGCGCCCGGTGACCGCGGGCCGTCGGTGGCGACGACCAGGAGTCGGGTGCGGCCGTGCACCGTGAGCTGGTGGACCAGGGCCGCCGAGGCGTCGTCCAGCAGATGGGCATCGTCGACGAGCAACAGCCGTACAGTGGACAGGAGTTGAACCGCTCGGTGCAGGGACACGGTCTCCGGCAGCAGGTGCGCGAAGGCGGCGAAGGGGAGCCCGCGAGCCTCGGGCGTGCCCACCGCCCGGGCGTGGTCGCTGCCGCGTACGGCCTCCGTGACGAGCCGGGTCTTGCCCCGGCCCGCGGGACCGGTCACCACGATGCCGTGCCGTCCGCCGGCCACCGACCTGCGGACCAGCTCGAGTTCGTCCTCCCGCCCGGTGAACGGCCAGGGCAGCTCAAGGGTCTTCGCGTCCCGTTCAAAAGTCGTCACGGAAGCAAGAGCAGCGCTACTCAGTCCTGATACAGGGGGACTTGAGTAGCCCCCGACTCAGGCGCCCCGAGACGCCGGACGGCACGCTGAACCCCATGACCGCACGCTACTGCTCCCTCGCGCAGCAGTCGGCACCGGCGTTTGCCCCGGGGCTGGCCGCCGAGCGGCTGAGTGCGCTCATCGGCGGCAGCCGGATGTGGGTCAACAGCACGGTCCTGCACTACTGGTTCTTCGACGGCGACGCCGACGGGTCGGTCATTGCCGTTCCGGGGACCGGGCAGTCCCGCCGGGTGTCGTGGGTCGGCGCCAAGGAGCAGCGGGACGTGGTGCGCGAGTGCTTCCAGGAGTGGCAGGACCTCGGGATCGGGGTGCGCTTCACCGAGGTCGGCGACCGTTCGGAGGCGGAGCTGCGCATCGGGTTCCAGCTCGACGACGGCTCCTGGTCGGCCGTGGGCAAGGACGCGCTCGCGGTCGGTCTGAACGAACGCACCATGAACTTCGGCTGGGACCTGACCGCGCCCGGGGAGCGCGGGACGGCCCTGCACGAGATCGGGCACGCGCTCGGCATGCTGCACGAGCACCAGAGTCCGTTCGCCGGGATCCACTGGGACGACGAGGCCGTCCACGCCGATCTGGCGGGCCCGCCGAACTTCTGGAGCCGGGACCGGACGTTCTTCAACATCCTGCGCAAGCTGCACCCGGACGAGGTCAACAGCCCCGTCTGGGATCCGCAGTCGATCATGGAGTATCCCTTCGAGGCGGGGCTGGTCCTGGAGCCGGAGCAGTACCGCGCGGGCCTCAACCCGCCCGGCACCCTGTCGGCCGCCGACAAGGAGTACGTCCTGCGCCGGTACCCGCCGACCGAGCAGGTCCGGACGCCGGAGCTGGTGCCCTTCCGGTCCGCGCCGCTGGGGCTCGGACCGGGTGAGCAGGCAGACTTCACCGTGGAACCGCCGGAGACCCGCGAGTACACCGTGGGCACCTTCGGCGACGGCGACACCGTCGTCGTGGTCTTCGAGGAGCGGGACGGGGAACCCCGCTACCTCTGCGGCCGGGACGACGCGGGCACTCCGCACAACGCCACGCTCAGGGCCCGTCTCGTGAAGGGCCGCCGCTACTTCGTCCGTGTGCGCCTGTACTCCGCGTGGGGGTCGGGGGAAACCGCGGTCATGTGCTGGTGACAGCACAGAGGGGCCGCACGGACGAGGCTGGACCACTGTCCGGCGCCGGGGGAATGGCCGGTGCACGTCACCTTCGGGGGAGGGAGACGTGCACCGGCCACGGGGCGTTCAGCGGAGGTCGCGAGGGTGGTCGGCATCCCGGGACGGGAGCTCCCGCGTGAAGACGACACGGGCGCGGCCGGGACCGTCGTAGTCCTCCACCACTCGGTCGTCGAAGCCGAGGCTGCGGTGGAAGGCGATGGAGCCCTCGTTGGTGACCGAGGTGATCGCCTTGAGGCGGACCGCTCCCTGGCGGCGGGCGGTCTCGGTGAAGGCGTCGTAGAGGGTACGGCCGAGGCCGGTGCCGCGGGTGTCGTCGCGGGTGGCGATCAGGTGGACGTATCCGGTGCGGTCGGGGGTGACGAATCCGAAGAGGTAGCCGCGGATGCCGTCCTCGGCTCGGGCGACCAGACAGGTGGAGCCGAACTCCTGCACCAGCGCGGTGAGATGAAGGGCGCGAAGGTCACGCTCGCCCCAGTAGCGGGCGTGGTCCTCCAGGAGCTGGTGGAGGTCGCCGACATCGGCGAGGTCGATACGGACGGCCATGGCGTCGATCATGGCATGGAGTCGGGCGAGTCCCGGTAGCGGGCGGCCGTGCGGCGCGCGGTCTCCGCCAACTCCGCGCGGACGTCGGCCGGTTCGAGGACCTCGGCGTCGGGGCCGAAGCCGAGCAGACGGCGGCAGGCGGCCTGCCGGTCGTCGAAGTGGAGGATCAGGCGGTGCCGGCCGGGCTCGTCCGGATCGACGGTCGCCCGGGCCGCCGACGCCGTGTCACCGAGCACCTGCGGCAGTGCGGCGAGGCCTGCCGGTGTCAGGCGTACGGTGACCGGGAGCTGGTCCAGGCTCGCCTCGAACTCGGCGGTCCAGCGGGCCCAGTAGGCCGACAGATCGAAGTCGGCGGGGCGGGTGAAGGACTCGGGCAGGAGTTCCGCCTCCGTGATCCTCGACGCGCGGTGTGCGCGAATGCCCCGGTCGGACCGGACGATCAGATACCAGACGCCCGCCTTCGCGACGAGGCCCAGGGGGTCCACCGTTCTCGTCGCTCCGCAGCGGCTCGCGTGAGCCAGGCGCAACCGCCTGTCCCGTCGTACGGCATCGACGAGCACGGGCAGGTGCGGAACCGGCTCCGGTGGCTTGAACCAGGCCTGGGTGTCGATGTGGAAGCGGCTCGCCGTGGTGTTCGCCTGCTCGCGGCCCGCCGCCGGCAGTGCTGCCAGGAGTTTCAGGCGCGCCTGAGCCAACGCGTCGCCCAGCGCGATCCGTTCCAGGGGCCCGCTTCCGGAGGCGGCCGCCAGCAGCGCCGTCGCCTCCTCCGCGCTGATGCCGAGCAGCGGACTGCGCCAGCCCTCCAGGAGACGGCAGCCGCCGCCGGGCCCCCCGCTCGCCACCACCGGGACGCCCGCCGCGCTCAGCGCCTCCAGGTCCCGGTAGACGGTACGGACCGACACCTCCAGCTCCGCGGCCAGTTGACGTGCCGTCTGCTGCCCGCGGGACTGCAGGCTGAGCAGGAGGGACAGCAGCCGGTCCGCTCGCATCGGGCGATCACCTCATCGACGTATGGCTGACAAAGGATGTCAGTCATCCGGCCGTAGCGTCACCCGTGAAGCCCCCGATCAGCAGGGAGACAGCACGTGATCACCGGATACGTCATCGGCGAGAGCCTCCGGCCCGGCGCGGTGTTCGCGCCGCGCGGGTTGCGGCTGCGGAAGGTCAGCAGGGTCGAGGTCGACGGGGCGAGCGATGCGCAGCCGCCCGTGTGGACCCTCGTCGAGTGGGAGACCGACGGCGTGGACGTCGGAGCGCTCGCGGACGCGTTGGCGCAGGCTCTGGAACCCGAGAACGGCTGGTACGCCGACTTCACGGCCGGGGACGAGCGCGTGGTCGTCTTCGCGGGCAAGGTGTTCCGCTGCCGGCACGGCGACCAGGCGGGCCGCGCCGAAGCGGTGGCGTACGGGCGGTCGGTGGGTACGCCCGAGCATCAGCTCGACTGGGAGGAGTGACCGCGCTTCCGCCGCAGCGGCCCGCCGCCGCATCGCGCGGGATCTACCGGTGTCACTCACTGCCGGTCCGTCAGGCGGAACGGTCAGGGCGTGCGGGCGGTGTGCGCGGCCCAGTCCAGGATCTGTACGGCGGCCCCGGCGGCTTCCAGGCCCCGGCAGTGGGCGTGGTGTCGGCGGGCGATGCCGTCGAGGTCGAGGTGTGCGCCGAAGGCCGGGTGGGCGGTCAGACGGCGGGCGTAGGCCCACAGGGTGGGGTGGTCGGCGATGCGCTGCACCGCGGCGGCGTCGAGGTGGTCGCGGTGCACGGTGTCGAGTTGGACCAGCGCGACCCACAACTCGACGTCGGCGGCCGTGAGGTGATCGCGGATCAGGTACGCGCGCCCCGGCAGCCAACGCTCCAACGAGCCCAAGGTGTCCAGCAGTCGTTCCAGCGCGGCGGCACGGTTCGCGTCGTCGCCGCCGGCCGATCCGGCCTGCTGTGCGGCCTGCTCGATGACCCCGCCCATCCGCTCGACGGCCTCGGTCTCCGACTCCGCACCGCACGGGTACAGCGCCGGACGGCCGCCGCCGAAGTGCCGGGCGAGGTCGCGGATGATGTCGGCGGCGTGGGTGCTGACGATCCGCCCCGACCAGTCGTCGCTGAGCACCGGCGCGACGGCCGCGCCGGTGTACCGGTGCGCGCTGGCCTCGTACAGCGGGCGCAGCGCGGAATGTCCTCCGTCCGGACCGTCGGGGACCGGGTCCAGGAAGGTCACGGGACAGACGTCGTCGAGGCCGAGCAGGCTGTGCACGACGGCGATGCGCAGACCGTCCGCACAGGCGGCGGCCAGGTGGAGCCGGTAGCGGCGCGGCACGGCGTAGTGCCCACTGCGCGCGTCCTGTCCGATCCGGCCCCGGAAGGCGGGGACGGAGTGGGTGGCGGGGACGTGGGCGAGCGATGTGACGGACATGGGTCTCCCCGGGGTGTCGGTGCGCAGACGTACGCGCGGCGGAAGCGTCGTCGGGCCGAAGGTGCGGGCCAGGACAGGGAGGGGGTGACTGCGGCCGGGCTCAGCCCGGGGGCCTGATCGCGCTGCAGACGCGCAGCAGATCGATGTGACGGCGGGAGGTCAGAAGAGGCGAGGACGGAGGTGTACGGCTCACTCGGCCGACGGCCGGTTCAACGCGCCCCATGTTTCCCTACCTGTTCACTAGGATTCCCGTCTGGAGTGTCGATCGGGCCGGGGCGCACGTCAAGAGGGCGTCCACGAGGTGGGCACGGGCGGGACCCCCGTCCGACGTCCTCCTGGTCAGTGCGACTCGCGGCTGACCTCCGAGCCGCTGGAGCCGACGAGGAAGTCCAGGTCGGCACCCTTGTCGGCCTGTTGGACGTGGTCGACGTACAGCCGCTCCCAGCCTCGCCTCGGGTTGGCGAAGCCCTCCACGGTGGCCGCGTTCGGGGTGCGGGCGGCGAGTTCGTCGGCGGGCACCTCCAGGTCGATGCGGCGGGCCTCGACGTCGAGGCTGATGACATCACCGGTCCGCACGAGGGCGAGCGGGCCGCCCGCCGCCGCCTCCGGGGCCACGTGCAGGACGACCGTGCCGTACGCGGTGCCGCTCATCCGGCCGTCGCAGACGCGGACCATGTCGCGCACGCCCTGCTCCAGCAGTTTGGTGGGCAGCGGCATGTTGGCCACCTCGGGCATGCCCGGGTAGCCCCTGGGTCCGCAGCCACGCAGGACCAGGACGGAGTCCGCGTCGACGTCCAGGTCCGGGTCGTCGACGCGGGCGTGGAAGTCCTCGATGCTGTCGAAGACGACCGCCCGGCCCCGGTGGCGCAGCAGATGCGCGGAGGCGGCCGCGGGTTTGATCAGCGCTCCGTCGGGGGCCAGGCTCCCGCGCAGGACGGCGATGCCGCCCTCCTCGACGAGAGGCCGGGCCCGGGTCCTGATCACCTCGGCGTCCCAGATCGGGGCGTCGGTGAGATGGTCCACGAGCGGCTTGCCCGTCACGGTCAGCGCGTGCGGGTCCAGGAGGTCGGCGACCTCGCGCAGCACGGCGAGCAGGCCGCCGGCCCGGTGGAAGTCCTCCATGAGGAAGCGCCCTGCGGGCTGGAGGTCCACCAGGACCGGTACCCGGGAGCCGATGCGGTCGAAGTCGTCCAGGGTCAGTTCGATGCCCAGCCGGCCCGCGATGGCGAGGAGGTGGACGACGGCGTTGGTCGAGCCCCCGATCGCGGCCAGCGCCACGATCGCGTTGTGGAAGGAGCCCTTGGTCAGGAAGGTGCTCGGGCGGCGGTCGCCGGACACCAGCTCCACCGCGAGGCGTCCGGTGCCGTGCGCGGCCTCCAGCAGCCGGCTGTCGGGAGCGGGGGTGCCGGCCACCCCGGGGACGACCGTGCCCAGCGCCTCGGCGACCAGCGCCATCGTCGAGGCGGTGCCCATGGTGTTGCAGTGCCCGCGACTGCGGATCATCGACGACTCGGAGCGGGTGAACTGCTCCTGGGACAGGGTTCCGGCGCGGACCTCCTCCGACAGCCGCCACACGTCCGTGCCGCAGCCCAGCGGGGTGCCGCGGAAGGTGCCGGTCAGCATCGGCCCGCCGGGCACGACCACGGCGGGCAGGTCCACCGAGGCGGCGGCCATCAGCAGGGACGGGATCGTCTTGTCGCAGCCGCCCAACAGGACCACGCCGTCGAGGGGGTTGGCCCGCAGCATCTCCTCGGTGGCCATCGCCGCCATGTTGCGCCAGAGCATGGCCGTGGGCCGCACGTTGGTCTCGCCCAGCGACACCACGGGCAGGTCGAGGGGGATGCCACCGGCCTCGTACACGCCGTCGCGGACGGACCTCGCCACCTCGTCCAGGTGCGCGTTGCAGGGCGTGAGGTCGGAGGCGGTGTTGGCGATGGCGATCTGGGGCCGGCCGGTGAAGGCGTCGGCCGGGACTCCCCGGCGCATCCAGGCCCGGTGGATGTAGGCGTTGCGGTCCTGTCCCGCGTACCACTGTGCGCTGCGAAGGCCCATCGCTCGGCTCTTTCCGGTCATCGGTACGGCGGTCTACTATCCGGAACGCGATGCAGCATACGCAGGCGTTCCCCGCTTCGACAGCCTCCGCCCCGCACGGCGCGGAGAGTGACCGGCTCGTGGGATCGGACCGGGTACCGGCCGTGCTCAGGGAACTCGCCCGGCGTCCGGACGGGGTGACGTTCGACGAGCTCAAGCGGGCGATCGGCAGCCCGAAGCCGACCGTGCACCGGGCTCGGGCCACCCTGCGCCGGCCGGTCCGGCGGTCGGCCAGGACTCCGGCGGCCGCGGATCCGCTCGGCGACGGGTTCCTTCGGATGGCCTTCGCCCATCACGAGGGCCGTCCCGAACGGGTGCGCGTGCGCCCGCTGTTGGAGAGGGCGAGCAACGTCTTTCCGGCTCCGGTCGCGTCGGCGAGCACCCCTGACGCCTTACGACGACGGGTCGGTGAGGTGTCCCTCGAAGGCACGGTGAGCGTCAGCGGGCCGATGCACCTCCCTCCCCCGCGGACGCTGGTCGACGCGGTCGAGGAGATCCGTGACGCGCTCGGCCCCCTGAAGGAGCCTCTTCGTTGAACGTCCCCTCAGCGACGGGCCGGAAGATGCGCGCCTTCGTCCTCACGGCCCCGGGCGAGTTCGCGGTCCAGGAGGTGCCCGCACCCGTCGCCACTCCCGGTGAGGTCGTCGTCGACGTCGAGCGGGTCGGCGTGTGCGGCACCGATCTGGAGTTCTTCACAGGGGCCATGGCCTATCTCCACCAAGGACACGCCGCCTATCCGATGCGACTGGGCCACGAGTGGGCCGGGCAGGTGCGGGCGGTCGGCGCCGGGGTCGATCCCGGCTGGGTCGGGCGCCGGGTCATGGGCGACACCATGCTCGGCTGCGGGACCTGCCGCCGCTGCCGGCGCGGGCGGCAGCATGTGTGCGAGGAGCGCGAGGAGGTGGGCATCCGGGGCGGCCGAGCGGGCGCCTTGGCCGAACAACTCGCCGTCCCCGCGAGTTCGTTGCACGTTCTGCCCGACTCCGTGGACCCGGTGCTCGGCGCCCTCGTCGAGCCGGGCGGAAACGCCCTGCGGGCCGCACGGGCCACCGGTGCGGGGCCCGGCGACCGGGTCCTGGTGCTGGGGCCGGGCACCATCGGTCTGCTGGTCGCGCTGTTCGTCCGGGCCGCCGGTGCGGAGGTGCACCTGATGGGCGCCACCGAGGACTCCCTCGCCTTCGCGCGTTCACTGGGCTTCCCGCACGCCTGGCGCGAGGACTCGCTGCCGGGCCTGCCGTTCGACGCCGTCGTGGACGCCACCAACGCGGCCCATCTTCCCGCCCTGGCCCAGGAGTTGGTCGAGCCGGGCGGTCGGCTCGTGTACATCGGGCTGGCAGGCGGGCCCAGCAGGATCGACACCCGCGCGCTCGTCCTGAAGGACGTGACGGCGGTCGGCGTCCTGTCGGCCTCCCCCGGGCTCGACGCCACCATCAGGGCGTACGCCGAGAAGGTCGTCGACCCGAGGCCACTCGTGGCCGCCACCGTCGCGCTGGACGAGATCGGCGCCGTACTCGCGGGCGAGCGCCCGCCCGGCGCCGGTCCTGGCCCGAAGATCCACGTCGATCCCGGCCTGCTGTGAGCCCGTCCGGGCGGGGGACACCGTCGGCATGCTCGACGACCGGACATGTTCGACGAGACGAAGGGTTGAGCCCGGTGAACGTCAAGGTGCAGCCGACCGCCCAGGTCGACGGGACGGCGGTGATCGGCGAGGGGACGACCGTCTGGGATCTGGCCCAAATCCGCGAGAACGCCCGGCTGGGGAGCGGGTGCATCGTGGGCCGGGGCGCCTACGTCGGCCCCGGGGTGCGCATCGGCGACAACGTGAAGCTCCAGAACTACGCGCTGGTCTACGAGCCCGCCATGCTCGGCGACGGGGTGTTCGTCGGACCGGCCGCGGTCCTCACCAACGACCGCTTCCCCCGGTCGGTGGACCCGGAGGGCAGGCTGAAGCGCGGCGGCGACTGGGAGACCGTGGCGGTGGAGGTGGCCGAGGGGGCGTCCCTGGGGGCCCGTTCGGTGTGTGTGGCACCGGTCCGCGTCGGCCGCTGGGCCTTGGTCGCGGCGGGCGCCGTGGTGACCAGGGACGTACCGGACTTCGCGCTGGTGGCCGGCGTTCCCGCGCGCCGGATCGGCTGGGTCGGCCGGGCCGGCGTCCGGTTGGTCGGGCGGGACGGCGAGCCGGGCGGCTGGCAGTGCCCGGAGTCGGGTGCGCTGTACGACGAGGAGGACGGCCACCTCGTCGAGCGCGTATGACGCCCGTTGCCACGAAGACGTGCGGCAACGTTCTGAGCCACCCGTCGACGGCCTCCGCGGTGGCGGTGCCGCCGATGCAACCGGCCGGCCACGGTTGACTGTGCCGTCCGATAGCGTGTCGCCCGTGATCACGGGCGAGATCAAGGGCAAGGTGGATCGGTTCTGGGATGCGTTCCGGCCCCCGGACACGGTGAGCGCGTGACCGGCCGGCCGACGCCCGCGGTGCTGCCCCCGTCGCTGCGCGCGCGGCTCGGGCTGGTCGCGGCCCTCGCCGCGCTGGTGGTCGTCGTGCTCGGGGTCCTGTACGCCGGCCACAGCCGGCCCGGCAGGGTGGACAGATGGATCATCCCGCCGACGGCGGACAGTGTGCGGCCTCCGTGGCGGCACGTCGCCACGGCTCTGGACTTCTTGGGAGAGCCCGCCGGATCGGTGCTGCTGGTCATGGTCGTCGTGGCGGGCTGCCTGCTGCTTCGGCGTCCCCGCGCGGCGGTGCTCGTCGTCGTCGGCGCCGCCGTGGCCGTGGGGACGGCGACGCTGCTCAAGCATCTGGTGGGGCGCACCATCCACGGCGCCGACAACCTGTCCTATCCGAGCGGGCACACCGCCTTCTTCACCGCACTCGCCCTCGTCGTGGCGCTGCTCGCGGCCGACCGGCTCGGCCTCGGCAGGACGGCCGGCACATCACTCGTGCTCTGCGCGGCGCTCCTGGCCGGCGCCGCGATGGGATGGGCGGAGGTCGCCCTGGGCGCGCACTATCCGACCGACGCGCTCGGTGGCTGGTGCACCGCGCTGGCGGTGATTCCGGCGACCGCGTGGCTGGTCGACCAGACGGCTGACCGGATGACCGCCCGGTCGGGCGATCGGACGGCCGGCGCCGGTCAGCGGGAGCCTCGCTGACGTCACGTCACGCCGAGCGCCGGAATACAGGCTTCACGGGTCGTCCGCCCACCCAGGGGGTGGGGTCGGCGGCGTCCAGTGCCTTCCGGTACACCGCGCACGCCTGGGCCACGACGTCGACGGTGTGATCGATGTCGGCGTCGCTGAGCGCGCTGCTCACCACGAACGACGGGGCCAGCACCCCGCCCGCGAGGAGCCGGCGCAGGAACAGGGTGCGGTACTCCTGCGACGGCTGCCCGTTCTCGTCGAGGGTGGCGAAGACCAGGTTGCTGGCCCGGCCCCGGACGACGATGTGCTCACCGACGCCCATGCCGGCGGCCGCGTCGCGGACACCGGCGGCCAACCGCTCGCCGAGGGTGTGCAGCCGCGCGGTGACTCCCTCTTCGGCGTAGGTGGTCTGCACGGCCATCGCGGCGGCCAGCGAGTGCGTCTCCGCACCGTGCGTGGTGGACAGCAGGAACACCCGGTCCCCGGAGTGGCGCAGCCCGCCCCGCTCCATCAGGTCGCGGCGCCCGGCCAGTGCGGAGACGGCGAATCCGTTGCCCAGCGCCTTGCCGAACGTGGAGAGGTCGGGGACTACGCCGTACAGGCCCTGGGCGCCCGCCTCGGACCAGCGGAAGCCGGTGATCATCTCGTCGAAGATCAGTACGCAGCCGTGCCGGTCGGCCAGTTCGCGCAGGCCGGCGAGGTAGCCGGGCGGCGGCTCGGTGTGGGTGGCGGGTTCGAGGATCAGACAGGCGATCTCGTCCTGGTACCGGGTGAGCAGTTCCTCCGTGGCGGCCAGGTCCCCGTAGGGGAACGCCACGGTGAGCTCGTTGGTCGCCGCCGGAATGCCGGCGGACATCGGTGTGGTGCCGATGAACCAGTCGTCGGTGGAGAAGAACGGGTGGTCGGCGCAGAGGGCCACCCGCGGGCGCCCGGTGGCGGCGCGGGCGAGGCGTACCGCCGCGGTGGTGGCGTCGGAGCCGTTCTTCGCGAACTTCACCATCTCGGCGGTCGGCACCGTGGCCAGGAAGCGTTCCGCGGCTTCGACCTCCACGATGGACGGCCGGACGAAGTTGCTGCCGCGGTCGATCTCCCGCCGCACCGCCTCGGTCACGCGAGGGTGGGCGTGCCCGAGGCTGACCGACCGCAGGCCGGACCCGTACTCGATGTACCGGTTGCCGTCGACGTCCCATACGTGGGCACCGCGGCCGTGGCTGATGACGGGGGCCAGGTCCTCGGGGTACTGGTCGTCGCCCTTGGCGTAGGTGTGCGCGCCCCCGGGGATCAGGGCGTGCAGCCGTTCGTTTGCCTGCCGTGACCGGGGCAGACGGAGCTGTTCGGTGTCTTCGGTGGTCACGCAGACCTCAACTCTCTGTTTGCTGCAGGACCTTGGCGAGGCTCGGCGCCTCCCGGTCCCGCTGGGACATCGACGTGACCGGCAGCGGCCAGGGAATGGCGAGCTCCGGGTCGTCGAAGGCGATCGTCACGTCCTCGGACGGATCGTGCTGACGATCGATACGGTAAGAGGTGTCTGCGATTTCGGTAAGAGCCTGGAAGCCGTGCGCGCACCCCGCCGGGATGTACAGGGTCGTCTGTGTCTCGCCGGACAGCTCGAAGAAGGCCCGGTTCCGGTACGTCGGCGAGCCCGGCCGCAGGTCCACGACGACGTCGAAGATCCGCCCGTACGAGCACCGCACCAGCTTGGCCTCGCCGGCGCCGGAGCGCAGGTGCATGCCGCGCAGCACGCCCCGGACCGAGCGGGAGACGCTGTCCTGGACGAAGGCGTGCGGGTCGAGGCCCACCGAGCGGACCACGTCGACGTCGAAGGTGCGGCAGAAGAAGCCGCGTTCGTCGGCGTACGGAGTGGGCTGGAAGAGGTACGCGCCGGCGATCTCCGGGACTTCGGTCGCTTTCATGGAGCCTTCCGCGGGGTGTGGGCGTGGGAGTGCGCCGGGAAGAGGTTCGTGGTCAAGGCGGTGAACTGCTGGGCGAGTTGCTGTTGGACGACCTGGTTGCGCTCGGCGAGGGTCTGCCGTAGCTCCACCGCGTGCTTCTCCAGGTCCCGGAACTGTTCGAGCAGCCGGTCGGCGTCGACTTCGCGTGCCGGGTGGCAGTACGCGCCGAGGCCCATCCGGTCCATGACGGCATCGCTCTTCGCCGCATAGCAGAGGGCGAGCACGGGCGTTCCGGTCTTCAGCGCGCAGATCAGGTTGTGGTAGCGGACGGCCACGACGGTGTCGGCGGCCGCCATCTCGTTCATCAGGTCGGCGAGTGAGGCCGGTTCGGCCGCGGTGACCAGCGGTGAGTCGACGGCGTCGAGGATCGCGGCGACCACCGACAGATCGCACCGGTCACCGGTGAGGAGCCGGACCGGTCTGCCCTCCGCGACGAGCGCGCGGACGAACGTGATCGTCCCGTCGAGGTAGCGCCGGTATATCTCCTCGGCCCGGGCGCGGTCGTCGTTGCCTCCGTGGAAGTCCATGACGCCCAGGCAGACCGGGCCCGGTGTCCCGGTGGGCTCGCTCGCCCGCGGCGCGGGCAGCGAGAACGCGAGGTCCGGGTAGACCTCGTCGCCCGCGGTGTTCACGCCCATCGCCCGCATCGCGTCGCGGGACTGGGTGTCCCGGTACGAGCGGTACGCGGCGAGCCGAGCCGACCAGCGCACCAGGGCACGGGTCGGCCGGTTGCGGATCTCGGCGGCGCCGACGCTGACCAGCGCGACCCGGGTGCCGAGCAGCCGGCCGCTCGCGCAGAGCAGGAGCAGCGAGTAGGGGAAGCCCCACGGCCGCAGCGGCAGGGTGGCCTCCAGGACGCCCATGCCCGGCACGATCACCACGTCGTGCCGGCGGACCCAGGCGGCGGTGCGGAAGGCGTCGACGAGTTTGCCCACGCCCTTGCCCGCGATCGCCGCCGCGCGTGACGCGGTCCGGTACTCCCCGCGGTACCAGTGCAGCCGTGTCGCGGGGATCCCGAACGTGGCCGTCACCGCCCCGGGTCCGCCGCACAGTGCGTCCACGCTCGCGTCCGGGTGCTCGGCGCGCAGGTATCCGAGGACGGCCTCGAGTGATCCGTCGTTGCCGAGGTTGCCGGAGCCGAGCAGGCCGAACACCCCGACGCGTGCCGGGGTTTCGTCCGCTGACGTCATGCCTGCCTCCCCTCCCGGCCCGCGACGAGGGCGTCGACGGAGACGGTCAGCTTGGCCGGGTCGACCGGGGCGCGGTCCTCGACCCGCTCGCCGGCACCCGGCCGGACCCGGCTGGTCATCCATGCAGCCAGGTGGCGGTAGCACTCGCGCCGGTCGGCCGGGGACAGCGGGGCCCGCCGGATCGCCGAGGCGAAGCCCCAGACGTACTCGGCGAGCAGCCGGGGCGTCGGGTGCAGCAGGCCGGCCCGGCGCGGGTCCAGGTTGACGCACCGGGAGCGCTTGGACGGGTTCGCCCGCTCGGCCCGGTTGGGGTGGTCGCGGCGGAAGTACAGGAGTTCCGGCACCTGGTGGAAGCGCCCGTGCAGGGTGATCTCCGCGACGTAGGTGCGGTCCGCGTGGTGGTAGCTGTCCATCGGTTTCACCCGGCGCAGCACGTCGGTCCGCATCACCCCGTAGAAGTCGTCGCCACCGGGCTCGAACAGCAGACTGCGGAAGCGGTCCGGTGCGTGCGGCGAGTCGGTGGCGAGCGTGTACTCGTAGGGGACCTTCACCTGGCCGTCGCCGTCGATGACCGCCTGGTCGGTGTGCGCGAGGATCACGTCCGGCCGCTCGTCCAGCGCCTCGATGCAGCGCCGCAGCAGGTCACGGCCGTAGAGGTCGTCGTGCGAGGCCCACTTGAACAACTCGCCGCGTGCTTCGTCGAGCACACGGTTGTGGTTCGGCGTGGCGCCGATGTTCCGGAGCAGCCGGACGTACCGGATGCGTGCGTCCTGCGCGGCGTACTTGCGGCAGATGTCCTCGGTTCCGTCGGTCGAGGCGTTGTCGGAGATGACCAGCTCGAAGTCCTCGTAGGTCTGGCCGAGCAGCGCGTCGAGCGATTCCGCCAGGTACTCCTCGCCGTTGTACACGGGCAGGCCGATGGTCAGCCTGGGTTGGGCGGTCATGAGGTCCTCACTTCGGGAATGGGGTTGTGGCGGTGCTCGCGCAGGGCGGACCGCAGGTGCAGCCACCACACGGCCGAGCCGCTGACGGTCGCGGCGGCGACGCCCCAGGCCGAGCCGACCGTGCCGGCGAGTGCGGCCCCGCCGAGACCGCCGCTGACGTAGCAGACGGAGGCGAACAGCTGGGAGCGCAGGCTGCGGCGGGCGGCACCGAGCGCGCGCAGTCCGGCCGCCGCGCCGGTGCCGAGGCCCGCGCCCGCGACGCTGAAGGTGATCGGCACGATGAGGTGCGAGGAGGAGTGCCAGACGCTGCCGAGCAGGAGGTCGCCGAGCCGGTTCGGCAGCAGCAGCAACGAGCCGCCCCACAGCAGCGCGGCGGCGGCCTGTCCACCGCCCAGCAGAAGGCAGAACTTGCCGAGGCGGTGCGGGGACTGCCGCAGCACCCGGGCCGCCTCCGGGACGGTGACCAGCGACAGTCCCATCAGGACGGCGAGGAAGGGGCCCATCAGAAGCTCGGCACCCCGCACCGCGCCCACCGCGCCGACCCCGACGATCGCGCCGAGCCCGTAGGCCCGCAGTTGGCTCGCGCCGCTGAGGCTGACGTTCTCGACCAGGTACCGGTAGCCGAGATCGCGCTGCTCGCGAAGCCACCCGCGCGCCTCGGTCATCCGGGGCCGGATGCCGGACTGGACGCAGCCGTACGCGGCGGCCACCACGGCGGACGCGCCCCAGGCCAGCACGAAGGCGCCCACGGTGTCCACGTGGGCCGCCGCCACCAGGGCCGGGACGAGTGCCACGCACCACACCACGTCGTTGACGAAGGCCTTCCGCCCGTTGCCCGCGGCGAAGAACGAGAACCGCCAGGCGTCCTGCAGCAGCAGCCCCGGCAGCATGACGCCCAGGCAGGCGAAGGCGGCCCCCAGCCGGCCGCCGAGAGCCAGTCCGGTCACCAGGGACACCGCGCCGATGGCGGTACCGACGCCGAGTGCCGTACCCGTCGACCGGGCCACCGCCCCGCGCCAGGAGGCCTCCGCCACGCCGCTGAAGCGCACCACTAGCGGATCGGTGGCCAGGCCGCGGGAGACGTTGAGCACCACGCCGTAGGTCACCCAGGCGAGGCTGAACACGCCGAACGCGGTCACCCCCAGTGAGCGGGCCACGTAGATGCCCACCGCGAAGTTGGAGATGCTGGAGGCCGCCTGGTCGGCCAGTCCCCAGGACAGCCGGCCGACAAGGGCCCGCTTGGCGGATCCGGCCGCCGCCGTCGTCTGCTCCTTCTCGGTGGTCATCGGCGTCAGGCCTTGATCAGCCCGGCGCCGTGCAGGGCGTCGGCCGCGTCGGCGACGGTGTCGAAGGGCAGCCCGGACCGCTGGGCGACGTCCAGCAGGCTGTGCTCGCCGTCGGACAGGTTGAGCACCCAGAGCATGGCCATCTGGGCCTGCTTGGTGTCGCTGCGGCCGCCGAGCGCGTCGTACAACCCCCGTCGGCCCAGCTGTGGTTCGCCGTAGGGGCTGAGGTTGAGGTACCGCCGGTTGCGGTCGAGGACGGCGAACGCCTCACGGCAGACGGCGAGGGTGTCCGCCATCGCCTGAGGGGAGACGAAGTCCAGGTTGTCCGCGGACGTGTGGTACTCGGGGTAGCCCGCGTACGGGGTCCGGGTGAGCGAACCGACGCCGAGGTTGAACCCGGGCGAGCAGTACTGCCGCTCGTCGTAGCCGTACGGGGTGAACTCGGCAACACGGTGCGGGCGTTCGGAATCAGCCAGCACGTGCTGTATCACCCGGTCGATCTCCGCGTCGCCACGCCGGCTCTGCTTGTACGTCAGTTGACCGCGGTCGCCCGCGCAGGCCAGCACGACGCCGTGCTTGACCCGTTCCACCCGCTCCCTGTTCTGCGCCAACCAGGTGATCGCCCCGATAGTGCCGGGCGCGAAGATGAAACGGTAGGTGTAGTACGGCGTTTCCTCGGCCAGCGCCTTGGCGAGGGACACCGCCACCGCGACGCCGGCCATGTTGTCGTTGGCCAGCGCCGGGTGGCAGACGTGGCAGGAGACGATCACCTCGTCGGCGACCTGCCCGGGGACCACGTGCTCGGCGTAGGTGAGGTGGCCGTCGGCGAGCGTGGAGTCGATGCGCACCTCGTACTCGCCGTCCGGCATCGCGTCCAGGGTGTCCTGGGCCAGGCAGAACCCCCACTCCGGCTTGTAGTAGCTGGTGCGGTACGGCACCCAGGACGGCTGGTCCGGCAGGGTGTGCAGGTGCGGGCGCAGCTCCGACAGCGGCATGGTCGCCGACACCGGAACGCTGTAGCCGAGCACGTGCAGGCTGGACGCGGCGAAGTCGACGACCCGGTTGCCGGCGCGGTCGGCGATGTACGCGTCCCGGATGTTCCACTCCTGGGGCACCGTCCAGTCGAGCACCTGCGTACCGGTCGGCACCTCGTAAACCTGCAGCGGAATGTGCTCGCCGACGATGTCCAGGGTGGCCCGCACCCCGTCGCCGGTGATGCTGCGGCACAGCGGGTACAGCCGCTCCACCAGCGCGTACATCTCGTCGCCGGCCGAGGTCGTCGGCTGTTCGCCGCCCGCGGTCATCCGCGCCACCGCAGGGTGTTGTCGACGGTGCCGGCCTCGGACGCCGCGCGCAGCACGGCCAGGCGGGTGAAGCGCTGCTCGAAGTTCTCCTTGGTCAGCCCGAACTTCCGGTAGGCGTCGGCGAGTTCGAGCGCGCCGCGCTTGACCGACCACTCGATGTCGAAGCCGGGGATCGCGGCGCGGAACCGGGAGAAGTCCACCCGGTAGGACCGCGGGTCGGCGCCGTTCTCCCCGGTGATGTTCACCTTGGAGCCGGGCACCGCCTCGGCGACCTGCTCGGCGATCTCGGCGACCGTGACGTTGTTGGTCTCGCTGCCGATGTTGAACGCCCGGTCGTGCACCGCGTCCCGAGGCGCGGTCAGCGCGGCCGTGAAGGCCCGTGCGATGTCGGCGGCGTGCACCAGCGGGCGCCAGGGGGTGCCGTCGGAGAGCACCAGGACCTCGCCGGACAGGAGCGCGTGGCCCACCAGGTTGTTCAGCACGATGTCGGCGCGCAGCCGGGGCGAGTAGCCGAAGGCCGTGGCGTTGCGCATGAACACGGGGGTGAAGTCGTCGTCGGCCAGCGCGTGCAGGTCGTCCTCCACTCGCACCTTGGACTCCGCGTACGGCGTCACCGGGCGCAGCGGGGCGTCCTCGCCCACCAGGTCGTCGCCGCCGGCGGCGCCGTACACCGAGCAGGTCGACGCGTACAGGAAGCGCCGCACTCCGGCGTCGCGGGCCAGCCGGGCAAGGTGGACGGACGCGTGGTGGTTGATGTCGTAGGTGAGTTCCGGCGCCAGTGACCCCAGCGGGTCGTTGGAGAGCGCCGCCAGGTGGATCACGGCGTCGACCCCGGCCACGTGTTCGGCCGTGACGTCGCGCAGGTCCACCCGGTGCCCGGGCGGGTCCGCGGGTGTGTCGCCGAGGACGGAGTCGGCGAACAGGCCGGAGTCGAGGCCGACGACCTCGTGCCCTGCGGCGGCGAGGACCGGGGCCATGACGGTTCCCAGGTATCCCTGGTGTCCGGTCAGAAGTACGCGCATGGTTCAAGCCCCCAGGTCGAGCGTGAGTTTGGTGACGGCGAACGCCTCGGCGTATCGCTCGTGGCATTCGATGCCGCGGATCCGTGCGAGGCCGAGGAAGGCCTCCCGGTCGTACCAGGGCCGGTGCCGCTGCGAGGCGTAGTGCTCCTGCAGCAGCCGTACCTTCTGTTCGGCGATCTCCGTCGACAGCGCCTGGTACGCGGCCATGCGGCCGAGGTCGCCGTCCCACTTGACGATCTCGTAGCCGAGCACGAGGTGGTCGCGGAAGGCGGTGGGTATCAGCTGCGCCAGGCCGCGGTGGTCCTGGTGGGCGTCGTCGGTGCGCGGCGCCAGGATCAGATCCGGGTCGCTCTGCGCGCGCAGTTCCTCGACCGCGGCCTTGGCCTCGTCCCAGTGCACGGGCATACGGCCGTCCGGCAGTTTGAGCACGGTCAGCCGCAGGTCGGCGCCCGGGCAGAAGGCGGCGAGCGCGGCCCGCTCCTCCTGCTCGCGTTCGCTGCCGCCGCCGGAGAGCACCAGGGCGTCGACGCGGACACCCGGGCGCGCGTGGCACAGCGTCAGCAGTGTGCCGCCGGCGCCGATGGCGATGTCGTCGCAGTGCGCACCCACCGCGACGATCCGGTCCGGGCGCCCGGCGCTGAGCCGGATCACGCGCTCACCCCGGCGTCATCCCGTTCCCACACGGCCCACGGGCGGTCGCCCAGGGTGTAGGCGGCGTCGAGCGCTGCGCGCTCCTTCACGGTGTCGGTCGGCTTCCAGAAGCCGCGGTGCTGGTGCGCCACCAGCCGGCCGCGCTTGGCCAGTTGGGCGCATCCGTCGGCGACCAGGTCCCCGCCCTCCGGGATGTGGTCGAAGACCTCCTGGCGGAGCACGAAGTAGCCGCCGTTCTCCCACAGCGGCAGTTCGCTCACCGCGGTGATGCCGCCGACCAGGTTGTCCTCGCCCAACTCCACGCAGTGGAAGGACGACTGGGGCGGCACGACCATCATCGAGGCGCCGGCGTCGCGCCGGGAGAACTTCTCGATCATCTCGGGCAGCGGGGCGTCGGTGAGGACGTCCGCGTAGTTGGCGAGGAACATCTCGTCGCCGTCCAGGTGGTGCCGCACCCGGCGCAGCCGCTCTCCGATCGGTGACTCGATGCCGGTCTGCGCGAACGTGATCGTCCAGTCCGAGATGTCGGTGGACAGCAGCTCGGTCCGCCCGCCTCTCAGCACGAAGTCGTTGGACGTCGTCTCCTCGTAGTTGAGGAAGAAGTCCTTGATGTGGTGGGCCCCGTACCCCAGGCACAGGATGAACTCCTTGTGCCCGAAGTGCGCGTAGTAGCGCATGACGTGCCAGATCAGCGGCCTGGGGCCGACCATCGCCATCGGCTTGGGCACGTCGTCCGCGGCACCGCTGCGCATCCGCATCCCGTAACCGCCGCAGAACAGAACGACCTTCATGCTGTGACCTTTCGGGACGCGACCTCGACAACGCTCAGTTCGGGGATGGGAAAGACCAGCCGGCCGCCCCAGTCGTGCACGAAGGACAGCTGCTCGACCAGTTCGGCCCGCAGGTTCCACGGGAGGACGAGGACGTAGTCCGGTTTGTCGGCGGCTATCTGCTCGGGCGGCAGGATCGGGATGCGGGTGCCCGGCGTGAACCTGCCGTGCTTGTAGGGGTTGCGGTCGACCGTGTACGCGAGCAGGTCGGGCCGGATACCGCAGTGGTTGAGCAGGGTGTTCCCCTTGCCCGGGGCGCCGTAGCCGACGACCGTCTCGCCGCGCTCGGCCGCCTCGATGAGGAACTTGAGGAGGTCCCTGCGCACCTTGGCCACCCGGGCGGAGAACTCGGTGTAGCCCGACGGCTCCTGAAGCCCGGCGGCCTTCTCGCGGGCCAGCACGTCGGCCACCCGCTGCGTCGGCTCGCCGGCCACCTCGGCCGGGCGGGCCCACAGCCGGATGGAGCCGCCGTGCGTGGGCAGCAACTCGACGTCCACGAGCGTCAGTCCGCCGCTCGCCAGGGCCTGGATCGCGGACGCGACCGTGTAGTACTGGAAGTGCTCGTGGTAGATCGTGTCGTACTGGTTCTCCTCGATCAGGGTCAGCAGGTGCTGCACCTCGATGGAGACCCAGCCGTCGTCGGCGACCAGGGCGCGCAGCCCCTGGGTGAAGCCGACCACGTCGGGGATGTGCGCGTACACGTTGTTGGCCACGACCAGGTTCGCCGGGCCGTGCTCGGCGCGGACGGCCGAGCCGGTGTCCGGGCTGAGGAACTCCGTGAGCGTGGGCACGCCCGCGTCGCGCGCCGCGGCGCCGACGTTCACCGAGGGCTCGATGCCGAGGCAGCGGATCCCCCGGTCCACCACGTGCCGCAGCAGGTACCCGTCGTTGCTCGCGACCTCGACCACGAAGGCGTCGGAGCCGTCGGAGCCTTCGGTCTCGAGTCCCACCCGCTCCACGGCGTCGGCGACGAACGTGCGCGCGTGCTCCACCCAGGACGTCGAGAACGAGGAGAAGTACGCGTACTCCTTGAACGTCTCCTCCGGCGTGATCAGCGGCGGGATCTGCGCGAGCCAGCAGTCGGTGCACACCTGCAGGTGCAGCGGGTACGCGGGCTCCGGCTGGTCGAGTTGGTCCGCGGCCAGAAAGCTCTCACATGGTGGCGTCGCCCCGAGGTCGACGACGCTCGCCATCGCTTCCGAGCCGCACAGTCGGCATCGTGTCATCTAGTGTTCCCATCCCCCCTGCTCGCGCGGGTGTCCCCGCCGCGAGTCTGCGCCGACCGAACCGCGATCGCGGTGCGGTACTCATCAACCAGACGGTCAAGGCCGACCGTCGGGCTGAAACCCTGTTCGTAACGGCGCCGGGCCGCCTCGCCCATCTCCCGGTTGCCGGCCGGCTCGCCCGCGATCCGGCGTATGCAGGACGAGAGCGAGGCGGACTCGCCCGGCTCGTGCAGCAGCCCGGTCACCCCGTCCTCGACGAGTTCGACGAAGGCGCCGTGCCCGGCCGCGACGACCGGGACCCCGGCCGCCATCGCCTCCACGACCACCAGGCCGAACGCCTCCAGCCACGTCGAGGGAGCCACCACGGCGACCGACCGCGCGATGGCCTTCTGGCACTCCGCCGTGTCGTACAGGCCGACGTACCGCACGTCGTCCCGGGCCGCCGCCCAGGCGATGACCTCTGCCTCCAGTGGTCCCGTGCCGGCGATCACGAGCGGTACCCCCACACCGCCGCTCGCCGCGATCTCGTCCCACGCGGCCATGAGCAGCCGTACGCCCTTGGCCTCCGCGAGCCGGCCGAGATAGAGCAGATGCTCGCCGGTGTCCGTGCGGCGCGCGTCCGGGTCGGGCACGAAGTTGTGCTTCACCGCCAGCCGCTCGGCCGGCATCCCGGCTCGTACCAGGACGTCACGCTGCGCCGCGGAGATGCAGAGGAAGCGCTCCACGCCGGACCACCACCGGCGCCGGTTGGCCGACAGGCTGACCGCGAGCGGCACGGTTGCCAGGCGGGAGCCCCGGTAGCAGCCGTGGCGGACGGCGGGCAGTGGCGTCGACCCGACGCACTCGGTGCACGGCTTGCCGTCCCGCTGCAAGGTGCCGGGCGGGCAGACCTGGGTGTAGTTGTGCAGCGTCGCCACGGCGGGCACGCCGGCGTCGGCGCAGGCGGCGAGCACCGCGGGCGACAGGAGCGGGAAGACGTTGTGGACGTGGACGATGTCGGGCCGCTCGGTGCGGAGCCGGGTGGCGAGTTCGGTGCGGACCGCCGGGTTCCACGGCACCCGCAGGGGCACCGCGACCTTGGCCAGGAGGGACATGGCGCCGATGTCGTCGCTGCGCCGCTCGAACATCTCGACCCGGTGGCCGCCCTCGCGCAGCAGCTCCACCTCCTGGTCGACGACCTTGTTCTCGCCGCTCGGCTGCGCCGAGCCGTAACGGTTGTGCACCACGAGGATGTGCATGCTCACCTCACCTCCGATCTCCGGGCCCAGCGTGGGACGCGTTGTCGAGGGATTGCGGGCGTCCCGAGGGGGGTGGCCTCGGCAGGTGTCGCCAACAGCGAGGCGGCCAGGGCCAGATGCAGCAGATACGGCGAGGCGTCGCCGAGACCGGCCTCGGTGTACGACGCGATCGCGCAGTAGCTGATCAGGAAGATCGCGCAGGCCCGCTGCAGCGACGGTGGCCGCAGCAACGCGACGCCGCCCAGCACGATGATGATCGCCCCGACGAGGGCGACGCCGATCAGGCCCTGCTCGTTGTAGACGGCCAGCCAGCTGTTGTCGATCGGCAGACCGCCGAACGACTTGTCGCCCAGTCCCACGCCGAACAGCTTCTCCCCGGTCGAGCGGGGCGCGGCCAGCAGGGCGTCCCAGACCTTGGCGCGACCGGTGAGGCTGGAGAAGTTGTCCTTGCTCTGTCCGCGCAGGAACCACGCTTGCAGCGCGGAGGCGAACCCCACCGCGGCCACCGTGGCGCACACCACCGCCCAGGCGAAGAAGCGGCGGGCCGCGGCACTGGTGAACAGGAGCGAGCCGATCGCCAGCACCAGCCCGAGGAGCAGGCCGAGCGTGGCCGTCCGGGTATGGGTCAGGGCGAGCAGGACGAGTGACGGCACGATGACCACCGCCGCGCTGGTCCTGTCGGTCCGCCGGCCCAGGAGGAGCAGCACGGTGAGCCCGACGATCACCGCGGCGTACTGGCCGATCTGCGGCGGGGTGAGCGGCCACAGCGCGCCGACCAGCCGCCCGCCGTAGAGGTCGGGCAGGGCCATGCCCGGTGAGACGGCCAGGCCGAGGGCTACCGACCCGAGCACCGCGAAGTACATCCGGATGTGGTGCCGTACGAACGTCAGGCTGTCGCCCCACCAGCGGCTGAGCAGCCACAGCGTGCCGACGAAGAGCGTCAGCCTGAAGCAGCGGAACAGCGCGCCGAACCCGGACTCCAGATGAGCGCTGGAGATCACGCTCGTCACCAGCAGCAGGGTGAGCAGGAACACGTACGCGCTGGCTCGGATGCGCAACCGGGCGTTGACCGCGAGCGCCAGCGCGAACGCGGCGACCAGCGAGCCCATGGTGACCATCTGGATGAGGGAGCGGGGCAACGGGACGATGGTCTTCGCCCCGGCGGAGCCGAGCGTGTTGAGGACCAGCAGCCCCCAGACCACCCCCACGATCTTCGGCGTGCGCTCTGGCTCCATCTCAGCCACCGGCCTTCGGGTCGGGGGCGAGGGTGCTGCCCGTGTCCTGCTGGTACGGCGTGCCCTGCCACTGCGTGAAGTCGAGCACGCGGGCCGGGTCGTGGGCGACGAACTTCCATGGTCCGACGTAGACGTTGTCGTGCCAGCGGTTGTGCTGCTTGGTGGTGATGGCATCGGCCACGCTCTCGCCCTTGTACGGCGACCAGTCCGGATAGGTGCCGTAGTTGGACAGCACCGCCATCCGGTCGCACTTCGTCGTGCATTTCACGACGGACATGTCCAGCACGAAGCGGTTGTCGTGGATGTCCACCCGCTGGGTCTTCCATCGGCAGTCGGCGTAGAGCGGCGCCCTGTCGATCGCCGGCTTCGCGCAGCTGCCGGTCTTCTTCACCAGCAACGTGCAGTCACCGGACGAGGTGTTGGCCGGGCTGTTGCAGAACCGGTCGGCGTTCTCCCACAGGGTGATCCCGGACCAGTTGTTCTCCAGCAGGTTCCGAGAGATCTCGATCTTGTCGGTGCGGGCCTTGATCCGAGGTTCCCCGCCCGACTCGGACAGGTAGACGGTCGCGAACGGGAAACTGTCACCCTTGTCGGCCGCCTTGCGGCCCTCGACCCAGTTGTTCCGCCGGATCGTGTTGTTCCGGATGATCGCGTTGTAGCTGATCTCGTAGATCAGCGCGGCACCGTCGTTGGCCTCGATCACGTTGTTCTCGATGAGGAAGTCGTTGTTGTCGGTGTCCGCCCACAATCCTGTTCCCCGGTTGTCGTGCACCCAGTTCCCGCGTACGTCGGCGCCGTCGACTTCCCAGAACTTGATGCCTCCGGTGCAGCCGCAGCCCGGCTTGCGCCGCTCCCAGTCACCGGTGTTGTTGCCGACGATCTCGTTGCCCTCGACCACCAGGCCGGTGATACGGCCACTGCCCTTGTACGCGTTCATGCCGTACTGGCCGTTGTTGCGCAGGCAGTTGGCGCGGACCTGCTGGCGGGCACCGGCCATCAGCCCGGCACCGTCGTTGTCCTGGATCGTCGAGTCCTCGACCACCCACCCGTCGGCCGAGTCATGGTTGACCACGCCCTCGTCCGACGGCGCCACGAAACGCTGCACGGTCAGGTAGCGGATGGTGACGTCACGGGCACTGCCGCTGAACGCGTACTGGTTCTTCTTCCCGCCGTCGAGCACCGCGCCCGGTGCACCGAGGTAGCGGTCCCCCTTCTTCGGGACGACCTGGGCGTAGCGGTCCGGGTCGAGCCTGTGCTTGCCGGTTCGGAGCCAGAACGTGGTGTTCGGGGGGTGGCTCTTGGTCTTGGCCGCCAGGTCACCGACCTTCGCGGGGTCGACCGTCACCGCACCCGCCGGTGCCTTGGCCGGCCCGGTCGCTGGGTTGGCGCACACCCGGGCCACGGACGTGGAGAGCGCCCCGGACGTGGTCGGTACGGCGGTCGGTTTCGCGTCGGCTTTCGGCGTGCCGCTGTCACAGCCGGTCGCCGCCAGCAGGGCCAGCGCGAGCGGTGCCACCGCCAGCGCCCAGGGCCGCCTCTTGATCACCACGCGCCCCCTAGCCGCGGAACCCGAGCACGGTGGTGAAACCCTCCGTGCCGTCGGTGGAGCCGGTTCCGATCAGGGTGGTGGCGGGTTCCTTGCGCCCGAATCCGGCGGAGTACCAGCCCAGCGGCGGCTCGCTCTCGCCGCGGTGCGCCTGCCAGGACAGTTGCGCGGGCAGGTCGAGTACGGCGGAGCGGTCCTCGCCGTCGCGGGTCCAGGTGAGCCGGGCCCGGTTGCCGGCCAGGTCGGCGGTGATCGCCGGGCCGAGGTGGAACGCCAGCCGCACGGTCCGGCGGGGACCGCTCACCTCGTCGATCAGTTTCAACTCCTGCCTCTCGGCGGTCAGTTCCACCCGGCGGCGGTGCACGGACCCCTGGTAGCCGTCGTGCTCGGCGGACCAGCGGGCCACCTCACCGGACGCGTCCGCGACCAGGACACGGCTCTCGGCATGCCGGGTCCACAGGAACGGGCCACCGGAGACGGACTGGTCACCACCGTCCAGCTGCAGGGTGTTGTGGCCGAGGGTGGAGCGGAAGTACTGCCGCCACTCGGGCTGCCCGTGGTAGCAGTACGTCCCCGGGTCGGCGAGCACGTCGACCCCGTCGTGCCGGACCTCCACGGACAGCGCGTCCGCGTGGGCGTGCGCGGCGATGGACAGGAAGCCGTGCGGCCCGCCGTCGCAGCGGCACCAGATCTCCTCCGGGCCGCGCAGGATCGTCATGCCCGCGTCGGCGAAGTGGGCCGGTCGGCTCGCCGGGCGGGTCACGGACAGTTCGGTGGGTTTGACGAGCGCGGCCAGCAGCGGGGTGCGCACATCGGTGGCGGTCACCTCCGGCCACCAGTCGAGCCGGCCGAACACGGCGTCCCCGGTGGCCAGCAGCGAGGCCCAGCGGTCGGTGCCCGCGCCGTCCACGATCAGACCGTGCCCGTCGTCCGCGTCCCCCTGCCGCGGCGGCCGGAGCCGGTTGTCCACGATGGCCGCGAGCGCGTCGGTCATGCGCAGCAGCACAAGACGGACGGACGCGGGGACCGGCACCGCGGCGGCGTCCGCCTCGGCCAGCGCGGCCAGGCCGAGCTCCAGGACCAGTCCGTGGTACTCGGTGGCCAGCTCGCGGTTGAGGCCGGAGAGATGGGTGTTGCCGCGCAGCTGCCGGTCCAGCGAGCGCAGCGCGTCGGCTCGCCAGCGCGTCGAGGAGGGGAACCAGTCGAACGCGCAGGCCGCGGCGAACTGACCGGCGGTCTCGGCGATGACGTGGTTGTTCGCCGAAGAGCCCCGGCTGGGGAAGGCGGCCAGCCAGCGCTGGTGGTGCCAGATCTGGTTCCGCGCCACCGGGTTGCCCTCGAACAGGTCGGCCGCGCCCGGCCAGCCGTCGAGCAGCCGGCGGATCCACACCCAGGACAGCAGCCGGATGCCCAGCTCGATGCCGCTGATCCAGTGGACGCCGCGCAGCGGCGGGTTGGCCGACCACCACGACCGCAGATGCTCGGCCACGCGCTCGGCGTACCGCTCGTTCCCGGTGATCGCGTAGGCGGCCGCGAGCCGGGTGAGGTACTGGTGCCGGGACGGCTCCCAGATCTGCTTGATGTCCCCGACCGCGTCCTCGCTGCGGTACGGCACGTCGAAGGCGTAGCCCGAGGGGGCCCGGCGCCCGGTCTTCGGGTCGCGCCACCAGTCCGGGTCGGCCAGGTCGTCGCGGACCACGCCGAAGAACTCGGCGTGCCCGTCCATCAGCCGGTCCGCCTCGGCGATGAGGCGTTTCGCGGCGTCGGCGGGTACGGCGGAGATCGCCCCGGCGGGCAGTACGGCGGTGAACCGGGCGCCGGTCACGCTCGGGCAGTCGGGCGGCGCCGACCGCCAGCGCCGCCTGCGCACCGTGTCGCCCACCCGGCCCGCGACCTCCTGCGGCCCCATCCGGGACAGCCGCCGGAGGTACCAGCCCACGCTCATGGTCATCGGGACCTCGTCAACGTCACCGGCACGCCACCGGCCAGGCCGGCCTGCACGGCGAGGGTGGCCGCCGTGGTGGCGACCAGCGACTCCAGCGGCACCGGCATCGGCCCGCCGGTCCGAACCGCCTTGACGAACGCGGCCAGTTCGGCGTTCTGACCCTTGTCCCGCGCCTTGGGCAGCCGCGAACTGACCCACTTCTTACGCCCGTACACCGAGGCGCGCACGAAGTCGTCGAGTCGCAGCGCGCGGCCGTCCGCGACCAGGTCCAGCGTCTCCTTGGGGAAGCCGGACGGCCCGGTGGTGACATAACTGATGGTGGCGGTGGAACCGTCCGGGTAGCGCAGCACGACCTGCAGGTCCTCGTTGCCGGACGTGGCGGTCGCGTACACCGACACCGGGTCCGCGTCGAGCAGCCAGCTCGCCGTGTCGATGAAGTGTCCGCCCTCGCCGGCGAACCGCGAGCCCTCGGTGCCCTGCTGGAGGTACCAGCTGCCGTGCGTGAGGCGGCCCGCGTTGACCAGGTAGCGGAGGTTGGCCGGGCCGCTCCGGGCGCCGAAGTGCTGCTTGGCCTCCTGGAGCAGCGGCGCGAACCGGCGGTTGAAGCCCACCTGGAGCCGGTCGTTGCCGGACTCCTCCACCGCCGCGAGCACACCGGCCAGTTCGTCCTCGGTGAGCGCCAGAGGCTTCTCCACGAACACGGTCTTGCCGGCCAGCAGTGCCTGCCGCGTCAGTTCGGCGTGCGAGCTGTGCCGGGTGACCACGAACACCGCGTCGATGGACTTGTCGCCGAGCACGGCGTCGAGGTCGGTGGTCGCCTCGGCGAAGCCGAACTTCCGCTGCGCGTTGGCTCCGGACAGCGACGTCGTGGTGACGACGGTCGACAGCTCGACGCCCTCGCGCTGGGCGAGGTGCGGCAGCAGCATCGATGTGGCGTAGTTCCCAGCGCCGACGAACGCGAGACGCACCGAGGTCTTGGCGGCCGGGGCGGGACGCGGCTTCACGTTCACGGCGGGCACCGTCACCGACGGTGCCTCGGCCTCCTGGGCATCTTGTGCGGGGTACCGGAACAGCGCGGTGATGGCCTTCAGCTCGCCGTCCTTCAGGCGCTGGTAGGTCTCGACGGCGTCGTCGAAGTCGGCGACGTGGGAGATCAGGGGCTCCACGTCGACCTTGCCGCGGGCGGCGAGGTCGAGGAAGCAGGCCAGGTTGCGGCGCTCGGTCCAGCGGACGTAGCCGATCGGGTAGTCGCGCCCCTCCAGCTCGTACGACGGGTCGTAGCGCCCGGGGCCGTACGAACGCGAGAACCGGACGTCGAGTTCCTTCTCGTAGTACGCGTTCCACGGCAGGTCCAGGCGGCACTTGCCGATGTCGACGACCCGGCCGCGGTCCCGGGCCAGCTTGGCGGCCAGCTCGACGGGCTGGTTGCTGCCGCCGCCGGCGGCCAGGTACACCTGGTCGACGCCGTGTCCGTCGGTGAGTTCGGCGACGGCGTTCTCCACGGCGGCGGAGGCGGGGTCGCCGCAGGCCGCGGCGCCCAGGCGCTCGGCGAGCTCGCAGCGCACCGGGTCGGGGTCGGCGCCGACGACGCGGACTCCCGAGGCGGCCAGGAGCTGCACCACCAACTGCCCGATCAGGCCGAGGCCGATGACGAGGGCCACTTCGCCGAGCTGCGGCTCGCCCTGGCGGACGCCCTGCATCGCGATCGACCCGACGGTGCCGAAGGCCGCGTGCCGCGGCGCGAGGCCGTCCGGCACCGGTGCGTAGAGGTTCTTCGGCACCCAGTTCAGCTCGGCGTGCAACGCGTGCTCGTTGCCGGCGCAGGCCAAGAGGTCGCCGACCTTCACGTCGTCGATCCCGGCGCCGACCTCCTCGACCACCCCGCACAACGAGTAGCCCAGCGGTGTGTACGAGTCCAGCTTGCCCATCACCTTGCGGTAGGTGGCGGGCACCCCGTTGGTGGCCACACTCTGCATGACCTTGGCCACCTGGTCAGGGCGGGAGCGGGCCTTGCCCAGCATCGACATGCCGGCCTCGGACACCTTCATGAGCTCGGTCCCCGTGGAGATCAGCGAGAAGGCGCTGCGGACCAGCACACCGCCCGGCTTGCACCCCGGCACCGGCACGTCGAGCACCGCCAGCTCGCCGCTCTTGTAGTTCTGTACGACCTGTTTCACCGAAGTCCCCTGATTCCTAAGCCGTTTGCCGAGTGCTCTGGCCGGACCCGGAGGTCGCGTCGCGGTACCAGTACTCGAGGGTCAGCACATGCCACAGATGCTTGGAGAAGTCCTGGCGCCCGGCGGCGTCCTCGGCGACCATCCGCGCCAGCGCGTCCCTGCGCAGGAACCCGGAACGCACGAGCTCGCCGTCGTTGACCACCTCGCGTACCAGCGGTGCCAGATCCCGGCTCATCCAGGCCCGCAGCGGGGCGCTGAACAGGCCCTTGGGCCGGTAGACGATCTCCCGGGGCAGGATCGAGGTGGCCGCCTCCTTGAGGACGGCCTTGCCCTGTCGTCCGACGATCTTGCGGTCGCCGGGCACGGTGAACGCCGCCTTGACCACCTCGACGTCCACGTACGGCACCCGCACCTCGGTCGACGCGGCCATGCTGGAGCGGTCCGTGTACGCCAGGTTCAGGCCCGGCAGGAACATCCGGGCGTCGCCCAGGCACATGCGGTTGACGAAGTCGTCGAGCTCGTTGTCCTGGTAGATGTCCGCGTGTTCGGTCACTACGTCGTCGACCGTCCCGGCCAGGTCCGGATCGACCAGGGCGAGCAGCTCGTCCTGGTCGTACATGGTGTAGCTGCGCCGGAACGCGGTCTCCTCCGGCAGATCGGCGAAGGAGAGGAACCGCTTCGCGAAGCGCACCGACCTGAGGCCCCGGCGGGACGTGGCGACCGGCAGCCGGTCCACGGCCGCGGACACCCCGCGCCGCAGGGGTCGCGGGACGCGCTGGTAGCGCAGGGCGAGCAGGTTGGCCAGGTGCTTGCGGTATCCGGCGAACAGTTCGTCGGCACCCATCCCCGAGAGCATCACCTTGACCCCGGCCTCCCGGGCGGCCTGGCAGATCAGGAAGGTGTTGATCGCGGCGGGGTCGCCGATCGGCTCGTCCAGGTGGTACGTCATCTGCGGCAGCAGGTCGAGCACGTTCGGGGCGATCTCGATCTCGTGGAGGTCGACGCCGAACCGCTCGGCGACCTGCCGGGCGTAGCGCAGGTCGTCGGGCATCGCCTCGAACCTGGCGTCCTCGGCGCGGAACCCGATCGTGTAGGCGGAGATCCCCGGCTGGTGACGGGCCGCAAGGGCGGTCAGCCAGCTCGAGTCGAGGCCGCCGGACAGGAAGGTCGCCACGGGTACGTCGGAGAGCAGGTGCTTGCGGGTCGACTCCTCGACGATGGCGGCCATATCCGGCCGTTCACCGGCCCGGGCCCGTTCCTGGCCCTCGGCGGCGACGTCCTTCAGGTTCCAGAACCGGCCGCGCTCCACCCGGCCGTCGGGCCGGCACCGCAGCCAGCTCCCCGGCGGCAGCTTCTCCGCCTCGCGGAACGCACAGCGCGTGTCCGGCACCCAGTAGTAGAGCAGCGAGGCCACCATGGCCCCGTGGTCCACCTCCAGCTTGCCGCCGGTCGCGGCGGCGAGCGCCTTGAGCTCGGAGGCGAACACCAGGCCCCCGCCGCGCCGGAGCAGGAACAGCGGCTTGATGCCCAACTGGTCGCGGACCAGCACCAGTTCACCGGTGCGCTCGTCGAAGATGCCGAACGCGAACATGCCGCGCAGCCGGGGCAGACAGTCCGTGCCCCAGCGGCGCCACGCCTCGAGCAGCACCTCGGTGTCGGAGGTACCGCGGAAGCGCACCCCGGCGGCCGCCAGTTCGGCACGCAGCTCGGGCGCGTTGTACAGCTCGCCGTTGTACGTCAGGACGAGGCCGTCCGAGACCATCGGCTGGGCGCCGGTGTCGGACAGGTCGATGATGGACAGCCGGCGGTGCCCGAGCTGCACCTCGCCGTCACCGACGGGGTGGCCGTAGCGGCCCGCCCCGTCCGGGCCGCGGTGGGCGAGGGTGTCGGTGAGCCGGTCGGTCACGATCTTGCCGTCCGGCCATCGGTAAGTCCCTGCGATGCCACACATGTTCTACCGCACCTCCTGGTCGCTGTCCGGGACGCGTGCGGCCCACCTCGGCTGTCGTTCCGTCTTCACCTGGCCGTCCCCCACTGCCTGAACGGCGTGGGAGGTACCCCCACCGTTCTGCCGGGCCGTCCGCTCGCTGTGCCCCCGCAGCGCTACGTGCAGCCCGTCCCAGAGCGTGCCGTCGGTCCGGTCCCGCGGGTCGGGGTCGATCAGCACCACACCGACCACCGCGATGCGCTGGTCCGCGAGTTGCCGCGCCACGGTGTGCAGCCATGCGGCGCTGCCGTGCCCGGCACGGACGACGAGCACGGTCTGCGTGCCGAGGTACTGGAGGTCGGTCCACGCGGTGCCGGGTGCCACCGAGCCGACGCCGAGCAGGTGCCCGTGGTCCGGCACGGTCGCGACCTGTTGGCCGCTGACCACGCTGGGGTCCCCGGACTTCGGGCGGCGGCCGGAGAGCTCCGTGCCCGGTAGACCGTCGACGACGACCACGGGCCCGTCGCTCGCCAGTGCCCTGGCGACGTTCAGGGCGATCTCGCTCGTGCTGCGCGCACAGCCCAGTTCCAGCAGCGACAACCGTTCCGTGGAGCCGCGCGCGGTGCGGGCCAGGGACACGGTGAGCCGTTCGCGTGCCAGCCGGGTCCGTCGGCGCTGCCACGGCCTGCCCGACCGGCGGGGCAGCTCCGAGAGGACCGAGGCGCCCAGGTTCGCCGCGATGTCCCGGCGCAGTACGGGGCGGTCCCCGACCACCACGCCGACCGCGGCCAGCGCGAGCCCGAGGAAGAGCCCGAGGACGAGCCCGATCCCGGCGTCGGTGGCAGCGGCCTTGGGCAGGGAGTGCCGTACCGCGCTCGGGTCGTCCACGATCTGCGTGCCGGCGATGACCGCGGGCGTGCCGGTGCGGGCCTCGGCGGCGCGCTGGTCGAAGTCGGCGATCCGCGAGTTGAGTTCGGCCCGGCGGGCGTAGAGCGACTCGATGCTCGCCGCCCCCGTCGTCTCGCCTGCGGTGGCGCGGTCGTTGATCTCCTTGTTGACCTTGGCGAGCTCGTCTCGCGTGCGGTCACGCTGGTCGAGCAGGGCTTTGGACTCGGCCTGCGCGGTCGCCTTCATCCGCTGCACGTGGTCCGCGACGAACGCGTCGGCCAGCGCCTTGGCCCGGGCCACCGCCTGCGCGTCGTCGTCACCGGTCACATCGATCTGCAGCAGGTTGTTGGTCAGGCCGGTGCCCCGGTAGTCCTTCATGAAGTCCTCAGGTTTTTCCGGGGACTTGAGGGACTTCAGGGCCGCGTCGGCGATACGCGTGGTCTGCAGCAGCGCGACGTCGGTGCGGATCAGCGTTCCGGTGTCGTTCGGCTGGTCCTCCGCGTGGGCGACCAGCACCTTGGTCGTCGCGCTCGGCGGCGGCGGCATCAGCACCGCCACCGCCGCGCCGGCCAGGAAGCCCAGGACCGCCATGGCGCACCACAGGCGGCGGCGCCTGCGCACCGCCACCACCAGCGCCTGAACGTCCAGGAGCGGGGTGGCCGCCGACTCCGGTGAAGTCGTGTTCGTCGTCACGCCCGTCCTCCGTTCACGCGGCCGGGAACCGCGAACGTGAGCGTGGCGTCGTCCGGCAGGTCGGCGGCAGAACGCGCGGGGCGGGCCTGGACCGGGCCTGCCACGACGACGCCGACGACCTCGTGCCGGCCGTCCGCGCACGCCTCGGCGATGCCGGCGAGCTCCTCCGCGGTCCAGCTGTTCGCACTGAGGAGCACCACGGCACCGTTCTCCGTCTCTCGGTCCGGCACGATCGGCCGGTCCACCGACACCTCCACCACCCGCAGCAGCGGATCGTTCTTCGCCTCGGCGAGGAGCTGCCCCGCGGCCCGGCGGGCGATCGCGTCGCCGTCCGGTACGACGAGCAGCAGCCGCCGTGGAGCCGGCAGCTGCTCCCGGAGACGGGCGCACACCCGCCGGTAACGGAGCCGTCTGCCGGCCTCGTCGCCGGACATCTGCGGGGCCGGTACGTCCCACCGGGTGTCGGCGCCGAGGAGCCGGCGGATCCGGGCTCCCCGGCCCCCGCCTTCCGGCCCGTGCGCGGGCCATTCACCGGGCACGTCCACGGCGCCCAGCGGCGTCGAGCCCAGTGCCGCGGCGATCTCGGGTTCGGTGCGCAGTCGACGGTTCATCCGTGCGGCGACGAGATGGCCGACGACCGCGAGCAGGAAGAACACCAGCGCCCCGCCCGCGATGAGCTGAATCCTCGTCGGCGGCGCCTCACCGGTGGGCCGGGCGGCCTGCCCCATGACGACCATGCCTGACTTGTTGGTCGACGGATCGGCCTCTGCCAGCTTCTTCATGGCCGCCTCCAGCGAGGTGCGCAGGTTCTCGAGCGCCGTGCGGGACTGAACGCTCTCCACGGTCTGTCCCGGATCGGCCGCCTTGGCCAGGTCGGAGATGCGCCGGTTGGTCTCCGCCACCTGCTTGCGCAGCGCCTCGGTCTGTGTGGCCACCGAGGCGTCGGCGCTGCTGCCCGCGACCTCCGCGGCGAACTGCACGAACTGCTGGGCCACCACGTCGGCGAGCCGCTGCGCGCGCTCCGGGGTGTCGGCCGTACCCGAGATCGTGACGATGTTCCCGTCGGCGGCCGTGGCGCTCACGTGGTCCCGCAGCTCGGAGCGGCTGACGTCGGACCAGTGCAGAGCGTCGGCCGCACGATCGACCACGGTCAGACTGGTGGCGATGTCGACCTGGGTGAGCAGCTCTCGTTCCTCCCAGACACCTGGCAGCAGTACCGGTGCCGACGCGGTGTATCGCGGCGGGAACACCAGCACCGAGGTGCCGTAACCGAACAGTGCGCCCACCACGGCGAGGACGGCCAGAAGCCGCCAGCGCCGCCGGAGTATCCGCCCGATCGTGACGAGACGGATGGTGTCTTCGTTCAACTGCGCTGCCTCTTCTTCCTTGTGCGCACCGGACCGCTCGCCGACACCGCTGTGCGGTCCCGGCACGCGGCGGCGTAGGCGGCGAGCAGCGACGCCTGCGAGTTGCGCCAGGAAAGCTGCCCGCCGATCCGTTCCTGGCCGATCTTGCCCATCACGGCCCGCTTGTCGGGATCGTCCAGCAACACCGTGATGAGTTCGGCGAACCGGGCCTCGTCGTTGGCCGGCGCGTAGACGGCGGCGTCACCGGCGGAGACGCGCGCCTCCTTCAGGTCGAACGAGACGATCGGCCGGCCCATCGCCATGTACTCCAGGACCTTGTTCATGGTCGACACGTCGTTGAGCGGATTGCGCGGGTCGGGAGAGAGGCACACGTCCGCGGTGGACAGGTAGCGCACCAGATCGGCGTCCGGGATGCGCCCGGTGAACTGCACCTGCTCGGTGAGCCCGAGCTGCCGGGACAACTCCACCATCGCGTCGAAGGCGTCGCCGGAGCCGACGAACACCGCGTGCCAGTCGGTCCGCCCGAACTCGTCGCGGAGCTTCGCGAGGGCGCGCAGGGCGTAGTCGACGCCGTCCTGCGGTCCCATGACGCCCAGGTAGCACAGCAGATGAGGCTTGCCGTGCTTCAACTCCGGCTCGGGCGGCACCGGTTGGAACCGCTCGATCTGGGGCGCACTGCGCACCACGAAGACGTCCTCCGGCCGCTTGCCGCCGCGGCTCACGGCGACGTCCCGGTAGCTCTCGTTCGTGGCGAGCACGACGTCCGCGGCCCGGTAGGTGCGCCGTTCCACGGCGCACACGGCGCGGTAGAGCAGGTCCTTGCCGCGGTCGAAGCGCGAGAGGTACAGCTCGGGCACCAGGTCGTGCTGGTCGAAGACGAACCGTGCGCCGCGCCGCCGCAGCCAACGGGCCGACAGGAACAGCAGGTCGGGCGGGTTGCAGGCGTGCACCACGTGGACCGGGCCGACCTTGCGGGCCAGCCGGGCCGTGTGCCAGAGCGCCGATCCGTACTCCTTGAGGTAGCCGGACGGGCCTCCGGTGGCGGCGCGCAACGGGTAACGGTGGATCCGCACCCCGTCGATCACCGCCTCCGGCTCCCTGTCCCGCTTCTCCCCCTGCGGACAGATGACGTGCACTTCCCAGCCCGCGTCGCGCAGCGTCGTGCACTCCTGCCACACCCGTCGGTCGAACGGCACCGACAGGTTCTCCACCAGGATCAGCGCGCGCCGGCCCGTGCCGTCGCCGCTGACTTCGTTACCAAGCAAGGCCTATGTACCCCGGTTCGGTCCGGCGCGTCTCGGCGTCGGGAAGGTGGATGAGGTCGACGATCATCGGGCCGCCGCCGTGCGGCAGGGCCGCGAGGACGGCCGGGTCTTTGGTCCCGACCAGGCACACCTCGGCATGGTCGAGCACCTCCTCGACGGAGTCCGCGAGCAGTTGCGCGAGGTGCGGCAGCCGGGTCTCGATGTACTCGCGGTTCGCGCCGATCAGCCGGGAGAGGCTCACGTTGGCGTCGTGGATCCGCAGGTCGTACCCCTTGCCGTGGAGCCGCTCCGCCAGCTCGACGAGCGGACTCTCACGAAGGTCGTCGGTGCCGGGTTTGAAGGACAGCCCGAACATGCCCACCCGGCGCTTGCCGGTGCGCTCCACCAGGTCCACCGCACGCTGCAGATGGTCGGAGTTGGAGGGCAGCACGTGGGAGAGGATGGGCACCGAGACGTCGGCCCGCTGGGCCGCGTAGACCAGGCTGCGCAGGTCCTTGGGCAGGCAGGAGCCGCCGAAGGCGAAGCCGGGCCGCAGGTAGGCGGGGCTGATGTTCAGCTTGCGGTCGGCCAGGAACACGTCGATCACCTGGTGCGAGTCCACTCCGAGCGCCTGGCACACCGCGCCCAGTTCGTTCGCGAAGCCGATCTTGAGGCCGTGGAACGCGTTGTCCGCGTACTTGATGGCCTCGGCCGTCGGGACCGGCACCCGGAACACCTCGCCGGGCAGGCCCTCGTACAGCGCCGCCACCACATCGCCGCTGGCCGGGTCGAGTTCGCCGATGACCGTCTTGGGCGGGTCGAAGAAGTCCCGCACGCTGGTGCCCTCGCGCAGGAACTCCGGGTTGACCGCGACTCCGACGTCCACGCCGGCGGTGCCGCCGATGTTCTTCTCCAGGATGGGCACCAGGAGGTTCAGGCAGGTGCCCGGGAGCATGGTGCTGCGGAACACCACGGTGTGCCGCCCGCCCCGCTCCGCCAGCGCGGCGCCGATCTCCTCGGTGACCCGCTCCAAGTAGGTGGTGCACAGGCTGCCGTTGGGCTCCGACGGGGTGCCCACGCAGATCAGCGACACCTCGCTGTCCATGATCGCCTCACGGACGTCGGTGGTGGCGCGGAGCGCTCCGGTCCGCACGGCCTCGGCGGTGAGCTCGCCGATCCGCTCCTCGACCACCGGGGCCTTGCCGTCGTTGACCAGGTCGACCTTCACCTGGTTGACGTCCACGCCGATGACCTCGTGCCCCATACCGGCCAGGCACGTGGCCGACACGCAGCCCACGTAGCCGAGCCCGAACACGCTGATTCTCATGACCCGTTCCTCCCCCAAGGCAGGCCCTTGTGGCCTGCGGTCTGCCCGCCGTGCGGACGGCGCCCCCCGCACATCAGTAGGCCCCCTGGCCGTAGAGCACCGCGCGCAGCGTCTTCCACAAGATCACCGCGTCCAGGGCGAGCGACCAGTCCTCCACGTACCGCAGGTCGAGGCGGACGGCCTCCTCCCACGGCAGGTCACTGCGTCCGCTGATCTGCCACAGGCCGGTGAGGCCGGGCTTGACCAGCAGTCGCCGCCGGATGTCCGGGCCGTACGCGGCGGACTCCTCCGGCAGCGGAGGGCGCGGACCGACGAGCGACATCGATCCGGTGAGTACGTTGAACAGCTGCGGGAGTTCGTCGAGCGAGTACCGGCGCAGCACTGTTCCCACCCGGGTCACCCGCGGATCCCTGCGCATCTTGAACAGCAGCCCCGCGCCCTCGTTGCGGTCGGCCAGCTCGGCACGTGCCCGGTCGGCCCCCACGGCCATGGTGCGGAACTTGAGGATGGTGAACTCGCGGCCGTCCTTGCCGACCCTGCGCTGGCGGTAGAACGCCCCGCCCCGGCTGTCCGCCACCACGAGCAGTCCGACGAAGAGCATCAGCGGCGCGAACAGGATCAGCAGGATCGCCGAGCCCAGCCGGTCGGCGACCGCCTTGATCGCCCGGCGGCCCCCGGTGAACGTCGGCATGCTGACCCGCAGCAGCGGGATCCCGAGCACCGCGTCGACGTGCAGCCGCGGGCCGGCCACCTCCATCAGCACCGGGGCCACGACCATCTCGGCCTCGCTGCCCTCGAGGTTCCAGGCCAACCGCTGCAGCCGGTCCGGTGTCCAGTACGGGTCCGGGGTGATCGCGACGACACGATAACCGTCGTGCTCCACGTACTTGGCGACGTCCGTCAGCCGGCCGACGACCGGCACTCCGTCCAGTTCGTCACCGTCGAGCCCGCTACCGTCCGTCGTGCAGACACCGTCCACCCGCCATCCGAGGTGCGGGAACTTGCGGGTGCGGCTGATCAGGTCGCGCACGGTGGCCGGGCTCCCGGCAGCGAGCACCGGTCTCAGACACTGCCCTTCCTTGCGCTGTTTGTGCAGCCCGAGGCGGAGCAGATACCGCGCTGTCATGGTGACGAGCGCGATCGCGGGGATCGCGACGAAGATCCAGAGCTTGATGTTGCGCGAGGTGAGGGCGATCCCGCCGAGCGCCAGCACGACGGTCGCCGCGAACAGCGAGCGCCCCAGCCGGCGGAATTCCTCGGCACCCTGGCCGAGCACGGCCGGTGCCCACGCCCGGCCCACCGCAAGCGCTCCCAGCACCAGCAGCTCGGTGCCGAACGCCAGAATTCCCCATTTCTCATGCCAGTTGGCCGCGTCCCGGGCCCCGAAGAACTCGCCGATCCCCGCCACCACGAAGGCGGTGGTCACGGTGTCGCTGGTGATCACGGTACGGCGGTACCGCTGCTCCCAGTCGTTCGCCGACTGGCCGATAACCCCATCCGTCAGACGCTCGTGCGTCGACGGAACGGGGCTGACTATGCCCCCCTCCCGCACAGCCACCCCCCGGTTCCCAGTGGTATGACGTGGTTGCCAGACACCGTTCCTCCCCCCGGGAGGCCCCCGCCTCCCGCAACGTTGCTCCCTCGCAGGGCCCCCCGCCCCACGGCGCGCTGTTCTTCTCCCGGAAGGCACCGCCCCCCGCGCATGACATGCCGGATACTTCGACGTTGCGCGAGCAACTCACCTTGGCGGCAACAGACTTACACGTCCTGCTGGCCTTGAGTTGCGCAGGAACCCGCCAAAACCTCGGATGCTCCCCGCGCCCGAACCCCCTTCGGGCTCCAACAGCTGATCACCCCCGAGCCCGGCGCTGAGACGTTTCTGCTCACTGTCCGCAGCACCGAACCCATACATCACCATTTGTCGCTTCGTGTCCCAGCATGGGCAGCAAGGTCAATCTAGACCATCGACACCCATCTGGAGAGGGGGATGTGTGGAATATGTGCTTACGATTTGGAGATCGGGGAATGGGGCCGTCCCCACAGCGGGCGCTTCGGCACGAAGGCGGACCTCCTGACCTGCGATGACGGGAGTCGCGGGGCGCAGGATGGCGTCCCGGGGGATGACCGGCGGGCGGCACAGCCGATCAGGACGCCGGCAACCGAAGGCCGGACACGGCTCGTTCACAGAGGCCCCCGGCGTCTCCCGCCTGCGCAGGCAGGCAGCGGTGACAGCGTGGGTATCCGCCTGCTGCAGACCGGCACATGTCGGACGGATCACGCAGCCAAGCTCGGCTGCGTGCGTCGGTCGCGGCAGGGCATGCGCCCGTCGCCCGTGCTCGCCCGAAGCGGTGGGACAACGAGGCCCGCCTCACCTCTGGCGGGATCCGGTCACATGATCACCGCTCGCCGCCGGACGCACTCGTGAAGGAAGCGCCGGCGCGCGCCCCGCTGCTGCACCACGATGCGGACGGCGTCGCGTCGTGGCGTTCAAGGAGCGCGTGTCGGCGCGGCGTCGGCGCCGGCGTCCCTGTGACGGACTCCCCCTTCAGCGCAACTCGGCCTCCACCGGGTCGTCTTCGAGGAATCCGCCCGACTGGTGGTGCCACAACTTCGCGTAGGGGCCGTCCAGGGCGAGGAGTTCCTGGTGGCTCCCCTGCTCGACGATCCGCCCGTGGTCGAGCACGACGAGCTGGTCCATGCCCGCGACCGTGCTCAACCGGTGGGCCACCACGAGCGCCGTCCGCCCCTCCATGAGTCGCCACAGCGCCTCCTGGACCAGGATCTCGCTCTCCGAGTCCAGGGCACTGGTCGCCTCGTCGAGCAGCAGGATCGGCGCGTCCCGCAGGATCGCCCGGGCGAGTGCGACGCGCTGGCGCTGTCCGCCCGACAGTTTGACGCCACGCTCGCCCACCAGGGTGTCGAAGCCCTCCGGCAGCGCGTCGGCGAACTCCGTGACGTGCGCCGCCTCGGCCGCGCGGCGGATCTCGGCGTCCGTGGCGTCCGGCCGGGCGAAGGCGATGTTGTCCCGCAGGGTCCGGTGGAACATGGCGGGGTCCTGCGGAACGTAGGCCATGAGACTGCGCAGGTCGGTCTGGCGGAGTCTGCTGATGTCCTGCCCACCGACCAGGATCCGGCCGCCGTCGATGTCCTGCATCCGCAGCAGCAGCCGGGTCAGCGTGGTCTTGCCGCCGCCCGACCGGCCGACGAGCCCCACCTTCGTCCCGCCGGGCACAAACAGGTCGAGCCCCTCGAAGAGCAACTCCGCGCCCGCGTGGGCGAAGTTCACCTGCTCGAAGCGGACATCGGCGGCCCCGGGCAGCAGCGGCTCGGGGGACGGTGGGTCGAGCACGGTCGGCGGGGTCAGGAGCAGCTCGGTGAACTGCGCGGCCTCCGTCATCGAACTCTCCAGGCGACGGTAGATCTGGTTGAACTCGAACATGATCCGGGTCGCGTTGGAGTAGTAGGTGAAGGCGACGACGACCGCCTCGACGCCGTGCTCGCCCCCGCCGAGGGCGACCGCGAGCAGTAGCCCGAGCGCGTTGGTGAGTACGGACATCGGCGCGACGAAGGTGTCGATGCGCAGGTTGCCGTAGTCCCACGACCTGAGCGTGAGCCGACGTGAGGTCGCGACGCGGGCGCGGTGTTCGGCGGCCTCGCGTTCCTCGGCGCCGAAGGCCCGGACCGTGTCCATGTTCATCAGACTGTCGGCGACGTGCCCGGCCACCCGGGCGACCGCCGCCTCGCGCTCGGCGACGAGCCTCTGGCGGCGCCGGATGAGCGGCGCCGCACACAGCGCCGTCACCGCGATCATGACCAACAGGCCCACGACGAGCAACGGTTCGTAGCGCCACAGCACCACCGAGCCGAACAGCAGCGGCACCAGGCTGCCCACGATCTGGAACGCCAGGGTGTCGACGAACGGCTCGAAACGGGTGGCGAAGCTCAGGGCGCGCTTGGTCAGCGACCCGGCGAAGTTGTCGTGGAAGAACGTGGCGTCCTTGGCGAACAGTTCGTCCATCCCGATCACGTACAGGTGCTCGATGCCGAGCGCGTCCAGACGGTTCAGACAGTGCAGGGCGACCCGCCACAGCGCTTCCGCGAGCAGCAGGACACCGGCGAAACCCAGGACGTACGGCAGCGCCGATCCGATGGTGAACTCGTCGCCGTCGGCGATGTCGCCGGCGAGCTTGGCGACGATCAGCGGCGCGATGTAGTTGATGCCGGTGCTGCCCAGCGCCGACAGCAGCATGGCGGGCGCGGTCAGCCACCGGAGACGGGCCAACTCCCGTCCGTAGTAACGAAGTGCGAGGAGTACCGCGCCCTTGCGTGGTGTGGTCTTCTGTGCCTCAGGCGTCTGCATCGTAACCCTGTGTGTCTGGGGAGTCGCGGTCCGAGTTCGGCAGTGTCCCGCGGCGGCGGCCTCGCGGTCCACGCGTTTTTCGGCAGGTCGCCACCCCTCAGGAGCCGTCACATCCCGGGTGACGCAGGGGGATTGACGTAGAAAGCGCTTGCCACCTACGGTCCCCCGAATGGGTATGCAGCGAAGATTCGGCTGGGCGTCGCTCGCCGCGGCGACCACCATGGCACTGGCGGCAGGGGTGACCGCGGCACCCGCCGCCCACTCCGCGGACGATCCCGTGCAGATCGTGGTCGACGGGAACGACGTACGCGCCGACAACGTGAACGGCCTGACCTACAAGGGCCTCGGTCTGCTCAGCTGCAACAGCACGAGCAATCTGCTGATGGACTACAAGGCGGAGCATCCCGACCGCTACTGGCAGCTCGTCAGAGTGCTGTTCGGAGGGAAGAACCCCCTCATCAACCACGTCAAGATCGAGATGGGTTCGGACACGAACACGTCGACCGGTTCCGACCCGGCGACCATGCGCACGGCGGACGAACTCGCCGACGCGTCCCGCTCCCCCGGCTTCCAACTCGCCGCCGACGCCAAGACGGTGAACCCGAAGCTCAAGGTCTCGATCCTGCGCTGGGTCATGCCCCAGTGGGTCCAGACCGAGTGGAACAAGGGCACCGGCACCGACGAGATGTACCAGTGGTACAAGGAGACGATCCTCGACGCGTACCAGAAGTACGGATACATGGTCGACTACGTCAACCCGGACACCAACGAGACCACGAAACCCGACATCTCCTTCGTCAAGTGGTACAAGAGCGCCCTGGCGAACGACACCGCATTCGCCGACTCCCGCTACGGTCTGACGCCTCGTCAACAGGAGGTGGCCGCGAAGGCGTACCACGCCATCAAGATCGTCGCTTCGGACGAGAACACCACGAAGAACATCGGCCCCGCGATGCTCACGGACACCGAACTCTTCGGCATGGTCGACGCGGTGGGCTACCACTACACCACCGACGACCGGCTCGACGGCGCCCCCAGCAGCTCCACGTACCGGCCGTACACGAAGCTGGCGACCGGTGACAACGCCGTCGGCCAGGACAAGGAGGTCTGGTACAGCGAGGGAGTCGGCTCCTTCGGCTGGACGGACTACCGGGTGGCCAACACCGAGGGTCCGGGCGGCGCGAGCACCGGTATCGGCGGCGTACAGAGCGCGCTGGACATCGCCAACCGCTCCGTGAAGAGCTACGCCAACTCCAAGCGGACGCACTACATCTTCCAGCCGGCGATCGGGGCCTTCTACGAGGGCGCCCAGTACAGCCACAAGGAGCTGGTCAGCGCCCGTGACCCGTGGTCCGGGAGCATCCACTACGACGCCGCGGTGTACGTGATGCAGCACTTCACGCAGTTCGCGAAGACCGGCTGGGAGAACGACACCAACACGGCCGGCGTCTGGCGCACCGTGCCCGAGGCCAGTTACAGCGGTGTCAGCGGCACCGAGAACGTCGACGGCTCGAACGGCGCCCCCAGCTACATGACGCTCGCCGACCCGAAGAAGAAGGACTTCTCCACGATCGCCGTCAACGACAGCGACCGGACGAAGAGTTACCGCATCAAGGCCGAGAACATGGACCTGGGCGCCGATCCCACCATGGAGGTCTGGGAGACCCGCGCGGCGGACCCCGGCGAGGCCTACGACGCCAACTTCAAGCACCTCACCGCCGAGATCCGCCCCGACGGCGACGGCTACTACACCTACACCGTCCAGCCGCGCTCGATCGTCACGTTCACCACGCTCGACCGCAGCCGCGACAAGGCGACCACGCAGCGCTTGCCCGAGTCCGGTGCCCGCACGGTGCTCGACACCGACGCGACCGGCAAGCGGCACGAAACCCACGACGACGTCCTGTACGCCGACGACTTCGGGTACCAGGAGGAGGGCCGGGTCCGGGTCGGCACGGACAACGGCGCCCGCAAGGTGTCTCAGTCGTACCTGAAGTCCCGTGGCAACCAGCCCCGTTACCTGGTCGACCAGACCGGCGCGTGGGAGGTCGGCAAGGACACCGACGGCGACAACGTCCTGTACCAGTACCTGGACCAGTCCATGAAGGACACCGGCGCCTGGAACCGGAACACCCCCAACACCACGGTCGGCGACTTCCGTTGGGAGAACTACAAGGCCTCGGTCGACGTCTCCTTCCCGGACCCGGCCGGTGGCCTGGCCACCCTGGGGGTACGCCAGCAGAAGGGCATGGCGGCGACGGACGCCGCGTACAGCGTCGGGATCGGCCCGTCCGGGAACTGGACCCTCTACAGGTACGCCACGGCGATCCGCACCGGTTCGGTCGCCGCGTCCGACAGCTACCGCCTCGCCGTCGAGGCCAGGGGCGCGACCGTCACGGCGTACGTCGACGGCCAGGCCGTCGCCACCTACCAGGACCCGACGCCCGTGACCGAGGGGCGCGTCAAGCTCGGCACCGACTTCCACCGGACCGCGTTCGACAACCTCAAGGTCGAGAAGGTCGCCGGATACACGCCGTACGCCTCCGCGCTGACGGACAACATGGACGCCTCGGTCGCCTACGACGGCACCTGGAGCCGGAACGCCGCCCTCGGTGACGCGATGAACTGGTACCGGTCGACGTCGACCAGCGCCACCGCGGGCGCGACGGTCACCGTCCCGTTCCGCGGCACGGGCATCGACGTCATCGGCGGCAACGACGGCAGCGCCGTCCTCGATGCCGAGGTCGACGGCCGGCCCGTCGCCCGGGACGCGAAGACCACGGCCACCGACAAGCGCCAGGCGACGTACTCGCTCCGCGGACTGCCCGACGGCAGACACACGGTGACGTTCACCCTGAAGTCCGGGAAGATCGTCCTCGACGCCTTCACCGCGATCTCCGGCGACGTGGACGGACGGGTCGACACGACACCGCTCCGCACTGCCCTGGACGCGGTGGGCTCCCCGGACCGGGCCGACTACACGGCCGACTCCTGGGCCCTCTTCGCCACCGCGCGCACGGCCGCCGCGAGGGCCGCGATGTCCAAGCAGAAGGGCCTCGACACCCTCGGCGTCGAACAGCTCGTGAGCAGGCTCGGCGACGCCTACAAGGGGCTGGTCCGCGAGCAGGCCTGACCGACGCGAGCGGCGGGCCCGCCACTTCTGGCAGACCCGCCGCTCATCACCGTCGGGACGACAGGATTTGAACCTGCGACCCCTTGACCCCCAGTCAAGTGCGCTACCAAGCTGCGCCACGTCCCGGCCGCGACTCCCACGAGAGTTCCGTGTGATCGCGCAGGTGAACCTTACCTCACGCGCGCGGCCGGACCGACTGGCGGGACGTCAGCCCCGGGTGGTGACGGTTTCACGGACATCCGTGGCCGCAGTGACGATCCGGCGCGCGGTCCGCCGTACCGGAACCAGCAGGGCGGCCAGCGCCGCCGCCAGGCACAGCACGGCCAGCAGCGAGAAACCGTGCGTGTAGCCGGACTCGTGCGGCAGCCCCGAGGGCTGAAGGTGACCGGTGACCAGGACGCTGGTGACCGCCGCGCCGATGGAGCCCCCGATGGTGCGGATGTTGGCGTTCATACCGGTCGCGGCGCCGGTCTGGTCGGTCGGGACGCTGCCCACGATCAGGTTGGCCATGGAGGCGAAGGCGAGCCCGATGCCGAGGCCGAACAGGCCCGCGACCACGGCGATCTGCCACTGCTCGTCGTGCCAGAGGGCGAGGAACCCGCAGGCCACCGCGCCCAGCGCGGCACCCGTGGTGAGCAGTGCCTTGGCGCCGACGACCGGCTCCAGGCGACCGCTCAGGACACCGGAGAAGAACATCGCCACCAGCATCGGCAGCATGAGCAGTCCGGCCGCGGTGACGCTCGCGCCGAAGCCGTATCCGGCCGACGACGGTGTCTGGACGAAGCCCGGCAGGAAGGACCAGATCGAGTACATCCCGGCGCCGAAGAGCAGCGCGGCGGTGTTGGTGGTCCAGACGGCCGGCAGGCGCATCACCTTGAGGTCGATCAGCGGGCTGCGGGAGCGGGCCTCGGAGTACAGCCACAGCGCGAACAGCACGACGGCCGCGCCGAACAGACCGAGCACCCGGGCCGAGCCCCAGCCCCACTGGCCGGCCTGGCTGAGCGGCAGCAGCAGCGCGACCAGCCACGCGGACAGCAGCACGGCACCGAGCCAATTGACGCTGCCCTGCGCCCTGTTGGGCGACTCGGGCACATACCGTACGGCGATCAGCGTCGCGGCGATCACGATGGCGACCGGGATCCAGAACAGCCAGCGGTAGTCGAGCGCGGTCACGATGGGACCGGCGGCGACGATGCCGACGCCACCGCCCGCGGCGATCACGGCGGACAGGTTGCTGATGGAGCCGCTGACCTCGGACGCGGCGAACTCGTCCCGGATGATGCCGAAGGAGAGCGGGAACAGGGCGCCGCCGACGCCTTGGACGACCCGGGCGACGATCAGGACACCGATCGACGGCGCGAGGGCGGCGAGGAGGCAGCCGACGGCCACGGTCATGAGGACGGCGACGAGCGTGCGCTTCTTGCCGATCAGGTCGCCGACCCGGCCGAGGATCGGCGTGAAGATCGAGGCGGACAGCAGATACGCGGTCATCACCCAGGTCACGGTGGACTGCGAGGTGTGCAGCGCGTGCTGGACGGTCGGCAGGGCGGGCGCGATCAGTGACTGGAGCATGGAGAACACACCGGCACCGGCCGCGAGGACGGCGAAGGTGAGGCGGGTGGACTTGCGGGGCATGAAGAGCCTCTCCGAACACAGAGTGCGGCCGGAGCCTCGTGGGAAGCGGTCGCGGAAAGGACGGTGGACGCACCTCGACTGCTAAAGTGGAGGTACGCCTCCACTCTAGCGGAGGCAACCCTCCGCTTCAACCCGTACCGGAGGTGCACCTCCGTTTCAGCCTCGGGAGGCAGCCGTGACCGCCCCGCCGTTCCCCGTCACCGAGATCGTCGCGTCCCGCCGACCGCACCGGAAGGACGCCGCCCGCAACTACGACGCCCTGCTGGCCGCGGCCCGCGAGGCGTTCGCGGAGCATGGCGCGGAGGCGTCCCTGGAGGACATCGCGCGCCGCGCGGGCGTGGGCATCGGCACGCTGTACCGGAACTTCCCCACCCGCCGCCATCTCTTCGAGAGCGTCTACGCGGACGAGGTGAACACCCTCGTGCAGGTGGCCCAGGAGCTCGCCGACCAGGAGCCCTGGGAGGCGCTCACGGCCTGGCTCGACCGGTTCGCGGGCTACATGGTGACCAAGCGGGCGGTACGCGAGGCGCTCAACGACGAGTCGGAGATCTTCGCGGCGTGCCGGGACTCGATGTACGCGGCGGGCGGTCCGTTGTTCGCGCGGGCACAGGAGGCGGGCCGGGCGCGGCGGGACATGGACTTCGTGGATCTGCTGCGGATGGTCGCCGGCATCACGGCGACGGCCTTCGATGACGACGCCCAGCGCGATCGCGTGTTGTCGATCGCGCTGGACGGGGTTCGTGTGTCGCGCTGAGCCGGGGAGCGCCCAAGAACCCGAAGCCGTCTCACCGTTCGCGGGTACGGGTTTTCGGGGCTGGTCGCGCAGTTCCCCGCGCCCCTGGGCAGGTAGCGCGCCTCCCAGCTCCGAGGCTCGGCCGGTCAGGTCCTGAACAAACCTTCGAAGGCACCCTATGATCTGGGGGCGGCTCGGAAGAACGCGGCTCAGGCGACCGGTGGGGTCCCGTGCGTATGGAACGACTCGATGGTCTTCAGACCCCAGGCCTGCCCCTTCCTCCGCTCCTCCTCGGTCCAGGTGATCAGGGGCCAGTCGGGCGCGAGCACGAGCCGGGTGAGCGGGTTGCACAGCTCGACGCGGTTGCCGCCGGGCTCGTAGACGTACAGGAAGAACGTCTGCTGGATGGCGTGCTTGTGCGGGCCCGTCTCGATGAACACCCCGGTGTCGATGGCGAGATCGGCCGCGCGCAGCACGTCCTCGCGGGTGTCGGTGGCGAAGGCGATGTGGTGCAGCCGCCCTTCACTGCCGGTCCAGTCCGAGGTGTAGACGACGTCGTACGACTTGTTCGTGTACGTCAGCCAGCGCGCCGCGACCGTCCCGCTGTCCAGCCGGATTTGTTCGGTGGGCCGGGCACCGAGGACGTCCTGCTGGAACTCGGCGTTGGCGAGCACGTCGGCGGCGAGGAAGTTGACGTGGTCCAACCGCCGTACGCCCACTCCCCGGTTCGGCTTGGCCTGCGGCTGGTTCTTCAGCGCGGGCCTCAACTCCTCGGGGGCCCGGTAGTGCTCGCTCTCCCAGTAGAGGGCGTGCTCGTGGCCGTCCGGGTCGGTGGTGACGTAGAGCTTGCCGAGGCCGGGTTCGTCCTCGACCCACGTGCCGGTGCCGCCGGACTCCTCAACTGCCTTGATACGGCGGTGCAGTGCCTCCTCGCTGGAGGTGCGCAGGGCGAGCCGGCCGAGGCCGGGCTGATCGCGGGCGGTGAGGACCAGGCTGTGATGCTCGTAGTCGTCGAAGGTCCGCAGATAGGCCGTGTCACCGTCCTGGCCGTTCACCGTCAGGCCGAGGAAGTCGGTGAAGAAGGCGACGCTGCCGTCCAGGTCCGGGGTGAACAGCTGGGTGTGGCCGATGTGCGCGATGTCGCCGAGCGGCGGAGTCATCAGTGACCTCCTGTGGGTCGGTCGGCGGCCCGGGGGAAGACGGTGCCGTCGAAGATCTTGCGGGCCGTGCGGACCACGGCGGTTCGCCGGGCGGAGGGCAGGCCGTCGGGGGTGACGGCCAGGCTGCTCTCGATGTCCAGGAATCCCGTGGGGTGTTCTATGCGGACGCGGTCGCTCCCGGGATCGATCACCGCGAGGTCGGCGCCCACGCCGCCGTCGATCCGCAGGCCCGCGGCCACGCTCGCGGCGCCGAGGACCCCGATGGAGGTGTGGCAGCGCACGGGGATGAAGGTGCGGGTGGTGACCGCTCCGCCGGCGCGGGGCGAGGCGAGCAGCGTGAGCTTGGGGACGGTGGCGTCGGACACGTCACCGAGGCCCATCAGACGGCCCGCCGCCAGGCGGACGGTGCGCAGGCGGTCGGCCAGGGCCACGTCCTCCTCCAGATCCCGGGGCAGCTCGTAGCCGGTGACCTCGAGAGAGCCGGCCGCGATGAGGACGGTCGGCATCCCGTTGTTCACGCAGGTCACCTCGACACCGTCGACGACGTCGACCGCGTTGCCGGTGGGGAGCAACTCCCCGGCGCCCGGCGGGAACTCGATCACCACGGGTGCCGCCGTGCCCGGCACGCCCGAGATCTCGGCGTTCCCGGTGTAGTCGACGCGGCCGCCGGGGGTGGGGAAGGTCGCGGTCGCGTAGTCGCCCGTGTTGACCATGCGGATCCGGACGGAGGTCTCCTGCTCCCCCGCCGGCACGAGTCCGCGCTCGACGGCGAACGGGCCGACGCCGGCGAGGATGTTCCCGCAGTTCTGACGGTCGCTCACCTCGGGTCTGCCGACGGTGACTTGGAGAAAGTGGTAGTCGATGTCGGCCTTCGGGTCGGCGGACACCGAGATCACGGCGACCTTGCTGGTGAGCGGGTGCGCGCCGCCCAGGCCGTCGATCTGCCGGTCGTCCGGGCCGCCCATGATCCGCAGCAACAGGTCGTCGCGCAGGGCGGGTTCGGCGGGCAGGTCGTCGGCGAGGAAGTAGGCGCCCTTGGAGGTGCCGCCCCGCATCAGCATGCAGGGCACCTCCTCGGGCAGCGCCGTCACGACCGCTCCCCCGTGTACTCCTCGTAGGACCTGTACTCGACGCCGAGGTTCTTCAGCGTCTCGCGCAACCCATAGCGGTCCAGGCCCAGTTGGCCGTCGATGAAGGCGGCGCGGGTGGCGGCCTCCTTGGCCTCGCGGGCCTCGGCCCTCTCCACCGTCCCGGCCACCCGCCCGCGCGGGACGACCACGACTCCGTCGTCGTCGGCGAGGATCACGTCGCCCGGGTTGATCACCTGGCCGTCGATGGCGATCGGCACGTTGACCGAGCCGCCGGTGGCCTTGACCGTGCCCTGCGAGGAGACCGCGCGGGACCAGGCGGCGAAGCCCATGTCCCGCAGTTCCTGCGTGTCACGGATGCCGGTGTTGGTGACGACCCCGCGCACCCCGCGCTGCCGCAGAGCGGTCGCGAACAGCTCGCCGAACAGGCCGTCCGTACACGGGGAGGTGGTGGTGACGACCAGCATGTCGCCCTCGCGGCACTGCTCGACGGCCGCGTGGATCATGAGGTTGTCGCCGGGCCAGCCGATCACGGTGACCGCGGTTCCCGCGACCCGTACGCCCTGCTGGACGGGGCGAATCTCCGGGCCCAGCAGGCCCGTTCGGCCCATCGCCTCGCTGACGGTGGCCACGCCGTACCGCGCGAGCGCGTCGACGTCCTTCAGGTCCGCCTTCGGCGGGTTGGTGACGATCACGCCGCTCATGCCAGCTCCTTCGCGATCTGCGGATAGGGACGCATGTACGCCTCGGCCATGGTCTTGTGGGCCAGCCCCAGGTTCGGGCCCGCGTTGCGCTTGAGCTGGACGCCCCGGCGCACGGCGAGGTCGGTGTAGTAGTCCCACAGGTGCTGCTGGGCGCCGAGGCACTCCATGGCCTTGCGCTTGGTCTCCCAGACCTCGGTGATGTCGAGGAGGACCTCGGGCTTGAAGCCGCTCATCTCGGGCTGGTGGGGCTCGAAGTAGAAGACCGGCGGGGCGCCGATGATCTCGCCCTCACCCGGGTAGCCGATGGCCTGCGCGAGGATTCGGGCCTCCAGGGCCATACGGTTGGCGGCCGGATGGTCGCCGTTGTACGGGTCCTCGACCGGGTGGGTGAGCACGGCGTCGGGCTGGGTGGCCCGATAGACCTCGACGAGCTTGTCGGTCAACTCGGCGGTGGGGACCAGCGGGTAGTCGCCGGCGTCGAAGAAACGGACCTCGGCGCCGAGGGTGGCGGCGGCGCGCTCGGCCTCGTCCCGGCGTATCGCCTTGATCTCGTCGAGCTTCCTGCCCTCGCGCCAGGCCTTCGCGGACTCACCGCGCTCACCGAACGTCAGACAGGCGATGGTGACCTTCTCGCCCCGGGAGGCGGCCAGTGCGATGGCGCCGCCCGCCCGCCACACGAAGTCCCCGGCATGCGCGGTGATCACCAGTGTCGAGCGTGGACTGGCGGGCGCGCCTGACTGCGTCATTACGGACATCTCCTTGGAGTGGACAGGTTCGCGCCCGCCTCGCGCGGCTCAGTCGCGCAGCGCCTCGATCACGCTGGTGAGGTGGGCGCGGACGGCCTTCTCGGCCGCCTGCGGGTCCCTGGACCTGATCGCCTCGATCATCGCCAGATGCCCGTTCAGGGAGTGCTGCGGGCGCCCCGGCCGAAGCGCCAACTGGAAGCGGTGGCGCACCAGTTGGGCGTTCAGCCGCTCCAGCAGATCCACGGCGGTCCGCTGGCCCGAGAACTCCCGCACCCTGGCGTGCAGCTCCTGGTTGAGCTCGGAGTAGGTCATCGGCTCGCCGTCGGCCACGGCCTTGGTCATCGCCGTGCCCAGCTCGGTCAGCTCGGCGAGCTGCTCGTCACTGGCCAGGGTCGCCGCCTTGGCCGCGCACAGTCCTTCGAGGACCATGCGGCACTCGGTGATGGCGACCGCCTCCTCGACGGTCACCACCCGCACCCGGGAACCCCGGTTGCGGATCCGTTCCACGAGGCCCTGGGCCTCCAGATCGATGAGCGCGGCCCGGATGCTGGCCCGTGTCACACCGAACTGCTCGGCGAGCTCGTTCTCCACCAGCCGCTGCGCCGGTGCCATCTCGCCGTGCAGGATCGCCTGCCGCAGCTGCGCGATGGCATGCTGCTTGGCCTGCTCCCCGGTGCTCGGACGGGCTTCTTTCGGCATCGTTGCCCTCCCTGAGTGAGTGCCTGTCGAACCTAAATCTAGCCAAACAAGATTGTCAACAATTTTGTCCGCCGTATCGGCGGATGGCTTCTGTCGCACCCGTCGACACACGCATGCCCCCGAGAGGCCCGGTCCAGGGCGGTGTGCGGTTCGGTACGGCGTCCACGAGCAGCGTGCGCCCAGCAAGGTCAGCCGGCCGACGGGTCGGGTCGCACCGGTGACGGAGGCGGCTCACCCGGCCACCCCCAACTCGGCTGGTGGTCGGCTAGTGCGGTCTCGCGTGGCGCCGCAACGACCGGGGCTCACCGTTCGTCAACCCGGCACCGAGGCCGGGTGATCGATGACGCCCACTTGCATGACGCGACCGTTCACACCGGGAGCGGGGTCTCGGCGTGCGCGACGAAGTCATGGACCAGCCGGCGGAAGAGCACGGCGAGTCGGTCCAGGTCATCGGGCGCCCAGTCGGCCAGGGCCAGTTCGACGCCCCGGCAGCTCGCCTCCCGTATGCGCTCCACCGCCACCAGGCCGACGTCGGTGAGCTGCACACGCTGGGCCCTGCGGTCCTCCGGGTCCGCGATCCGCACGACGTACCCGCCGCGCTCCAACTGCCGCAACTGCCGGGTGACATGGGACGCCTCGACGGACAGCCGGACCGCGAGCACCCCGGGTCGCACCGGATCACTCTCGGCGATGTGCCGCAGGATGGTCACGGCCGCCCGGTCGAGATCAAGTCCGGCCATGGCCATCAGCCGCTCGTGCTGCCGCGCCCGTCCCGCCAGATAGGTGATCCGGCTCAGCGCACGCTCGATCTCGACCACCTTGGCCGGGACGGCTGCCGTCGGCGCGGACTTCTGTGTCGACATGGGACCACCCCGGGAGTAGTTGCCTGGCTCAAGCAATGGACCATTTGATTGCTTGACTTAAGTAACTCGCATGTGCTTGCCTAAGTCAAGCAAGCCATCCCGGACGGGGCCCGCGTCGAGCGGACACGGGCCCTCGCGCCCGACCCGTGGGGACGGGAACGGCGCCCTCTCCGGGCCCGGCGGACGGACCCACTCCCCCCGGTCCGCCGCCGGACCCGGAGACACCAACCCCCTCGCGCCTCACCCCCCTGCAGAAAGTGAGACACCCCATGGCCACGATGAAGTCCGTCCTCACCGCGAAGGACAAGGTCGACGTGGTGGACGTCGAACGGCCCGTACCCGGCCCCAAAGACGCTCTCGTACGAGTCCGGGCGTGCGGCATCTGCGGCACGGACACCTTCTTCCTCCACCTGGGCGGCATGCCCGCCGGCCCCGACGGGTCGATGCGGGCCATCCCGCTCGGCCACGAGCCGGCCGGCGAGATCGTCGAGGTGGGCGCCGAGGTGACGGGCCTCGCGGTCGGCAACCGGGTCGTCGTCAACCCGCAGGACGCGCCGACCGGCATCATCGGCTGCGGCGGCGAACTCGGCGGCATGGACGAGTATCTGCTCATCGAGAACGCCGAGGTCGGAAGAAGCGTCGCCGCCTTCCCCGACGAGATGCCCTTCGACGTCGCCTCCCTCAACGAGCCGATGGCGGTCGCCCGGCACGCCGTCAACCGCTCCGGGGCGAAGACCGCGGACAAGGTGGTCGTGTTCGGCGCCGGACCCATCGGTCTGGGCGCGGCGATCTGGCTGAAGCTGCGCGGGGTGGAGCACGTGACCGTGGTCGACATCATCCCCGAGCGCCTGGAGACCGCACTGGCGGTCGGCGCCGACGCGGTCGTCAACTCCGCCTCGGAGGACCTCACGGCCCGACTGAAGGAACTGCACGGCGAGGCCGCGAACGCGCTCGGGCAGCCGCGGGTCGGCACCGACATCTACCTCGACGCGGCGGGGGCGCCGGCGGTCTTCGACTCCGTGATCTCCAACGCCAAGTGGCACGCCAAGCTCGTCATGGTCGCCGTACAGAAGAAGGGTGAGGTGGATCTCGGCGGCATGCTGCGCAGCGAGCTCACGCTCATCGCCTCACAGGGGTATCCGACGGAGATCTTCGAGGTCACGGCGGAGTTGGTGGAGCACCGGGAGCGGTTCGCGAAGCTGATCAGTCACCGGGTGCCGTCCACCGAGGTCGGTCGGGCTTTTGAGCTCGCGCTGACGCCCGGGGCCGCGGAGAAGGTCGTTGTGACCTTCGGCGCGTGATCCCGCAGTCCATTTAACTTGCTTAAGTCAATCAATAACTCTTTACTTGAGCAAGTCAAGCAATTCTGAAGCTCTCTGACGGAGGCCCTGCCATGTCCGACGCCCTTGCCCGACCCGCCGAAGCGGGGCCGTCCGCCCCGCCGAAGCCGAACGCCGTGGTGGCGGTACTGGCCCTGGCCGGAATCGTCGTCTCGCTGATGCAGACCCTGATCATCCCGATCGTTCCCGAACTGCCCAAGCTCCTGCACGCCGAGGCCTCCGACACCGCCTGGGCGGTCACCGCCACCCTCCTCGCCGCGTCCGTGGCCACGCCGGTGGTGGGGCGGCTCGGCGACATGTTCGGCAAGCGGCGGATGCTGCTGCTCAGCATCGTGCTGCTGGTGTCCGGCTCGCTGGTCTGCGGCCTCGCCGACTCCCTCGTCCCGATGATCATCGGCCGTGCCCTGCAAGGTCTGGCCGCCGCGGTCGTGCCGCTCGGCATCAGCATCATGCGGGACGCGCTGCCGGCCGACCGGCTCGCCGGCTCCACCGCGCTGATGAGCGCCTCGCTCGGTGTCGGTGGCGCCCTGGGACTGCCCGCCGCCGCGTTCATCGCCGACAACTGGAACTGGCACATCCTGTTCTGGGTCTCCGCCACCCTCGGTGCCGTCGCCTTCGTCCTCGTCCTGCTGATCGTGCCGGAGTCCAAGGTGCGCGCCGGGGGCCGGTTCGACCTGGTCGGCTCGCTGGGTCTGTCGGCCGGTCTGGTCTCGCTGCTGCTGGCCGTCTCCAAGGGCGGTGACTGGGGCTGGACCAGCGGCACCACGCTCGGTCTCGGCGCCGCCGCGGTCGTGATCCTGCTGGCCTGGGGCTGGTGGGAGCTGCGCAGCCCGCAGCCGCTGGTCGACCTGCGCACCACCGCCAAGCCGCAGGTGCTGTTCACCAACCTCGCCTCGATCGCCCTCGGCTTCTCGATGTTCGCGATGTCCCTGGTGCTCCCGCAGCTGCTCCAGCTGCCGTCGCAGACCGGCTACGGTCTCGGCAGGTCCATGCTGACCGTCGGTCTGGTGCTGGCCCCGCAGGGTTTGGTGATGATGGCTATGTCCGCCGTCTCCGCGGCCCTCACCAAGGCCAAGGGCCCCAAGATCACGCTGATGGTCGGCGCGCTGATCGTGGCCGCCGGTTACGGGCTCAACATCGTCCTGATGTCCGAGGTCTGGCACCTCATCCTGGTCTCCTGCGTCATCGGCGCCGGCATCGGCTTCACCTACGGCGCGCTGCCCGCCCTGATCATGGGCGCCGTGGATCCCTCCCAGACGGGTGCCGCCAACAGCCTCAACACCCTGATGCGGTCCCTCGGCACCTCCTTCGCCAGCGCCCTCGCCGGCGTGATCCTGGCCCAGATGACCACCGACTTCGGCGGCATCGCGCTGCCCTCGGAGAACGGCTTCAAGGTCGTCATGGCGATCGGCGCGGGCGCGGCACTGCTCGCCTTCGTCGTCGCGACCTTCATCCCACGCCGGCGCCAGACGTCACCGCAGCCCGAGGCCGACGGAACGACGGAGCCGACGGAGGTCGGCGCCAAGGCGTAGTTCCGGGTCTGCAGCGGGTCGATCGGCCGCCGCTTCCTCGTGGGGGGGCGTCGGCCGATCGGCGCTGTACGGGGGGAGCGTCGGCCGCTCGGTGTCGCGAGGGTGACAGGTCGCGAACGGGTGAACGGCCCGGCGCTGAGGGACGGCACCCCGCTCACCTCCTCGTGGTTTCCCATATGGACCTCGTCACGCGAGCGCCGGCTGGGCCAACAGCACAACCCGCCCCACCGTGACGTCGAAGCCGAGAACCGGGTGCAGCGGATCCGACTCCGGAGCCAGCAGCACCGGCTTGCCCAGCCGTCGGCCGATGGCCCGCAGCAGATGGCACAGCGCGTCAACGCCCGCCTGACCCCACAACTCCCGCAGATCCACATCGAAGTCGATCGCGCCGACCTCGTAGGGCCGAAAGACCGCCAGAACTCCGGGAGTCGGCCATACCCGCAGTACTGCGTCGACGCCCCGGCTGCGGGCCGGCATGTCGGCGGCTCGCGGCAGCCGGACCGCGACTCCGTCCTCGGAGTACGCGTACGACCATCCCCGCGACCGCACCAGATCGAGGACCGCCTGCCAGTCGGCCGGCGAGGTGCCCGGGACCGTCACGTCCGGGAGCGGCCCCATCAGATCGGGATCGAAGAAGTTCTTGACGTCGTCCCACAGGAGGTCAGGCATCTCGCCATGGTGCCCCCACCCCGCCCCCGGGCGCCCCCCGATTCCCCCGACGGGAGCCGCGAGTCCACGCGGCACACCCTCTACTTGATCACCGCGTTCGCCACCACGACCACCACCCCCAGCATCGCGTCCACCACCCCGATACCGATCGCGGCCGCCCACGGGCGACGAGACCAGCGGGACGTGACCAGGCCCAGGGTGAACAGGAGGGTGATGTTGAGGGCGAAGGCCGCGTACTCGACGCCGTTCGCCGGCCACCAGCCCCAACCGGCCCCGGCCAGGAGGACGACCGTCGGCACGACCGCGCCGATCAGCGGCCACTCCTCGGCGAGGGTGCGCAGCGCGTCCCCGCGGCGGTGCGGGACGCGCTCGGCGATGTAATGCGCGTAGCCGTGCGCGAGGGCGGTGACCAGGAGCCACGCGGCGTCGTAGCGGCGGCTGTCGCGGGAGGTGTGCCCGTACTGGGTGAGCGCGGCGACCATGGAGCAGGCCAGGACCGAGCCGTAAACGCCGCCGAAGAGGACGGCCTCACGGGTGTCGTGCCGGTCCGGCGGGGACGCGGCAGCCTCGGTGTCCGCCATGTCCTCCACGATCACCCGGGCCGCGACGGGCCGCCAGTCCACGACGGAATGTCCTCCCACCTGCGCCGACACTCCACACACTGTCGACGGACCGGCCGGGAACGATCTCGCTAGGGTCGACCCATGGACCACAGTTTCGTACTGCACATCCCCGACGCCGAGCTCGAGTCCGAGCCCCTCGCACGGGAGCAGATCGTCTCCGGGACGCCCGAGGTGACCGGGAAGGTGGTCTGGGAGTCGCAGGACGGACGTCAGATCCGGGGCATCTGGCAGATCACCCCCGGCGTCGTCACCGACACGGAGGCGGACGAGCTGTTCGTCGTCGTCAGCGGCTCGGCGACCATCGAGGTCGAGGGCGGGCCGACGCTGAACGTGGGTCCCGGCGACATGGCCGTACTGCGCGAGGGCGACCGTACGACGTGGACGGTGCACGAGACGCTGCGGAAGGCGTACGCGATCAACCTCTGACGGGGACCGGGGAGGCGCCGTCATTTCCCGGCGGGCGGCGGCCCCGCCGTCGTTCCCCGGATCTCCAGCGCCGGCGCGGCGAGATCCGTACGCCCCGCTCCTCCGCTCCCCTCGAACCGGTCGAGCAGACAGCGTGCGGCGCGGCGGCCGACCTCGTGGCTGGCGTTGTCGACGGTGGTGAGCCAGACGTGGCGCAGGCGGGCGATGCTCGTGTTGTCGTAGCCGACGACGGACAGGTCGCGCGGGATGCTCAGGCCGAGTTCTTCTGCGGCCGACACCGCACCGATGGCGGCGATGTCGTTGAAGGCGAACAGGGCCGTCGGCCGGTCGGGACGGCTCAGCAGCCGGACGGTCGTGCGGTAGCCCCCCTCCTCGGTCATGTCGCTCGGCTCGACGACCGCCTCCTGCGCGAGACCGTGCGCCCGCATCGTCGCCTCGAAGCTCCCCCGGCGCAGTTCGCCGACCGCCCCGTACCCCGCGATGTGCGCGATACGGCGGTGCCCGAGGCCGATCAGGTGCTCGGTGACCAGGCGGGCGCCGCGCTCGTCGTCGTTGGCGACCACGTCCACCCCCGGCAGCCTGGGTTCACGCGCGCCGGCCACGACCACCGGGAGGCGTTCGGCCACCGCTGCGAGCGCGGCGGGTTCGGGCAGCGTGCCGACCACGATCAGCCCGTCCACGCCGAGGTCCAGGAAGGGGCCTGCCGGGTCCTGTCCGGTACGGCGGTTGAGACGGGCGTCGGCCAGGAGCATCCGCAGGCCGTTGTCGTGGAGCAGTGAGTTGAGGCCGTCGAGCAGGTCGACGAACCAGGGGTTGCGCAGGTCGTTCAGGAGGACGCCGACCGTGCGGGTGCGCTGCTCACTGAGGCTGCGGGCGGCGGCGTTCGGGCGGTAGCCGAGCTCGCGCACGGCCCGCAGCACGGCCTCCCGTCTCTCCGGGCGCACCTGGTCGGAGCCCCGCAGCACGAGGGAGACCAGCGACTTCGAGACACCGGCCCGGTCGGCCACATCACGGATCGTCGGCGGTCTCATGAGCATGGACCGTTCCACGCGCTGGTGCGGCTTGTCAAAGGCTTGACAGCGAGCAAATACGGCACCCAAGGTGACCTGGACAGAAAATGGAACGGTCCAAAGAGGGGCTCCCCGTGGTCGATGCGCTCGGTGTCGCCGTCGTCGGATTCGGCTGGATGGGGCGGGTGCACACCCAGGCGTACGCCCGTGTCCCGCACCACTACCCACAACTTCCCCTGCGTCCGCGGCTGGTGACCGTCGCCGAGGACGTGCCGGGGCGGGCCGAGGAGGCCGCCGCCCGGTTCGGGTTCGCCTCGACGACCCGCGACTGGCGCGAGGTCGCCGCCGACCCGCGCGTCCAAGCGGTCAGCATCACCGCGCCCAACTTCCTGCACCGCGAGATCGGTGTGGCGATGGCCGAGGCCGGCAAGCACATCTGGATCGAGAAGCCGGTGGGGCTGACCGCCGAGGACGCCCGTGCGGTCGCCGACGCCGCGGCCGGAGCCGGGGTGCGGAGCGCGGTCGGCTTCAACTACCGCAACGCCCCCGCCGTGGAGACCGCCCGCGAGCTCATCGCCTCCGGCGAGATCGGCACGGTCACCCATGTCCGCATCCGGCTCTTCAGCGACTACGCGGCCCACCCGCAAGGGGCCCTGACCTGGCGCTTCGAACGTGAGCGCGGCGGCAGCGGGGTGCTCGGCGACCTCGCCTCGCACGGCGCCGACCTGGCCCGCTTCCTCCTCGGTGACATCGCCTCCCTCACGGCCGACACCGCGATCTTCGTACCGGAGCGCGCCCGCCCCACCGGTGCCACCGCCGGGCACACCCTCGCCACCGGGGAGCTCGGACCGGTCGAGAACGAGGACTACGTCAACTGCCTGCTGCGCTTCGCCTCCGGCGCCCGGGGTGTCCTGGAGGCCTGCCGGGTCTCGGTCGGCGAACAGAACAACTACGGCTTCGAGGTGCACGGCACGAAGGGCGCGGTGTTCTGGGACTTCCGCCGCATGGGCGAGCTGGGCATCAGCCGCGGCACCGGCTACCAGGACCAGCCGGTCAGCACGGTCTACGTCGGCCCGGGCGACGGGGAGTTCGGCGCCTTCCAGCCGGGCGCGGCCAACGCCATGGGCTACGACGACCTGAAGGTCGTGGAGGCGTACCGCTTCCTGCGTTCGGTCGCCGAGGACCGGTCGTACGGGGCCACCTTGCAGGACGCCGTGCACAGTGCCGCCGTACTGGACGCGATGTCCCGGTCCGCGCAGAGCGGTTCGTGGGTGCAGGTGTCGGTGTGACGGTCCGGGTGGGGTGATCAGGGCCGCGCGGCCCTCGCCCCTGCCCCCCGCGCAGCGGCCCTCGCCACTTCCCTCCGCGGCGGGAGGGCCTGACCGCGTCCGCGGTCGCCGACGCGGTCATCGCGTCGATGCGGGACGGGGGCCGGACCGTGTCCGTCCCGGCCGGGTGAGGATGCCCGCGACGCGCTCCCCGCACCCCCGGACGGCGAGCGGGCACCCGAAAAGGCGGCCTACGACGGCATGTTGTACGGCGTCACCACCTGTATCGCCGAGGGCACCGTCGGCCCCGCCGGCGGCAGCGCCCCGTGCGCCCGCATCACGATGTGGCACGCCTCCCGCATGTCCTGCCGCAGGTCGTGGTGCAGCACGGCCGACAGGCGGTGTTCCCGCAGCAGCCGGTCGTTGTCGTGGTCCAGGTCGTGGGCCACGAACACCGCGCACTCCCTGCCGAGGTCCTCGAAGGCCCTGAGCGTGGCGATGTTGCCGCCGCCGATGGAGTAGACCGCGCGGATCTCCGGATCCCGATCCAGCGCGGCCCGGACGAGGTCGTACTGCGTGGCGTCCAGGCCCTGCCCCTCGGTGATCTCCACCAGCGCCCGCTCCGGGTGCCGGGTGCGCATGGCGCTGCGGAACCCCATCTCACGCTCCTCCTCGTTGCGGAAGAAGCCGCTGCTGAGGCTGGTGAGGACGTTGCCGGGGCGGTCGCCGAGCCACTGGCCCATGAGGTAGGCGGCGGTCGCTCCCGCCGCCCGGTTGTCGATGCCGACGTAGGCTAGGCGAGCCGTGGAGGGCAGGTCGGTGACGAGGGTGACCACGGGGATGCCCGCCTCCGCGAGCCGGCCGACGGCCGCCGTGACCTCGGGGACGTCGGGTGCCTTGAGGATCACTCCCTGGGAGCCGCGCCGGGCTATCCGGTCGAGGGTCTTCGTCAGTTCGGCCGCCGGGCCGGTCTCCCGGAAGTGGAAGCGCGAGCGCAGGACGGCGGGGTGCAGCGCGGGCAGCTCGGCCTCCAGGGCGGCGCGCACGGCCGTGGAGAAGCGTTCCGGCGTCTGCATCACTATGTCGATCATGAAGGTGCGGCCGACGAGGCGGACCTGGGTGCGCTGCCGGTCCAGGTCGGTGATCGCCTGGTGGACCTCACGGGCCGTGTTCTCCCTGACCCCTCCCCTGCCGTTCAGGACCCGGTCGACGGTGGCCTCGCTCAGCCCCGCCTGACGTGCGATTTCCCGGATCGGATAGGGGTGGCCCACGCGAGTGCTCCTTGAGGGGTTTTTGATGGCTGCCTGCTGGTTGTTCGACGGCTTTGTCATGACAAGAATGACAGCGCTGAGTCGCCCCTGTCACCGAGAGGACGCCGATGTCCTTCACCGCCGTACACCGCCACGCCTGGCTGTCCGAGCAGGACTGCGACCTCGACTCGTTCCGCGCGCTCGTCGAGCGGACGGCCGACCCCGCCGACTACCCGTACGCGAGTGCCGTGGAGCGGAACGTCCTGCTGTACGACGCCGACCGCGTCCGCGGCGCCAAGGACCGCCGGGAGGTGCAGGAGGAGCTGGTGCGCGCCCTGACCGACGGCCCGGGGGTCGTGGTCTTCCAGGGGGCGTTTCCCGATCACGCGGTCGTGGACCGGTTCACCGCGGTCTTCGACTCGCTGATCCGCGAGCAGTACGCGGCGGGCACGACCGCGGGCGACCACTTCGCGAAGCCCGGCGCCAACGAGCGGGTGTGGAACGCGCTGGAGAAGGCCGCCCTCTACGACCCGGCGGCGTTCGCCGACTACTACGCCAACCCCGTCGTCGCCCTGGTGTCCGAGGCCTGGCTCGGCCCCGACTACCAGGTCACCTCGCAGGTCAACGTGGTCAACCCGGGCGGCCTCGCGCAGACCGTGCACCGCGACTACCACCTAGGCTTCCTCTCCGACGAGGTCGCCGCGGCCTACCCGGCGCACGTCCACCGCCTCTCCCCCGTGCTCACGCTCCAGGGCGCGGTCGCGCACTGCGACATGCCCGTGGAGTCGGGGCCGACGCTGTACCTGCCGTTCTCGCAGCAGTTCGAACCCGGGTATCTGGCGTGGCGGCGGCCGGAGTTCCAGGCGTACTTCAAGGAGCACCACGTCCAGCTGCCGCTCTCGAAGGGCGACGCCGTCTTCTTCAACCCTGCGTTGTTCCACGCGGCCGGCACCAACCGCACCACCGACGTGCGGCGCATGGCCAATCTCCTGCAGGTGTCCTCGGCCTTCGGGCGCGCCATGGAGACCGTGGACCGCGAGGCGGTGTCGAACGCCGTCTACCCGGCGCTGCTGCGCCGCAAGTCGGAGGGCGCCGACGCGCAGTGGCTGGACAACGTGATCGCCGCGAGCGCCGAGGGCTACCCCTTCCCCACCAACCTCGACAGCGACCCGCCGGTCGACGGACTCGCCCCGCCCTCCCAGGCGGACCTCGTACGACGGGCGCTCGCCGAGGACTGGACCCCGCGCACGCTCAGGGACGAGCTGCGGGCGGGCGCCGACCGGCGCACGAGCTGAATCGGCTTCGCACTACTCGAAAGGCACCGGCACATTCATGGGACTACTCGACGACAAGATCGTCCTTGTCAACGGCGGCAGCCAGGGCGTCGGTGCCGCCATCGCCCGGGCCGCCGTCCGTGAGGGGGCGGTCGTGGCCGTCACCGGGCGTCGGGCGGAGCCCGGTGAGGCTCTGGTGGCGGAGCTGGAGGCGGCCGGCGGCAAGGCACTGTTCGTGCGCGCCGACCTCGCCGACGCCGAGCAGGCCAAGGCGTCCGTCACCCGGGTCGTCGAGGCGTACGGCCGGGTCGACTGCCTGGTGAACTCCGCCGGGCTCACCTCCCGGGGCACGCTCCTCGACACCACGCCCGAGCTGTTCGACCAGCACATCGCGATCAACCTGAAGGCACCGTTCTTCGCCATGCAGGCGGCGGTCGCGGACATGGTCGGCCGGAAGGCGCCCGGCACGGTCGTCAACATCATCACGTCCTCGGCGCACGGCGGGCAGCCGTTCCTGGCGCCGTACGTCGCCGCGAAGGCCGGTCTCATCGGCCTCACCCGCAACGCGGCGCACGCGCACCGCTGGGACCGGGTCCGGATCAACGGCCTGAACATCGGCTGGACGGCGACCGAGGGCGAGGACGCCACCCAGAAGACCTTCCACGGCGCCGGCGACGACTGGCGTGAGGAGGCCGCGGCCAAGCTGCCGATGGGCAAGCTCGGCCAGCCCGACGAGATCGCCGACTTCGTGGTTCTGCTGCTGTCCGACCGGTCGGGCGTGGTGACCGGATCGGTGATCGACTGGGACCAGAACGTCCTCGGCGGCCTCGACTGACCACTCCCCGTCCGGTCTCTCGCATCCCCGTCCCCTCGCAAAAACCGCTCGCACGTCCCGCTTCCTAGGAGCTGCACCCCCATGCGCATCGGAATCCTCGGCCTCGGCCGCATCGGCGCCTTCCACGCCGAGACCCTCTCCGGACTCGACGTGGTCGAGTCACTCGTGCTCACCGACCCCTTCGCGGAGGCCGCCAAGTCCGCCGCGGAGCGCTTCGGCGGCGAGGTCGTGGACTCGCCCGAGGCCCTGCTGGCCGCCGGCGTGGACGGCATCGTCGTCGCGGCGGCCACGGACGCCCACCCCGGGCTCATCCTCGCCGGCGTCGAGGCCGGCATCCCGGTCTTCTGCGAGAAGCCCGTCGCCAAGCACATGAGCGACGGTGTCGCCGTCCTCAAGGCCGTCGAGGGCAGTGACGTACCGATCCAGATCGGCTACAACCGCCGCTTCGACGCCGGTTTCGTCAATGCCCGGGCCGCCGTCCAGAGCGGTGAGCTGGGCACACTGCACACCGTGCGCTCGACCACCCTGGACCCGGCCCCGCCGCCGGCCGCGTACGTCGCCGCCTCCGGGGGCATCTTCCGGGACTGCTCGGTGCACGACTTCGACATCATCCGCTGGGTGACCGGCCGCGAGGTCGTCGAGGTGTACGCCGTCGGCGGCAACCGGGGTGCCGACTACATCAAGGAGGCGGGCGACGCCGACACCACCGGCGCGATCCTCACCCTCGACGACGGCACGATCGCGGTGGTCTCCAACTCCCGCCACAACGCCCGGGGTTACGACGTCCGCATGGAGATCCACGGCTTCACGGACTCCATCGCCGTGGGCCTGGAGGACAAGCTCCCGCTGCGCTCGGTCGAGCCCGGCGTGACCTTCCCCGCGGGTACCCCGCACGACTTCTTCATGGACCGCTTCACCGACGCCTACCGCGCCGAACTCACCGCGTTCACCGAGGTCGTGGCCGGCAGCCGGCCCTCGCCGTGCACCATCGCGGACGCGCTGGAGGCGGGCTGGATCGCCGAGGCGTGCACGCTGTCCCTGCACGAGCACCGCCCGGTGACGATCGCCGAGGTCCGCTCCGCCTGAGCCCGCCGCCGTGTCCCGGGCGCCCGTGCCCGGGACACGGCGGGGTGAACGCTCCGCCCGCGACGCCCGTTTACGGTCACGTGATCTCTCCGTACGACCATGAGAGCCGTCCACGTCCGACCGAGCCAGGAGTCACGAGCATGCAGGAGTTACACGGCACCGCAGGCCCCCGAACCGTGGCCGTCGTGGGCGCAGGGCCGAGCGGCCTGGCCGCCGCCCGCGAACTGGAGGGTGCCGGGCACCGGGTGACCGTTCTGGAGGAGCGGGACACGGTGGCCGGGAAGTGCCAGAGCGTGCATGTCGACGGGCACGCCTACGACCTCGGCGGCCACATCTGCACCAACAGATACGAACGCGTCGCACGGTTGCTCACCGAACTGGACGTGGAGACGGAGCGCACCAGCCGTTACCGCGTCCTCGACACCGCGGGAGGTGCCGTCCGCCAGTCGATGGCGTTCCTGCGCGACGGCGGGCTCCAGCGCTACCGTGCCCTGCGGGAGCGGGAGTTCCCCCGCATCGGCGAACCCGGGCTCGCCCACTCCGCGCGGGCGCTCGCCACTCCCGTCGCCGACTGGCTCACCGAGCACGGACTCCGGTCCATGGCCGAGTCCTTCGGCACCGGGTACACGGCGGCCGGGTACGGCCATCTCGACGACGACATACCGGCGCTGTACTTCGTCAAGTACGCGGAGATGACCGGGCTGTTGGATCCCGGGCCCGAACTGCTCGGCCACCCGGGCGACTTCACCGTCGTGGGCGGGTTCGCCACGCTGTGGCGCCGGGTCGCGGAGGAGTTGAAGGACGTGCGGTGCGGGGTGCGTGTGACGTCGGTGGAGCGCCGCGAGGACGGGGTACGGGTGCGCACCGACTCGGGCCCGGTCGAGGCGGACGCCGTGGTGATCGCGGTCGCACCGGACCGGATCCTGCCGGTCCTGGACGCCACCGACGAGGAGCGCGACCTGGCCGCCAGGATCCGCAGCAACGCCTACCGCACCACCCTCGCCGCCGCGTCCGGCCTCCCGGAGGACGCCTTCTACTTCCTCGCCGCCCACACCGCGAGCCGCGAGACGGCCGGCCACTGTGTCTCGTACCACCACCGCTATCCGGGCAGCGAGGTGCGCACCTTCTACTCCTACGGCCGTCCCGGCGACGTGACCGCGTTGCTCCGGGACGATGTCACGGCCCTCGGCGGACGGCTGGAGGAGGTGCATCTCCAGCGCGAGTGGGCGTTCATGCCGCATTTCGACAGCGCCGACCTCAGCGCCGGCGCACTGGACCGGCTCGACGCGCTGCAAGGCCGTCACCGCACCTACTGGGTCGGCGGGCTGCCCGCGTTCGAGCTCGTCGAGTGCGCGGTGGCCCACGCCCAGGACCTCGCGCGCCGCCACTTCCCGCCCACGCGGATCGGCGAGCCGTCGACCGGGTCGTAGCCTACGTCTCGCGCAGCGCGGCGAGCTCGCGACGTGTGCTCAACTCCTTCTCGGTCTGACCGAGTTGACCGAGCACGTCGGCGAGGCAGTCCAGCGCGGCCGGCAACTCGCTCGCGCCGTGCGGTTTCCGTGCCTCGGCCACCGCCTCCACGGCACAGGCACGAGCCTCGGCCGGGTCGCCGAGGGCGCTGTGGCAGCGGGCGAGGTCGACCAGGAGCCGGACCCGCAAAGGCAGCATGATCGCGGGCACGGACCAGGAGATCGCGCCCCGTGCGGCCTCCCTGGCCTCGGGGCCCACGCCGAGCGCCTCCTCGTAGCGCCCCAACGCCCGCAGTGCGCCGACGAGTTCGGCCAGGACCCGGGGCCGCACCAGCCCCACTCGCACCGACTGCCGGAACGACATGGCGGCGAGGAGCGCGGCGCACTCCTCGTACACGGCCACGGACTCCTGCCGGCGGCCGGCCACGGCGAGCACCAGCCCGTACGTCCGCAGCGCGCCGGGCAGGGTGCCGAACAGCCGCTCCCGCCGTCCGGGGGCGGGCTGGGCGCGGTACAGCTCCACGGACTCCCGGGCCGCCTCCACGGCTTCCTCGACCCGGCCGACCTCCACGAGCGCCCCCGCCCGCTGATGGATGACGAACGCGGCCAGCGGCGGTGACGATCGGGTGTCCGGCAGGGCCAGGGCCGCGTCCGCGGCCGCGCACGCCTCCTCCGGGCGGCGGTTGAGCAGGAGCGCGTAGGCCCGCAGCGCCTGGGCCCGGCTGAGCCCGTCGGTGCGGCCGGGCAGCGAGCCGTACACGGCGACCGCCTCTTCGGCCCAGGCGAGTCGCCGGGCGGCCGACGGTATCCACAGCAGGACCCAGCTGGGCATGACGCAGTGCAGCAGGGCCGCCCCGAGCAGCGGTCCGCCCTTCTCCGGCGACAGCCTGGCCGCCGCGCGCGGCAACGGCAGCAGTATCCGTACGAGTCCCATGGGCACCCCCTCGCCGTCCCGCCGAGGACAGCCGCGCCATGGTCGCACAGGGGGGTCACGCCGATGCCGCGATTCACCGAGTACGTAGCGCGCTCGGGGGAAATGCGCCGAACTCTCCCCTTGCAGCACGCGGTCAGCCGTACAGCGCGGGTCGCTCCACGAGTTCCACGGGCACCCGGCCGCCCTCGGTCAGCGAGCGCACGCCCGCCTCGCACACCGCGGCCGCCGCGTAGCCGTCCCACGCGCTGGGGCCGGTGACCTCACCGCGACGCGTTGCGTCGACCCACGCCTGCACTTCACGGTCGTAGGCGTCGGCGAAGCGTTCGACGAAGTCCTGGGCGATGGTGCCGCCCCACCGCCCCGCCATGTCGGTGACCATGGCGTGGCCGTCGCCGATGCGGGCGGTGCCGCGTTCGCAGACCGCCTCGGCCCGGACCTGGTAGCCGAAGCCGCAGTTGACGAAGATCTCCACGTCGGAGAGGGCGCCGCCGTCGGTCTCGAAGACGACGAACTGGGGGTCCTGGAGGTCGTCGGGGGCGTTTGCCGACGGCGCTGGGCGCAGCACCGTGACCGCCGTGATCTCGTGGCCGAGGAGCCAGCGGGTCACGTCGGCCTCGTGGGCCACGGAGTCGCTGATCAGCATGGAGCTGGTGAAGAAGGGCGGGCTCGCGGCGTTGCGGTGCCGGTTGTGCAGCATGAGCGGCCGCCCCAACTGGCCGGTTTTCAGCAGGGCTTTGAGCTTCATGTACTCGGCGTCGTAGCGCCGCATGAAGCCCACCTGGGCACGTCGGTGCCCCAGTCTCCGCTCGGCTTCCATGACCCGCAGGGCGGAGGCCGCGTCGGGGGTGAGCGGTTTCTCGCACAGCACCGGCAGGTCGTGCTCGAAGGCCTGGAGCAGCGCCGCCTCGTGGGCGGGGCCCGGTGAGGCGATCAGGACGGCGTCGACGTCGGCCGCCGCCATCGCGGAGGCCGGGTCGGTGTAGGCGGTGCAGCCCTCGACACGGGCGGCGATCCGCTTGGCGCGTTCCGCGTCGAGGTCCACGACTGCGCTCACCCGGGCACCGCTGACGACCTCGTGGATGCGGCGGACGTGGTCGGCGCCCATCTTGCCGGTGCCGATGACGGCGACGCCCAGGGTGCCTCGCTCGGTCATGGTCATCCCTTCAGGCGCCGCAGGACCTCAGGAACTTCCGGGTGCGCACCGCGATGGGCAGCGGCTTGTCCGGCTCGCAGGGGTACATGTCCTGCTCGACGATGGCGAACAGCTCCACGCCGAGTTTCTGGGCGGCCACCAGGACCGGCTCCAACTCGGGTACGCCGGACGGCGGTTCGCACATCACACCGCGCTGGACGGCCGGGCCGAACGGCACCTCGTTCTTCACGACGTCCGCGAGGATCTCCGGGTCGACCTGCTTGAGGTGCAGATAGCCGATGCGTTCGCCGTACGTCTCGATGAGCTTGACGCTGTCGCCGCCGCAGTAGGCGTAATGACCGGTGTCCAGGCAGAGGTTGACGAGTTCGGAGTCGGTCGAGTCCAGGAAGTGCTCGACGTGGTCCTCGGTGTCGAGGTGGGTGTCGGCGTGCGGGTGGACGACGAGGTCGAGCCCGTACGCCTCCTTCACCTCGTGGCCGAGCCGTTCCATGCCCTTGGTCAGGTGGGCCCACTGCTCGTGGGTCAGCTCCGGCGGCTCCAGGATCTCGGCGGTCTTGTCGTCGCGCCAGAAGGACGGGATGACGACGAGATGCTGCGCGCCCATGGCCTGGGTGAGCGCGGCGACCTGGCTGACGTGCTCCCAGGTGGACTCCCAGACCGAGGGGCCGCGGTGCAGCCCGGTGAAGACCGTGCCCGCTGAGACCTTGAGGTCACGCCGCGCGACCTCGTCGGTCAGGCGGGCCGGGTCGGTCGGGAGATAGCCGTACGGCCCCAGCTCGATCCAGGAGTAGCCCGCCTCGGCGACCTCGTCCAGGAAGCGTTCCCACGGCACCTGCACCGGGTCGTCCGGGAACCACACGCCCCAGGAGTCCGGGGCCGAGCCGACGCGGATACGGTCGAGTGAGGCCGTCATCTCAGGACTTCCCCTCGCCGGTGGTGGCCGCGGTGAGGTCGTCCTCCTCGGGGAGGGCCTCGGTGTCGACGCCGCGGACCTGGGACAACTCGTGCTTCAGGGCGGCGAGTTCGGCGCCGCCGGCCATGTGGTTGGTGAGTTCTTCCAGGGTGATCTGTTCGCGGGCGGCGGACAGTTCCATGGTGCCCAGGCGCAGCACGCTGAAGTGGTCGCCGACCATGTAGGCGTGGTGCGGGTTGTGAGTGATGAAGATGACCCCGAGACCGCGGTCCCGGGCGGCTGCCACGTACTTGAGGACGACCCCGGACTGCTTGACGCCGAGGGCGGCGGTGGGCTCGTCCAGGATCAGGACGCGGGCACCGAAGTAGACGGCGCGGGCGATGGCCACGCACTGGCGCTGGCCGCCGGACAGGGTGCCGATGGGCTGTTCGAGGTCGTCGAGGACGATGCCCATCTCGCGCAGCTCGTGGTCGGCGGTCTTCTTCATCCTCTCGATGTCCAGGCGACGCAGAGGCCAGCGGCCCTTGGTCATCTCGGAGCCGAGGAAGAAGTTGCGCCACACCGGCATCAGCGGGACCACGGCCAGGTCCTGGTAGACGGTGGCGATGCCCTTGTCGAGCGCCTCACGCGGGGTGGTGAAGCGGACCGGGGTGCCGTCCACGAGGAACTCGCCCTCGGTGTGCTGGTGCAGGCCGGAGATGATTTTGATCAGGGTGGACTTGCCGGCGCCGTTGTCGCCGAGCACGCAGGTGACCTGGCTGGGGCGCACCTGGAGGCTCACCCCGTGCAGGGCGCGGATGTTGCCGTAGGACTTGCCGGCGCCGCGCAGTTCCACGATCACCCCGTCCGCTGCGGCGGGTTCGGGGGTGTCGGCGAGGATCGCGCCGTGCGTGCCTGATTGTTCAGTGCTCATGAGTGGGGTTACCTCCGGGTCGCTGTGCGGCTGACCCACAGATTGATCATGACGGCGCCCAGCAGCATCACGCCGAGGAAGGCCTTGAACCAGTCCGGGTTCCAGTTGGCGTAGACGATGCCCTGCTGGACCATGCCGAACATGAAGGCCCCGAACACCGGCCCGATCGCCGAGCCGGCGCCGCCGGTCAGCAGACAGCCGCCGATCACCGCGGCGGAGATGTAGATGAGTTCCTGGCCTACGCCCTCGCCGGACTGCACGGTGTTGAAGGAGAACAGGTTGTGCATGCCGACGAACCAGGCGGCGAAGCCGACCAGCATGAACAGGCTGATCTTCGTGAAGTTGACCGGGACACCGACCGCGCGGGCGGAGTCCTTGTTGCCGCCCACCGCGAAGATCCAGTTGCCGTACTTGGTGCGCAGCAGCACCCAGGTGGCCAGCGCGGCGAAGACGAGCCAGTAGATGATCGTGATCTTGATCTGGACGCCGCCGACTTCGAAGGAACTGGCGAAGACCTTCTTGGCCTGGTCGAAGCCGTCCATGTTCGAGATGTCGTCGGTGGCCACGTTGCCGGTGACCAGCTTGGTCACCGCCAGGTTCACGCCCTGGAGGATCAGGAAGGTGCCGAGGGTGATCAGGAAGCTGGGCAGACCGGTCTTGACGACCAGCCAGCCGTTGAGGAACCCGATCGCCAGCGCCACCAGCAGGGCGACCACGATGCCCGCCCACACGTTCAGCGTGAGCTGGAAGGCGAACATCGACGCGGTCAGCGCCGAGGTGATCACCGCGACACCCGCCGAGAGGTCGAACTCCCCGCCGATCATCAGCAGGGCGACCGGCAGCGCCATGATCCCGATCGTGGACGACTGGTAGAGGATGTTCGCCATCGAACTGCCCTCGCGCACCGGCGGAGCAGCGATCAGGAAGAACACCCACACCGCCACGGCACCCAGGAACACACCCACCTCGGGGCGCGCCAACAGCCGTAGGGCGAGCGGCCGTTCCGTGGTCCGGCCGTCCTTGACGTTGCTGGGGCCGGGGGCCGGCGGTGTGGTCACCGCCGGCTCGGCGTGCTGGGTCATACCCATCACCTGGTGCCCTTCGCGGCGAACGCGGCCACCGCGTCGACGTTGGACTTGTCGACGAAGGCCGGGCCGGTCAGCACCGGCTGCTCGCCACCGCCCATGTAGTTGCCGTTGTTCTTGTAGAGCCACAGCGAGTCGATGGCGAGGTAGCCCTGGAGGTAGGGCTGCTGGTCGACGGCGAACTCGATGGTGCCCTTGCTGATGGCGCCCGTCAGGTCCTTGTTGAGGTCGAACGTGGCGATCTTGGCCTTGCTGCCCGCGTCGGACGCCGACTGCACCGCGGTCAGCGCGAAGGGCGCACCGAGGGTGACGACGTAGTCGATGGACTTGTCCTGCGTGAGCTTGGCGGTGATCGTCGACTTCACGGACGGCATGTCGGTGCCGTTGACGTTCAGCGTCTGCAGCTTGCCGGTGAAGGTCTTCTTCACACCGTCGCAGCGCTGGGTCAGGCCGATGTTGCCCTGCTCCTGGATGACACAGACGGCGTTCTTCGCACCGGCCTCGTTCAGCCGCTTGCCGAGTGCCTCGCCGGCCACGGACTCGTCCTGGCCGAAGAACTCCATCAGGCCGAGCTTCTGCCAGTCGCTGACACCGGAGTTGAGGCCGACGACGGGTATGCCGGCCTTCTTCGCCTTGGCCACGACGTCCTTGAGGGCGTCCGGCTTGGCGAGGGTTATCGCGATGCCGTCGACCTTCTGGTCGATGGCGTTCTGGACCAGGTTGGCCTGGTTGGCCGCGCTCGGGTCGGCGGAGTAGACCAGCTTGACGTTGTCCTTGGCGGCGGCGGCCTGGGCGCCCTTGCGGACGATGTCCCAGAACGTGTCGCCGGGCGACTGGTGGGTGACCAGCGCGATGGTCATCCGGGGGGTGGTGGCCTTGCCCGCGGAAGCGCCGTCCGCGCTCTCCTCGGACTTCTTGCCGCCCGAGCTGCTGGAGCAGCCGGCGAGCGTCAGGGCCGCGGCCGCAGCCAGGGCCACGGCGGGAGCGAATCTCCGCGAACGGGAGAGAGAAGAGCGGTCCATCTTTCCTTGCACCTCACTGTGCGACGGGGAGAACGTCGGGAAAGGGGGTGGGATTCAGGGCCCGGGACCTCGGGAGTTCCGGGTCGGTGCCGCGACCTCACGGCAGTTGCGTTGGGACGGAATCCAATCCCCGAGCGCGCCCGCTGTCAATACTTTGTTAAGACATCATTTCACAAGCAGGTCCGAATGTAAGTACAAACTATTGACAGCGTCGCCCTTCGAGTCCTACACCTGGGGAAGCAGCGGGCCCGTGGGCCCCACGTCCCCAGGTCGGATCGAGGAGCGTCGCGCATGGTCGAGCCAGTCCAGCAGTTCGACGTGATCAGTATGGGCCGAATCGGAGTTGATCTCTACCCGCAGCAGTCCGGGGTGCCGCTTGCACAGGTCCGGTCCTTCGGCAAGTCCCTCGGGGGATCGGCCGCCAACGTCGCGGTCGCCGCGGCCCGGCTCGGCCGCTCCAGCGCGGTCATCACCCGTACCGGAGCCGACCCTTTCGGTACGTATCTCCACCAGACCCTCACCCAGTTCGGCGTCGACAACCGCTGGGTGACTCCCGTGGAGGCCTACCCGACCCCGGTCACCTTCTGCGAGATCTTCCCGCCGGACGACTTCCCGCTGTACTTCTACCGCCATCCCAAGGCCCCTGACCTGGAAATACACACCGACGAGCTCGACTACTTCGCCATCCGCGCCGCCCGGATCTTCTGGATCACCGGAACCGGTCTGAGCGAGGAGCCGAGCCGCTCGGCCACGCTCGCCGCCCTCAAGTGCCGCGACAGGGCGGGCACCACGGTCTTCGACCTCGACTGGCGTCCCGCCCTGTGGAACGGCCCGGCCTGCGCGGATCCCGACGAAGCCCGCCCGTACTACGCCGAGGCCCTGCGGCACGCGACGGTGGCGGTCGGAAACCTCGACGAGTGCGAGATCGCCACCGGATTCCGTGAACCCCGGGCCTGCGCCGAGGCCCTGCTGGCGGCGGGCGTGGAGCTCGCCGTGGTGAAGCAGGGCCCGAAGGGCGTCCTCGCCGTCCACCGGGACGGCACCACGGCCGAGGTCCCGCCGGTCCCGGTCGAGGTCGTCAACGGCCTCGGAGCGGGCGACGCGTTCGGCGGTTCGCTGTGCCACGGCCTGCTGTCCGGCTGGGAACTGGAGAGGACCGTCCGGTACGCCAACGCGGCCGGCGCGCATGTCGCCGCCCGCCTCGCCTGCTCCTCCGCGATGCCGACCCAGGCTGAGGTCGACGGTGTCCTGAACGGCGTCGCACCGTGACCCACCGTGTCGCCGAGACGTTCAACAGCGACACCCTCCCTCCGTACGGCCCCGACACCCGGCCCGGTCGGCCGGTCACCCCCCGCCTCCCCCTCCCCACCGCACCGGAGAAGTCCTGATGAGCAGCACCACCCGCCTGACCGTCGCCCAAGCCCTGGTCCGGTTCCTGTCCGTCCAGTACACGGAACGGGACGGCGTACGGCACCGGCTGATCGCCGGGACCTGGGGCATCTTCGGCCATGGGAACGTGGCGGGCATCGGACAGGCCCTCCTGGAGGCGGGCGAGGACGCGATGCCCTTCCACCAGGGCCGCAACGAGCAGGCGATGGTCCACGCGGCCGTCGGCCACGCCCGCCAGCTCAACCGCCTGTCCGCCCAGGCGGTCACCACGTCGATCGGCCCGGGTGCCACGAACCTGGTCACCGGCGCGGCCCTGGCGACGATCAACCGCCTCCCGGTTCTGCTCCTGCCCGGCGACTACTTCGCCACCCGTGCCGCCGACCCGCTCCTCCAGCAGCTGGAGCACCCCACCGAGGCGGACGTGTCGGTGAACGACACCCTGCGCCCGGTCTCCCGCTGGTTCGACCGCGTCCACCGCCCCGAAGCCCTGATCCCCTCCGCCCTCCAGGCCATGCGCGTCCTGTCGGACCCGGCCGAGACCGGCGCGGTCACCCTCGCCCTCCCTCAGGACGTGCAGGCGGAGGCGTACGACTGGCCGGAGGAGTTCTTCGCCGAGCGGGTCTGGCGGGTACGGCGGCCCGCGCCGGACCCGGTGGAGCTGGCGGAGGCGGTGCGGGCGATCAGGAAGGCCACGCGCCCGCTGATCGTCGTGGGCGGCGGAGTCCACCACAGCGAGGCCGAGGAGGCCCTCAAGGCACTGGTGGACACCACCGGCGTCCCGGTCGCCTCCACCCAGGCGGGCAAGGGCTCCCTGCGCCACGACCACCCCGCCGACGTCGGCGGCATCGGCCACACCGGCACGGCGGCCGCCGACGACCTCGCACGCACCGCGGACCTGGTCATCGGCGTCGGCACCCGCTACTCCGACTTCACCACCGCCTCCGGCACCCTCTTCCAGAACCCGGACGTGCGCTTCCTCAACCTCAACATCACCGCCTTCGACGCCCACAAACTGGCCGCGCGCACGGTCGTGTGCGATGCGCGGGCGGGTCTGGAGGCGCTCGCGTCGGCGCTGGCGGGCCACCGCGTGCAGACGGCGTACGAGGCCGAGTACGGCGCGGGCAAGGAGCGCTGGGACCAGGTGGTGGACCGGGCCTACCGCGCCGCCGACGAGAACGCCGTACCGACCCAGACCCAGCTGCTCGGCGCGCTGGACGCGGTCGTGGGCGACGAGGACGTGGTGATCAACGCGGCCGGCTCGCTCCCCGGCGACCTGCACAAGCTGTGGCGGGCCCGCAGCCCGCGCCAGTACCACCTGGAGTACGGCTACTCCTGCATGGGCTACGAGATCCCGGCGGCGATCGGCGTCCAGCAGGCCACCCCGGACACCCCGGTGTGGGCGCTGGTCGGCGACGGCACGTATCTGATGATGCCGACGGAACTGGTCACCGCGGTCCAGGAGGGCCTGCCGATCAACCTGGTCCTCATCCAGAACCACGGGTACGCCTCGATCGGAGGCCTCTCGGAGTCTGTGGGCGGCGAGCGCTTCGGCACGGCGTACCGCTACCGGGCCGCCGACGGCACCTTCAGCGGGGCCCCGCTCCCGGTCGACCTGGCCGCCAACGCGGCGAGCCTCGGCATGGACGTACTGCGCGCCAAGACCGTACGGGAGTTGCGGGAGGCCCTGGCCGCGGCCCGCGCCTCGGACCGCCCGACCTGCGTCTACGTCGAGACGGACACCGCGACCCCGACCACTCCCCCGGCTCAGGCCTGGTGGGACGTGCCGGTGGCGCAGACGGCGTCGCGCGAGGCCGCCGTGGAGGCGAGGACGGAGTACGACCGTCAGGCCGCCGCCCGCCGCACCCACCTGTGACGGCCCCGGTCTTTGAGGGAGGTAGTTCCATGGCGAAGCCCGGCGACACGTCACGTGCCGCGACCACCCCCGCGCTCAACTGCCTGGACTTCGCCCTGGACCGGGGCAGTCCGGTGCCGCTGTACTACCAACTCGCCCGGCAGCTGGAGGAGGCGATCGAGCACGGCGTACTCGCCCCGGGGAACCTCCTGGGCAACGAGATCGACCTCTCGATCCGCCTCGGCCTGTCCCGCCCGACCGTCCGCCAGGCCATCCAGACCCTGGTGGAGAAGGGTCTGCTGGTCCGCCGGCGCGGAGTGGGCACGCAGGTGGTGCACAGCCAGGTCAAGCGCCCCCTGGAACTCAGCAGCCTCTACGACGACCTGGAGGCGGCCGGGCAGGGTCCGGCGACACGGGTCGTGCGCAACGAGACCGTGCCGGCACCCGCCGACGTCGCGGCCGCGCTGTCCCTGCCGGAGGGCAGCCCGGTCACGCTGCTGGAGCGGCTGCGCCTGACCCACGGCCAACCGGTGGCCGTCCTCTGCAACCACCTGCCCACCGACCTCCTCGATCTCGACAGCGGCCGCCTGGAGTCCACCGGCCTCTACCGCATGCTGCGCACCGCGGGCATCACCCTGCACAGCGCCCGCCAGACCATCGGCGCCCGCTCCGCCACCGCCGAGGAGGCCGCCCGCCTCGACGAACAGCAGGGCGCGGCGGTCCTGACCATGCAGCGCACGGCCTACGACGACACCGGCCGCCCGGTCGAGTACGGCAGCCACATCTACCGGGCGTCGCGGTACGCGTTCGACTTCCAGCTGCTGGTCAGGCCCTGAGCGCGGCGCACGGGCTCAGCTCACCCCGTCGAGCCGCGCCCGCTGCTCCCCCGTCAGCTCCAGGTCGACCGCCGCCAGGTTCTCCTCCAGCTGGACCACCGACGACATCCCGGCCAAAGGGATGACGGGCAGGTCACCGCCGATCTGCCAGGCCAGGACCACCTGATTGACGGTGGCTCCCGTCTCCTTCGCCACCTCGGTCAGGGCCCGCAGACGGGGCGGCGTGCCCGGGTGGTCGAAGTCCGCGGGGAGGCGGTCCGGGCGGGTGTAGGCGCCCTTCAGGAGGGGTGAGTACGCGACGAGGGTGAGGGCGGGCTCCGCGCGGAGGTAGCTCAGCAGGTCCGCGCCCGCGTGGCCGAGGCTGCCGTCCGGGAACAGGGGCTCCGGGACGTCGGTGCGGGGGCGCAGGTGGCTGTGGGCGTACTGGAGGACCTCGTAGGCGGGAAGGCCGGCCGCTGCCGCCAGGGCACGGGCCCGCTCCACCCGCCACACGGCGTGGTTGCTCACGCCCAGCAGGCCCACCGTGCCCTCGGCCACCAGTTCGGCGAATCCCTCCACCGTTTCCTGGAGCGGGACCCTGTGGTCCTCTATGTGCGCGTAGAGGAGATCCAGCTTGGACACGCCCAGGCGTTCCCGGCTGCGTTCCGCGGACTCGCGGATCACCTTGGCCGACAGGCCCTCCGCGTTGTCGACGTAGCTGGTGCCGGGCGCCAGAGGGCGGGCGCCGAGCTTCGTGGCGATGACGATCTCCTCGCCGATGCCGCGGCTGCGCCGCCACCGGCCGAGCAGTTCCTCGCTCTGGCCGCCCTGGCCGCCGTCCTCCCAGAAGGCGTAGTTGTCGGACGTGTCGATGAAGTTCCCGCCGGCTTCGACATAGCGGTCGAGGACGGCGAAGGAGGTCTCCTCATCGGTCCGTGAGCCGAACAGCATCGCGCCGAGGGCGAGGACGCTGACCTCGCGGCGGGTCGCCGGGTCGGTGCCGATGGTGCGGTATCGCATGGTGATTTCCTCCCGTGTGTGCCCCGAGGACGGGTGCACACGGGAGTCTTCATGCTGGAGCGCACTTCAAGTCAAGGCCCTACGCGCTCACTTGGCGAACGGGCCGTCCAGAGCGGCCCATTGGAGCAGCATGATGGTCTTGGCGTCGGCGATCTCCCCGGAACGGATCATCTCCAGGGCCCTGCGGAAGGGCAGTTCGAGGATCTCGATGTCCTCGCCCTCCTCGTCGAGGCCGCCTCCCGCGTGGGTACGGGTCGACGAGGCGTACTCAGCGGCGTAGAAACTGACGCGCTCGGTGACCGACCCCGGGCTCATGTAGACGTCGAAGACGTGGCGGACCTCGCCGATGGTGTGCCCGGTCTCCTCGACGACCTCGCGCCGTACGGCGATCTCGGGGTGCTCGTCATCGTCGTCGAGCAGACCGCCCGGGGTCTCGATCAGCAGCCCGTCGGGGTGCCCGTTGACGTACACCGGGAAGCGGAACTGGCGGGTGAGCAGGACGGTTTCGCGTTCCGTGTCGTACAGCAGCATGGTGGCGCCGTTGCCGCGGTCGTGGGTCTCCCGCTGCTGGGTGCTCCAGGTCCCGTCGGCGCGCTGGATGTCGAAGGTCGTGGCCCGCTCGACGTACCAGTGGCTGGACAGCAGTTTCACCTCCCGGACCTTGACGCGCGGGTTGCCGGTCAGGTTCAGGCCGGTGCGGTCGAGGCCGGTGCGGCCCCGGCGGTCGGGGGTGTCGATGCCCTCGGTCATCGGACACCCGCCGGACGGGAGGAGAAGCGGGACAAGTACGAGTTGGTCATGACCGCTTCTACCATTTCGGGCCGGGCCGCGTCGCGTACGGTACCCCTTCCCGCAGGGCGTCGCGCTGCTTAGCGTGCTCCTATGGATCTTCCGCCGCGGCCGTCCGTACGGCACTTCGACCACTGCCCCTGGCTCTTCGCCGACGAGGCGACCGAGGAACAGCGCGCCGCGCAGCGGGAGGTGCAGCGGGCGATCGGCGGCGACACCGGGATCGGTGAGCGCTGTTACGTCGCCGAGTCCGCGGCGGTGTTCCCGGACCGGCTGCGGCTCGGCGACGACTCGTACATCGCCGCGCACGCCTACGTCACCGGCGAGCTGACCACCGGCTCGGACTGCACCCTCAACCCGTTCACCACGGTACGCGGGAACGTCGTCCTCGGTGCCGGCGTCCGCATCGGCGCCCACACCTCGCTGCTCGGCTTCAACCACTCCATGGCGCCCGACCGGCCCGTTTTCCGGCAGCCGCTCACCAGTCGAGGCATCCGCGTCGGGGACGACGTCTGGATCGGCTCGCATGTGATCGTCGTGGACGGCGTGACCATCGGCGATCACTGTGTGGTCGGGGCGGGTGCGGTGGTCACGCGGGATCTGCCGGCGTGGTCGGTGGCCGCGGGGAATCCGGCGCGGGTGCTGCGGGACCGGCGGGAGGCGCGGGGGCCGGAGAGGGTGGACCCGTCGGCCGCCACGGTGGCGTCAGGGACAGGGATACGGCCAGGCGGCGGCCCTACGGCTATGACCCGCCCGACGACCGGCCCCACCCCCGAACCCGAGACGGTGACCGAGCCCGGTACGGCACGGGTGGCAGGGGACGCGGCGGTGGTGGCCGGGAGGCCGGGGGCAGCAGCGGGTGTGCCGGGGACGCTGCCGGGAGGTGGCCGTACGTCCGTGTCCGGCCGCCCCGGCCCCCTTGCCGCTTTCGCCGACACCGCGCGTGCTCAGGCCCGCGAGCTCCTCGACCGTTGCTGGGACGGTGAGCGATACGTCGACCGGCCCGGCGCCGCGCCCACGGTGCGGGCCCACTGCGATGCCGTGGAGATCGCCGACCTGCTGCTCGGGGCCGTGCCGGAGCACTTGTCCGGCGAGGAGCACGTCGAGCGGTTGGGCGGGCTCCAGGATCCGAAGAGCGGTCTCGTGCCGGAGTTCGGTGCACCGCTTCCGGTGGTGGACGCCGACGGGTTCATCGGGGAGGGAGCGGCGCTTTATCACGTGCTGTGCGTGGGTTACGCCCTCGATCTGCTGGGTCCGGGTCTCCCTCATCCGGTGCGCGGGGCACGGGACATGACGGCACAGCGACTCGTCCTGCGGCTGGAGGCGTTGCCCTGGAGAACGGCTGCTTGGGGCGCCGGTGCCTGGGTCGACAGCCTGGCCACGGCGGCCCATTGGAACCTGCGGCACGGCCACGGCAACGACGGCGGCCACGGGACGCCGGAGGCGCTGTTCGGCTGGCTGCTGACCCGGGTCGATCCATGGACCGGAATGTGGGGCAGCCCCTCGGCCGAGGAGGGGCGGCTCCAGGTGGTCAACGGGTACTACCGGCTGACGAGGGGGTCGTTCGCGCAGTTCGGGCTGCCGGTGCCGTATCCGGAACGGGTCGTGGACACGGTCCTGGACCACGCGCGCGACGCCCGGCATTTCGGTCCCGGGCGGGAGAACGCCTGCAACGTGCTCGACGTCGCCCACCCCCTGTGGCTGTGCACCCAGCAGCTCGGCCGTGCCGCCGACGGTTACCGCTCCGGCGAGATCCGCGACTGGGCCGACCGGCAGCTGGCCGCGCTCCTGCCGCGCTGGCGGGACGGCCGGGGCTTCGGCTTCGGCCCGGGCACCGCGGGGCCCGGACCCGAGCCCGGCCTCCAGGGCACGGAGATGTGGCTGGCCATCCTCTGGTACCTCGCCGATCTGCTGGGCCGCTCCGGCGAACTCGGCTACCGACCCCGCGGCATCCACCGCCCCGAACCGGCCCGATCGGGACTCGGGGCTCTGGGGTGAGTCGACCGGGTGTCGGACCCGGCCCACCCGACGGGACATCGGCATGGTCGCTGGTCTCCGTGCCGTCGGCGAGCATCCGCTGCCCGCGGACGGCACTCGGCTCAAGAGGTCTCGAACGCACCGAGGTCCGGCGCCTGCCCCTTGTACGGCAGTCCGACGTTCACCCCCTTGTCGATCAGGGTGCTGTTGGCCGTGGGGCGGAGACCGGGCGGTACGGGCAGGCTCCCGTCGGCCTGGCGGGGCGCGTCCCACCCGGACGTCGACACGCTCTGGAACTGGCTGTCCGAGAGGGTGATCCCCAGGTTCCAGGAGTTGTTCGCGGCGCTCGTGCCGGTCATGTTCGACGTCAACGTGCCGGTGTAGGCGAGGTTGTTGCGCAGGTTGCCCCGGCCGGCGTCGGCGCCACCGGAGTCGACTCCGAGCATGTTGAAGTCGGGGTGATTGCCGTAACTCGTGTTGTTGAAGTAGTCGTTGGCGACCGGGTGGTGATTGGCGTAGAAGCCGGACGCCCTGTTGAGGAAGGCCACCGACGTGCGCACGGTGTGTTTGACGGCGCCGGCGTCGTAGTCGCCGCCGTAGCCGCCCGCCTTGAAGCCGGTTCCGTTGCCGGCCGCGGTGGTCGTGCCCGGCTTGTATCCGTTGCGCCACGCCCAGGAGTTCTCGATGGTCACGGACGAGTAGGCGCTGATGAGGTCGTAGCCGTCGTCGGCGTTCCACCAGGCGCGGCAGCCCCGGAACACGTTGCCGGGATTACCTGCCGAGATGTGCGCGCCGAACCCGTCGGCGTTCTCCCCCGCGCCGTTGGAGGAGTTGGTGTCGTAGTTGTCGTGCGAGTCGGAGTTGAGGACGAGGTTGCCGCCGCCGTTCTGGATGAACAGGCCGGGCCCCATGTGGTGGTGGGTGTTGATCTGCTCGAAGGTGTTGTTGCTGCCCGAGATCCAGATTCCCCACGACTCGTGGTTCAGCTTGTTGTTCTGTCGTACGCCGGTGACTTCCAGGCCCTTGAGGTGGATCCAACTGCCGGTGACATCGAAGCCCTTGATCCGGCAGTCGTCGGTCATCCCGGAGAAGTCGAAGACCGGTTTCTCCCCCGGATAGGCCCAGTAACGGATGGGACTTCCCGAACTGCCGCTCCTGTTCAGGGTGATGGCGTCGACCCTGGCCGTCTGGCTCGTACAGGCGCTGTTGGCGCGGGTGGAGCGGTAGGTGCCGCCCCGGAAGTACACGGTGTCGCCCGGCTGGACGACGGCCTGCGCGTGGGCGATCGTCGCCCACGGGGCGGCCTGCGTGCCCGCGGAGGTGTCGCTGCCGTTCGGGGCGACGTAATAGACGTTCGCCGTCGCCGTGGTGCTGACGGCGCCCGAACTGGCCGGGATCGCGAGGGAGCTCAGGGTGAGCGCCGATATCAGCAGCACACGCCCGGCCGGCTTGGCAGAACTCATCGTCGACTCCTGGTTCATCCGTTGAGGAATCCGTCCATGGCCGCCGTGGGCCGCCGCGTGCTCTCGTCCCAGGCCGAGCTGTTGTAACCGTTGAACGAGGGATAGCCCTCGGGCTCCCAGTAGAAGGTGCCGAGACCGCCGAAGCCCTGAAGTCCGGTGACGAACGCCTTCAGCGAGTCGCGCACCTGGGTGGGCTTGCCGACCGGGCCGCCGTACTCCACCTGCATGACCGGCTTGCCGTAACCGGACTGGATGGTCTGCATGTTGGCCAGCACGGCGGGCACGTTGCCGCCCTGTGCGTACGAGGACAGACCGGTGATGTCCCACCTTCCGCCGTTGTCCCGGTAGGCGTCGAGGAAGGTCTGGACACTGGCCAGGTTCTGCGGCTGCGCCAGGTGCACCAGCACCGGCGTGCTCGGGAAGACCTGCTTGGACATGTCGTGGGCGGCGTTCAGCAGGCCGGTCATCTGGGCGGGGCGGCTGACGCTGCCGACCGGCTTGCAGATACCGGAGTTGGTCTCGTTGCCGATCTTCACCCAGGCCGGGGTGACGCCGTGGTACTTGATGATGTTGCACGAGTGGTACACGTAGTCGTACATGGCGTCGAGCATCTGGCTGTAGGTCATGCCCGCCCAGGCCGCCGACGGGTTCTGCACCCCGACCGAGTTCCAGGTGTCGCCGAAGTGGAAGCCGATGAGGACCTGCAGGCCGGCGTCCTTCGCGCGCTTCGCCAGCTGGGCCGTCTCCTCGATGGAGCAGTGCCCGTTGGCCGGGTCGCTGGACGGGTCGACCCAGGTCCGCAGGCTGATCGCGCCGATGCCGTAGCCCTTGAGGACGGTGAACAGGTCCTGGCGCGCTCCGGCGCTGTTGTTCCAGTAGTAGCCCTGCGCCTCCATCTGCGGCAGCCAGCTGACGTCGGCGCCCCTGACGAACGTCGCGGCCTGCGCGGGGGTGGCCAGGGGTCCGGCGCCCAGGGCCAGCGCGCCGGCGCCGGCCGCCGCGCCGAGCAGGACGGTGCGCCGCCGTAAGCCGGAGGGGTCGGTTTGTTCGGGGTCGGTCATGTGGGGGTTCCTCGCTTCGTGGGATCCGGACCGCCGGGGTGGGGCCCGGACGGGGGTGAGGCAGGGCGGAACGGCTCCCGTCGGCGGGTTGAGCCGCTTCGCCGACCTGCACCGGGGCGGGAGCCGTCCGGAACTTCGCCTGTAGGTCGCCGCCCGCCTCGGCGAGGTTGCCGCTGCGGTGGAAGCCGTCCTCAGTCTCCGGAACACGCGAAAAGGGCCCCGCAGGCTCTCGCCGGTGCGGGGCACCCGAAGCATTTGCACATAACAGGCTTAATCCGGTCGTGAGTTGCGCGCCGACGTGGCTGCCGTTCGGTGCCCGAGCGCCCTACTCAGTGCACCGGAATGATGTCGGGGGCGCCGAGCCGTACCGCGTCGGCGGTCTGGTCGTCCGGCTGCTGCTGGGCCTCGCGTTCGGCCGCCACCCGCTTCAGGTAGTGGTTGACCTCACGGTCCCGGCGCGCTTGGTCCCATCCCAGGTGCGGCGCCATCAGTTCCGCGACGGTCTGCGCCGCGTCCACACCACGGTCCCAGGACTCGATGGAGATCCGGGTACGTCGGGCGAGCACGTCCTCCAGGTGGCGGGCACCCTCATGGGTCACCGCGTAGACGGCCTCGACCCGCAGGTAATCGTCGGAGCTCGGCAACGGCTCGCCGAGCGAGGAGTCGGCTGCGACCATGGCGAGCAGCTCATGCACCAGGGAGCCGTAGCGGTGCAACAGGTGCTCGATGCGGGCGACATGCAGCCCGGAGCTCTCGGCGAGGTTGTGGCGGGAGTTCCACAGGGCCGGATAGCCGTCGGCGCCGAGCAGCGGAACGCGTTGCGTGACGCAGTCGGGCACTTTCTCGTCCACGCCGCGGGCCGCCTCGTCGACTGCGTCCTTGGCCATCACCCGGTAGGTCGTGTACTTGCCGCCGGCCACCACGACGAGACCGGGTACCGGGTGTGCGACCAGGTGCTCCCGTGACAGTTTGCTGGTTTCTGCGGCCTCGCCGGACAGGAGGGGACGCAGACCGGCGTAGACGCCTTCGACATCCTCCGGAACCAAAGGCGTGGCCAGGACGCTGTTGACGTGCTCCAGCAGGTAGGTGACGTCCTGGGAGCTGAGGGCGGGATGGGCCTTGTCGAGTGTCCAGTCGGTGTCGGTGGTCCCGATGATCCAGTGTCGTCCCCAGGGGATGACGAACAGCACGCTCTTCTCGGTGCGGAGGATGAGCCCGGTGCGGGAGTTGATCCGGTCACGGGGGACCAACAGGTGTACGCCCTTGGAGGCGCGGACGTGGAACTGGCCGCGCGTACCGACGAGGGCCTGGGTGTCGTCGGTCCACACGCCGGTCGCGTTGATGACCTGCTTGGCTCGCACCTCTGTCTCGTCGCCGGTCTCCAGATCCGTGACAGCGGCTCCCACCACCCGCTCGCCCTGCCGCAGGAAGCGGCTGACACGGGTGCGGTTGGCGGCCAGCGCTCCGTAGGCGACGGCCGTGCGGGCGAGGAACATGGTGTGCCGGGCGTCGTCGACCTGGGCGTCCCAGTACTGGATCGCGCCGACCAAGGCGTCGGAGCGCAGCGCGGGCGCCTCCTGCAGGGCTCGGCGCTTGAGCAGGTGGCGGTGGTGGGGCAGACCTCTGGAGGTACCGGAGGCCGCGGCCATGGTGTCGTACAGGAGCACGCCGGCGCCGACGTACGGGCGCTCCCGGATCCGGTGTTGCAGGGGATAGAGGAACGGCACCGGACGCACCAGATGAGGGGCCAGGAACTGAAGCAGGAGTCCGCGTTCCTTCAGGGCTTCGGCGACGAGCCGGAAGTCCAGCATCTCCAGGTAGCGCAGGCCGCCGTGGATGAGTTTGCTGGAGCGGCTGGACGTGCCCGAGGCCCAGTCCCGGGCTTCGACGAGGCCGACTTTCAGGCCCCGGGTGGCGGCGTCCAGGGCCGCGCCGGCGCCGACGACGCCGCCCCCGACGACGAGGACGTCGAGCTCCCCCTCTCCCAGTCGGACGAGGGCCTCCGCGCGTGCGCCGGGCGAGAGAGCCACCGGGTTCGCCATGGTGTCCTCCTCGTGCAGCGGGTGCGGGTGGGGGGCCGCGCACGCGGCTCGGGCGGCCCCGTTCGGTCGCTGCCGACCGGGACCTATTCGACCTTGGCCCAGTCGAGCGTGCGCTCCACCGCCTTCTTCCAGCCCGCGTATCCTTCCTCGCGCTGTTCCTCGGACCACTGGGGTTCCCAGCGCTTGGACTCCTGCCAGTGGGTGCGCAGTTCGTCCGTGTCCCGCCAGAAGCCGGTGGCCAGACCGGCGGCGTAGGCGGCGCCGAGCGCGGTGGTCTCGGCGACGACCGGGCGACTGACCGGGACGCCGAGGACGTCGGCCTGGATCTGCATGCACAGGTCGTTGGCCGTCACGCCGCCGTCGACCTTGAGCACGTCGAGGTGGACGCCGGAGTCCTGCTCCATGGCTTCCACCACGTCGCGGCTCTGGTAGCAGATGGCCTCCAGGGCGGCCCGCGCCAGGTGGCCGCCGTCGTTGTACCGGGCGAGGCCGACGATCGCGCCGCGGGCGTCGGAGCGCCAGTACGGGGCGAACAGGCCGGAGAAGGCGGGGACGAAGTAGATCCCGCCGTTGTCCTCGACGGTACGGGCCAGGCGTTCGCTCTCGGCGGCATCGTTGATGATCTTCAGCTGGTCGCGCAGCCATTGCACCGCGGAGCCTGTGACGGCGATGGAGCCTTCGAGTGCGTAGATCGCCGGGCTGTCGCCGAACTGGTACGCCACGGTGGTCAGGAGGCCGTGCTGGGACCGCACCAGTTCCGTGCCGGTGTTGAGCACCAGGAAGTTGCCGGTGCCGTAGGTGTTCTTGGCTTCGCCGGGCGCGTAGCAGACCTGCCCGACGGTGGCTGCCTGCTGGTCGCCGAGCACACCGGTGATCGGGATGGCGGCCCGCAGCGGCCGGGACGTACGGGTCTGTCCGAACGCCTCCCGGTGGGAGGACGGACTGATGGTCGGCAACATCGCCCGGGGAACGCCGAAGAAGCCCAGCAGCTCGTCGTCCCAGTCGAGGGTCTCCAGGTCCATCAGCATGGTGCGGCTGGCATTGGTCACGTCGGTGGCGTGGACGCCGCCGTCGGGGCCACCGGTGAGGTTCCACAGCACCCAGGCGTCGGTGTTGCCGAAGAGGGCATGGCCCTGCTCGGCCGCCTCGCGGACTCCGTCGACGTTCTCCAGGATCCACTGGATCTTGCCGCCGGAGAAGTACGTGGCCGGCGGCAGCCCCGCCTTGCGGCGGATGACGTCGCCCTGGCCCGAGCGGTCCAGCGCTGCCGCGATGGAGTCGGTACGGGTGTCCTGCCAGACGATGGCGTTGTAGTAGGGGCGACCGTTGCGCGGGTCCCAGACGACGGTCGTCTCCCGTTGGTTGGTGATACCGATGGCCGCCAGGTCCTCCGGCGAGAGGTTTCCGTGCCGGAGCGCGTTCTGGATCACCGAGTTGGTGCGCTCCCAGATCTCCACCGGGTCGTGTTCGACCCACCCCGAGCGCGGGAGGATCTGCGAGTGCTCCAGCTGGTGCCTCGCCACCTCGTTGCCGGCATGGTCGAAGATCATGAAACGGGTGCTGGTGGTCCCTTGGTCCACCGCGCCGACGAAGTCCGCCATGGATGCCGCCTCTCCTTGGGCTCTCCCGGGGCAGCCGGATCACGGCAACCCCGGAGCCGGTCAGTTCTCGTCCGGGGCCGGGACCCGTCCGGGGGGCTCCGGCTCAGCGGTCGGCAGGAACCGGCCGATGAAGACCTTGTACAGGCCCGCTCCCAGCAGACCTCCGATCAGCGGACCGATGATCGGCACCCAGAAGTAGAAGTTCCCGTACTGATCTCGCCACGCTCCGCCGTACCCGGTGAGGAAGCTGGCCAGCCGGGGACCGAAGTCGCGTGCCGGGTTGATCGCGTAACCCGCGTTGGTACCCCAGGCCATACCGATGGCCACGACGATCAGACCGACGATGAACGGCGCCAGGTTGGCGCCGGGGGGCGTGTTGAGCAGGTCCGTGACCGCCAGGATCAGCAGCAGCAGGATCGCGGTGCCGATGACCTGGTCGCGGAATGCGCCCCATTCGTGGACCGGCAGGTTCGGGTTGCCGTTGGCGGGCAGCGTGGAGAACACGCCCTGCGTCTTGATCGTGTGGGTGGGATCCGCCTTCGCCAGCGCCTCGGTGTAGTTCCACCGGACGAGCAGGGCTGCCACGAAGGCGCCGGCCGTCTGGGCCAGCGCGTAGGGAGCCACTTTGCTCCACGGGAAGCCCTTGAACGCCGCCAGCGCGACGGTCACCGCCGGATTGAGGTGCGCACCGCTCAGCCTCGCCGCGACGTACACACCCAGGGTGACGCCGAGGCCCCAGGCCCAGGCGATGCTGTCGTGGTTTCCCAGGCCACCCGGCGGAGTCGTGAGGGCTCCGCCGGCGACTACCTGAGCCACCACGCCACAACCGAAGAGGATGAGGATCATCGTGCCGGCGAATTCCGCTGAAAGCTCGCCGACCAGTCCTGATCTCTTGAGCCGCTCAGCCATGGGTGCCCGCTTTCCCGCCGGCCCAGGGACCGGCCGTCGACTGCCCCGAGTACTCCGCAAATCATTGTAAAACGGGCCAGAGCCATGCGCGCGCGAGGCGATACGGCCCGCTGCCCGGCCAGGAAGCGGAAGTCCGCCCGTCGGCAGGAAATGCCCGGGGCTGGGAGGTGACGACGCCAATGGTCGGGCTGACCTGGGCTCCGCAGTCTCGCCGGCCGACGGCTTCGCGCACACGCCGCCGCGCCGCGCGCGCGACGGCTGCACATCGGTGGAAGCGTTCGGCGGTGCAGGCGCAACATGGGCGCCGATCTGGACGCCGACGAACGCAGACGCGTTCCGCGTCGTCATCCCGGCCGAGCACTACGCCGACGGCAACCGGGGGACTTCCCCGGTCCCGCGGCGCTCGGGCGGCACCTGCCGTCGCGGCCCACGAGGCCGGCGTGACCGTCGTCGTCACCACCAGCTCCTCCACCGCGCCCGCCGAGGAGTACGCCGCAACCTGCGGCATCGTCTGCGTCGACAGCGGCGCCCCGGCCGCCTGGACCGAACTGGCCGCGCCCCCGCCCTGGGAGACGGGCGGCAGCGAGCACCCGTCGCGGATGTCCACGGGAAGACGGCACACTGTTCGTGTGGTGTGCGATCGCGAACGCGCCCGCCTGTCACCGGCGCTGCCTGAGCTCCGTGAGGACACGAAGCAGAGGCTCCGCCGCCGGTTCCAACCGGGAGGTCCCATGAAAATGCTGATCAACAGTCCGGAGACCGTGGTCGCCGATGCCCTGCGGGGGGTGGCTGCCGCCCACCCGGAGCTGAACGTGGACGTGGAGCGGCGGGTGGTCGTACGGCGAGACGCGCGCGAGGGCGGGCGGGTCGGGCTGGTGTCCGGCGGCGGCTCCGGGCACGAGCCGCTGCACGCCGGGTTCGTCGGATACGGGATGCTGTCGGCCGCGTGTCCCGGGGATGTGTTCACCTCGCCCGTCCCGGACCAGATGCTGCGCGCGGCGAGCGCCGTCGAGGCCGGGCAGGGCGTGCTGTTCGTCGTCAAGAACTACACCGGCGACGTGCTGAACTTCCAGATGGCGGCCGAGCTCGCCGAGGAGGACGGCGTCCGCGTCGAGCGGGTCCTGGTCAACGACGATGTCGCCGTCACCGACAGCCTGTACACGGCCGGGCGGCGGGGTACCGGGGCGACTCTGTTCGTGGAGAAGATCGCCGGGGCGGCCGCCGAGGAGGGCGCACCGCTGGAGCAGGTGGCCGCGATCGCCCGGCGCGTCAACGAGTCCTCGCGCAGCTTCGGCGTGGCGCTCAGCCCCTGCAGCACTCCCGCGAAAGGCGGCCCGACCTTCGACCTGCCGGACGGGGAGATGGAGTTGGGGGTCGGGATCCACGGCGAGCCGGGCCGAGAGCGGCGCGCGATGATGCCGGCCCGAGCGATCGCGGAGGTCGCGGTGGGCGCCGTACTCGACGAGCTGGTGGAGGTGGCTCCGGCAGACGGGCCGGTACTGGCCCTGGTCAACGGGATGGGAGCGACGCCGCTGCTGGAGCTGTACGGGTTCCACGCCGAGGTGGCGCGGCTGTTGGAGGCCCGGGGCGTACCGGTGGCGCGGACGCTCGTGGGCAACTACGTCACGTCGCTGGACATGGCCGGCTGCTCGGTGACACTGTGCCGGGCCGACGCGGAGATGCTGCGGCTGTGGGACGCGCCCGTGCAGACCGCCGCGCTGCGCTGGGGTCGCTGACCCGACAGGATTTGAACCTGTGACCCCTTGACCCCGAGGAGTGAGGGCAAGGCTACTTTCGGAGATATCAGGTTCCTCTGAGTGCAGGCGGTGGACGCGACGGGCCGTGCACCAGCGCGCACACCGTGCGGTCCCCAGCTGGTCCCCAGGACCATGACCGGCATGCTCGCCTGCGCCATCACCTTCCTCTGTCTCGACGGGCGCGGCACCACCCCACCGCCGCCCAGCACTTCCGGTGCGCTGCACGCGGTGGGTGGAGGCAAGTGCCTGGACGTGCCGAACGCGTCGCCGATGGCAGGTACGCAGGTGCAGATCCGTGATTGCCAGGGCGGGCCAACCAGCTCTGGACCCGCACCGGGTCCGGCCGGCTGACGGTGACCATGTCGGGCACCACCTTGTGTCTGGACGCCTACGACCACCAGACCACGTCCGGCACCAAGGTGGTGACCTGGCCGTCCAACGGCGGCATCAACCAGAAGTGGAACCTCAGCTGACTCCCCTGTCCGGGCCGGGCACGCCCGGGCTCGGACAGGGCGAAATCTCCCATGGGAACCCACCCCCTTGTCAGGGCCATGACCCTCTTCTACAGTCCCCGGATACCGAGACCGTGGGAGCGCTCCCACTGTGGAGGTGTTCCAGCGCTCACTCCCCTCCCTCCGAGAGAACTCCCGTACGAACGTCACGGCGCCCCGTCACGAAGAAGGCGGATCCCCCCATGCAGCTTCTTTCGACCCCCCGCTCGCCGGCCCGAAGGCGCACCGCCACGTTGCTGGCAGCGCTCTGCTGCGCCGCGTTACCCGTCATGGCCGCGGCGGCCCAGCCGCCCGCGCCGAGTGCCGCCGCCACTGAGGTCCTGGGCAACGCGACCCACTTCGCCGGGCTCGGCAGCCCCTACGGCGGCTGCGGTCTGCCGCAGCGCGAACTGGACAGCCAGGACTTCGTGGCGCTCAACGTGTTCAACACACCCGGCGACTACGCGAGCACCTACCCCCGCCCGGTGCCGGACTCAAGCGCATCGGTCAAGGGGGTCTTCGACAACGGCCGCAACTGCGGCCGCTGGGTCAAGGTCACCATCGGGGACTACTGCACAGGCACCAACGACGGCGCCCCGGGCCAGCCCTTCTGCCGCAACGGCTCCTGGGCGGCCGACAAGTACAACGGGGCCACCCTGACCATGCTCGTCGCGGACAGCTGCGCCGATTCCAACGCCTGGTGCCGGGACGACCCCAACCACCTCGACCTGGCAACCGACTCCCTCAACCGCTTCCGGATCGGCGGCACCCCAGTGGGGACGATGTACCCGGACCACTGGAACAACCGTCATGTCTCCTGGAGCTTCGTCCCGGCCCCGGACTACAGCGGCGACATCCGTATCGGCTTCCTCAGGGGAGCCCAGCGGTACTGGCCCGCCATCGCCGTCTCCCATCTGCCGGGCGGCATCCACGGCGTCCAGTACCTGGCGAACGGCACCTGGACCGACGCCGCGATGAACAGCGACATGGGGCAGTCCTACGTCATCGGCGCGACGGCCTCCGGCCAGAGCAGCTTCACCATACGGATCCGCGACGCGGCCGACGCCTGGCTGGGCGGCGGCCGTACGTACTCCTTCTCGCTGCCGTCGGGCTGCGCGGGAGGCTGCTCGCAGGACTACACCGCCGTCCCCTACACCACCGACAGCTCTGGAGGGACACCACCTCCCACTCCCGCGCCGAGCCCCTCCGGCGACACCGCCTGCACGGCGGAGTGGAAGCTGACCGGCTCATGGCAGGGCGGGTACCAGGCAGACGTCACGGTCACCAACACCGGGTCCCGGCCGGTCACCGACTGGTCGGTGCACCACACCCTGCCGGGCGGTGTGACCGTGGCGAACCGCTGGAACGCGGTGGTGGATCCGTCCCGCCCCGCCACCACCGTTCACAACGCCTCCTACAACGGCTCGCTGGCACCGGGCGCGTCGACGACCTGGGGGATGACGCTCAGCGGCGACGACCGAGCCCTCGGCACATTCTCCTGCACCGCGTCCTGACTCCCGGAGATTGATCATGGCGATGACTTCATTACGCGTGCGCCGCCACCGCCTGCCGCTCTGGGCGTTGGTGCTGACCGTGGTGGCGGTGGCCCTTCCTGCCATCGCGACGTCGCGCGCTCAGGGCGCGGCGACGGGCTGCACGGTCGCGTACACCACCAACGAGTGGTCCGGCGGCTTCACCGCCCAGATCCGCGTCACGAATCTCGGCGCCGCCCTGAACGGCTGGCGGCTGGAGTGGACCTACGGCGGCGACCAGCAGGTCACGTCCGCCTGGAACGCGCAGGTCACCCAGTCGGGCAGTGCGGTGACCGCGGTGAACGTCGCGCACAATGCCGTGCTCGCCGCCGGCGCGTCCGCGGACTTCGGGCTCCAGGGCACCTGGCACACCGCCGACCCGGCTCCCACCGCCTTTACCCTCAATGGCACGCCGTGCGGCGGAACCGCGAGTCCCACCCCGACAGCGACCGCGACAGCCACGCCACCGGCCGAATGCGCCGGGGCGGCGATCTGCTCCGACTTCGAGGACCAGACCGGCACCGTGCCCTCGGGCGCCTGGCAGACCACGGCACCCGACTGCCAGGGCACGGGGAAGGTCAGCGTCGACACGTCCGTCGCCTACAGCGGCACCAGGTCGCTGCGCGTCGACGGCGGCGCCGGCTACTGCAACCACGTCTTCGCGGCCTCCACCCGCGATCTGTCCTCCGTCGGGCCCGTGGTGTACGTACGCATGCGGGTCCGGCACACCACCGCCCTGCCCACCGACCACGTCACCTTCGTATCCATGCCGGACGCCTCACAGGGCGGCAGGGCGCTGCGCGTCGGCGGGCAGAACGGCGCGCTGCAGTGGAACCGCGAGAGCGACGACGCGACGCTGCCGGAACAGAGCCCGGCGGGGGTCGCGCTCAGCACGCCGCTGCCGGCCGGTCAGTGGCTGTGCCTGCGGTTCCAGATCGACACCACCGCCCAGTCCATGCGCACCTGGGTCGACGACCAGGAGGTCGCCGGACTGCACGTGGACGGGGTGGCGACCCAGAACGTCGACGGGCAGTGGCTCGCCCGCAGGACCCCTCCCCGCCCCACCGGCCTGCGCGTGGGCTGGGAGAGCTACGGCACCGGGGACGACACGCTCTGGTTCGACGACGTGGCCCTGGGCTCCTCACCGATCGGCTGCTGACGCCCGCGTGGGATCCGTCGGGAAGACAGGATCCGAACGCGCGACAGTTGTTGATTCCTTGATCCGTACGGCACGCAGTACCCGCCTGGTGGACCGGTCAGCTGCAGGCCCTCGGCCTGGGCCCGGCTCACCGGCTCGTCGATCAGCTGGGCATCGAACTCATCGATCCCTTACGGCAACGAGGAGATCAAGTGAAACGTCGTCACGCCTTAATGGCCACCGGTGCCGCCGGTGCCCTGATCCTGGGTGGCCTTGCCGTCGCCACCCTGCCCGCATCGGCAGCCGCCACCGGCTGCTCGGTCGCGTACAAGGTGCAGAGCCAATGGCCGGGAGGGTTCACCGCGAACCTGGCCATCACAAATCTCGGCTCCCCCGTGCAAGGGTGGACCGCGACGTTCGACTTCCCGAACTCCGACCAGAAGGTCACCAACGGCTGGAGTGCCGGCTGGACACAGTCCGGAACCCACGTGTCCGCCACCAGCCTCGACTGGAACGGGGCGCTGGATACGGGCGGGTCGGCTTCCATCGGGTTCACCGGTGCGTGGAAGGGCGCCAATCCGGAACCGGCATCGATTGCGCTCAACGGCGTGACCTGTACCGGCTCGGTGACATCCCCGACCCCCAGCCCCACCACCACTCCGACCAGCGGTCCCAGTGGTCCGGCCCCGGAGCTGAAGGTTTCCGGCAACAAGATCGTCACCGCGAGCGGCAAGCAGTATCGGCTGCTGGGTGTGGACCGCTCCAGCGGTGAATACGCTTGTGTGCAGGGCAAGGGGCTATGGGACAGCGGCCCGGTCGACCAGGCGTCCGTCGACGCGATGAAGACCTGGAACATCCACGCGGTACGCGTGCCGTTGAACGAGGAATGCTGGCTCGGCATCAACGGCTCGCCCAGCGGAGCCACCTACCAGCAGGGCGTCAAGGACTACGTCAACCTGCTGGTGGCCAACGGCATCACCCCGATCCTCGATCTGCACTGGACCCGGGGTGCCTACACGAACGGGCCGGACTGGCACTGCAAGGACGCCACCGCGACGTGCCAGAAGCCGATGCCGGACGCGCAGTACGGCCCCCAGTTCTGGACCGGTGTCGCCAATGCGTTCAAGGGCAACGACGCCGTCGTTTTCGATCTGTTCAACGAGCCGTACCCGGAGGTCGCCAGCAACTGGGACAAGACCCTCGGCTGGACGTGCTGGCGAGACGGCGGCACCTGCACCGGCCTTCCCTATGAAACCGCCGGCATGCAGGACCTGGTCGACGCTGTTCGGGCCACCGGCGCGACCAACGTCCTCATGCTGGGTGGCCTGGAGTGGGCCAACGACATGCGGGAGTGGCTGACGTACAAGCCGACCGACCCACTGAACAACCTCGCCGCGTCCTGGCACTCCTACAGCTTCAACGCCTGCGCGACCGAATCCTGCTGGGACAGCCAGGTCGCGCCGCTCGCGCAACAAGTGCCGGTCGTCATCGGTGAGTTCGGCCAGGACAACTGCGGCTTCGACTACATGCAGCGGCTGGTCGACTGGGCCGACGCGCACAACATGGGTTATCTCGCGTGGACCTGGAACCCGTGGGGCTGCAGCACCGGCGCCGTACTCATCAAGGACTGGGCCGGAACCCCGGAGCCTGGCATCGGCGACGGGCTGAAGGCCCACCTGATCAGCCAGGACCCCTACACGACCCCGTAACGCGCACCCAGCGGCTGCCCAGCCGCGTTCGACGCCGCCCCGGCCGGATGCCCCAACGGCACAACCCGGCCGGGCGGCTTTCGACCACCACGCGTGTGAGTGTGGCGAGGTGCTCGAACCGCAGCCCACAGGGGAGTCGCCGGCTCCCGGACTCCAGGTGTGAAACCGGTCGGCGGCCGGCATCGGAGCGTCCCGCACCAGCCGGATGCCCATTCGTCCTTGTCCGACAGGATTCCTCGTGCCTGCAGGCGGAGGATCTGCTTGACAGTGCAGGTCACGAGCGCTTGGCGACCGGCTCCAGGCCACCCGTGACGGCATCGTCAAGGTCAAACCCGCCCGGGTGACCGGCTGGCAGAAGCCCTACAAGCAGGCCGAGGACGAACTCCTCGACCCACGCGGGCCGGCACTGCCCGACGGGGAGACCCTCGTCCGACTGGCCGACACACTCGTGGCCGCCTCCTACGACGACTACCGCAAGGTTCCCATCGTCGAAGAGATCCGACCCCTCGTCGCCCAGCGCATCCTGTCCGCCGGCCCCGATCACGATGCCCGCCTCTTCACCGGCCCGCGCGGCGGACGCATCTCCACCGCCGTTCTGCGCGACGCCACCCATGGGGACCACGTGATAATCAAGCTCGGCTACGAGCACCTGCGCCGCCACGACCTCCGGCACACCGGACTGACCTGGTTCGCCGACGCGGGAGTGCAGGTCCATGTCCTGCGCCGGATCGCCGACCACGGCTCGCTGACCACCACCCAGCGCTACCTCCACCCGGACGTACACAAGATCACAGCCGCAGGCGCAGCACTCTCCGCGCACCTCAGCGTGCTCCGCGCACCACGCTCCCTGCCGAGCCCGATCGTCATGACCCGCTGACGCCGGTCAAGGACCCTGGTCCCCAACCGGTCCCCAAGAAATAGCCAAGGGCCGGTTTCGGATGTCTCCGAAACCGGCCCTGACCTGCGACTGTCTCCAGTCGGGACGACAGGATTTGAACCTGCGACCCCTTGACCCCCAGTCAAGTGCGCTACCAAGCTGCGCCACGTCCCGGTGCGCTGCCCCGCGATGAGCCGCGGGAACGCGCGGACAGAACTTTACCCCACGTCGGGGGCCGGACCGAAGCGGGCACCGGGCGCGGGACAATCGACGAATGGCCAATACATCCTCAGGACGGCAGACGGGCGCGCGGGACCGGGACAACGAGGGCCGGGCGCGCAACGCCCGGCCGCGGGACGGGCTCGGACGGCCGCTTCCGTACGGCGCCGACGGCGTCGCCCGGCAGCCGGAGGGCGTGGTGCGCAGCCCGCAGGAGACCGTGGCCGAGGCTCAGGAACTGCTGAACGCGGGGCGCCCCTTCCACGCGCACGAGGTCTTCGAGGACGCCTGGAAGTCCGGCCCCGCCGAGGAGCGCGCCCTGTGGCGGGGGCTGGCCCAGCTCGCGGTGGGGCTGACCCACGCGGCCCGGGGGAACGTCACGGGCGGGGCGAGGCTGCTGCGGCGCGGCGCCGGGGCCCTGGAGGAGTGGGCCGCGTCGGCTCCCGGGCGGGGACGGCCGTACGGGATGGATCTGGCCGGGCTCACCGGGTGGGCGCGGCAGCTGGCGGCGGACGTGGAGCAGGGCGGCTCGGCGGTGGACGCCGGGGGTCGCAGTCCACGGCTGCGGGGGTGACGCGGAGCGCCCGGGTCGTGCCACCACGGCAGCCGAGGTGGCAGCGAGGGATACCCCGGCGGCCCTGGGCGCCGCCCCCGGTGATCGGGCCGGAAGGCCCGGCCGAGGACGTGATGCCCGGACTCGGTGCCGTCGCTGTCAGTGGCGTGCGGCAGACTCGGGGTGTGCGAAAGATTCATGTCATCGGTATCGGCGCGGGCGACCCCGAGCAGCTCACCCTCCAGGCGGTCAGGGCGCTGCGGAGCACGGACGTGTTCTTCGTCCTGGACAAGGGCGAGGTGAAGGGAGATCTCACACAGCTGCGCCGGGACATGCTGGACGCGCACATACCGGAGGGGTCGTACCGGGTGGTGGAGGCCCGGGACCCGGAGCGGGACCGCGGTGCGGGCGGCTCCGCCTACTCCCCCGCCGTCGGTGACTGGCGCAGCGCCCGCGCCGACATCTACGAGCGGCTGATCGCCGAGGAGCTCGGCGAGGAGGAGAGCGGCGCGTTCCTGGTGTGGGGAGATCCGGCGCTGTACGACAGCACGCTCGGCATCCTGGAGGAGATCCTGGAGCGGGGCTCGGTGTCCTTCGAGTACGACGTCGTGCCCGGCATCAGCAGTGTGTCGGCGCTGGTGGCCCGGCATCGCACCGGGCTGAACCGGGTCGCGCGGCCCGTCCAGATCACCACCGGACGGCGCCTCGCCGAGGGGTTCCCGGAGGGCGTGGACGACGTGGTCGTGATGCTCGACGCCCACCAGGCCTTCCGCGCGTACGCCGACCAGGACATCGACATCTACTGGGGCGCCTACATAGGCACGCCGGACGAGATCCTCGCCTCCGGACCGATCGCCGAGGCCGCGCCCCGGATCGAGCGGCTGCGCGCAGAGGCCAGGGAGCGCAAGGGCTGGATCATGGACACGTACCTGCTGCGCCGCCATCCGAAGCAGCGGTAGGCGCCGGGAGAACGGCAGCACCCGGGGGAACTGCACACCCGGATGGTCGGCCATGCGAGCCTCGGCATGATCGCCGCGCCGGCGGCTGCCGCCCGAGGTGCTGCTGCCGGTGTTCGACCGGATGGTCGAGGAAGGTTATCTGACCCGTGACGGCCACCTCTTCTCGCACACCCGGGCGGGCGCGCGCGAGGCCAGGGTCATCGGCACGGCGTGGGGCAACTGGCTGGCGGACCGGGTGCAGCAGGACATCGGCCGCCCCTCGGGCACGGACCTGCGCGCCGCCGTGGACGCGATCGCGAAACGCCTCCTGGTGGAGGACCTCAATACCGGACTGCCCCGGCGCGCACGGGAGTTGGCGGGGAGCACCCCCGCCTGAAAACCGTGTGCCCGCCGGGACGGGCGGACGCCATACTCGTGGGATGTCCCCCGCGCCCACCCGTTTTCACGACCCCGGTTCGACGGCCTCCGCCTTCAGTGGCTCGGCGCTCGTCCGGTGCCCGCGCTGCGACGGGATCGCCCACTTCGAACGGAGGACGCCCCCGCAACCCCGCGTGATCTGCCGCTCGTGCGGCCTGTGCGGGCCCGTGGACCGATGCGCCTGGCCCGCCCTGTGGCTGTGCGCCGGGACCAGGCACGGTGAACTGTGGGCGTACAACCTCGCCCACCTGGACCTGATCAGGCGGTTCGTGGCCGCCTCCCTCCGTGAGCGGGATCCGTGGTACGAGCACGGCCGGAAGATGACCTGCGTCGCCCGTCTGCCCGCCTGGGTCAAGCGCGCAAAGAACCGTGACGAGGTGCTTCGCGTGATCGACCGTATGCGGAACTCGGTCATGGGGAGTTGAGGTCGAGCCACCGCTGGGCTCCTGCCACGTCGGGCACGGCAGTCACCCCGTCCGGGAGGGGTGGTCGGCGTACGACCACCACGGGCAGGGCCAGTTCGCGGGCCGCCGTGAGTTTGGCGGCGGTGGCCGTTCCTCCGCTGTCCTTGGTGACCAGGACGTCGATGCGGTGGTCGTGGAGAAGCGTCGACTCGTCGGCCACCGTGAACGGGCCGCGGGCCAGGAGGACTTCGGTGTGCGGCGGCATGGGCGGCTCGGGCAGCTCCACCGACCGTACGACGAAGTGCAGTTCGGTGAGGTGGGCGAAGGCGGCGAGCTCCATGCGGCCGGTGGTCAGGAACACCCGTCGGCCGAGTCGCGGCAGCGACCGCGCGGCCTCGTCGAGCGTGTCGACCGGATGCCAGCGGTCCCCCGGTCCGGGCCGCCAGCCCGGGCGACGCAGCACCATGGAGGGCACGCCGGTCGCCGCGGCCGCCCGGGCAGCATGGGCGGTGATCGTGCGGGCGAAGGGATGCGTGGCGTCGACCAGTGCGTCGACACGCTCCTCCCGCAGCCACTGGGCCAGCCCCTCCACTCCGCCGAACCCTCCGATCCGCACCTCCCCCGCGACCGTTCCCGGCCGGGTCACCCGCCCCGCGAGCGAGGTGGTGACGCGGACTCCCGGCCGCGACGCGAGGGCGGCGGCCAGTTCGCGGGCCTCGGTGGTGCCGCCGAGGATCAGGATGTGCGGGGACATGGCGGGAAGCGTACGAGGTCAGGGCGGGGTGTGGCAGGCCGGGTGGTGAGCGCCGGGGAACTCTGGGCGTACGGGTGTCGCCGGGCGGGGCACATGAAGGGGCAGCAGCGAAGGCCCGGACGACCGGCGCCCCCGTATGTGTGCCGGGGTCGTACGACGTTCATGGCCCGGGGCGCCGGGGCGCACGACGACGGGCGTTTCCGCCCATCCGTGGTTATGGTCCGGGCATGGCATCCGTGCGCGCGGTCCTGATCGACATCGACGGAGTTCTCACCGTTTCGTGGGAGCCGTTGCCGGGGGCGGTGGCGGCGTTGCGGGAGCTTCGGGAGGCCGGCTTCGGGGTCGTGCTGGTGACGAACACGACCTCGCGGACACGGGCGTCGATCGCCTCGGTGCTGCGGGGGGCGGGGTTCCCCGTGTCGCCGGAGGACGTTCTCACCGCGCCCGCGGTCACCGCCGCGTATCTGGCCGACCGCTTTCCCGGCGCCCGCTGCACGCTGCTGAACAGCGGGGACATCGCCGAGGATCTCGCGGGCGTCACCCTGGTCGGTGACGAGGCCGAGGGCGTCGATGTCGTGGTTCTCGGGGGCGCCGGGCCCGAGTTCGGTTACACGGCGCTCAACCAGGTTTTCGGGCACCTCCAGCGCGGGGCCCGGCTGGTGGCGATGCACCGCAATCTGTACTGGCGTACCGCCGACGGGCTCCAGCTCGACGCCGGGGCCTTCCTGGCCGGACTGGAGAAGGCCGCCCGGACCGAGGCCGAGGTCACCGGCAAGCCGTCGCCCGCGTTCTTCGAGGCGGCGCTCGCCCGGCTCGGGGTGGGGGCGGACGAGGCGCTGATGGTGGGGGACGACATCGAGTCGGACGTACTGGCCGCGCAGCGCGCCGGGCTCACCGGGGTGCTCGTGAAGACCGGCAAGTACCTCCCGGAGACCCATCGCTCCGCCGGCGGCACGCCCCACCACGTGATCGACTCCTTCGCGGACCTGCCGGCGCTGCTCGGCGCGTCAGCGGAGCAGTAGCTGTACGCCGCCCACGATAGTCGCCGCGATCACCAACTGTTCGAAGAGCCGCTGGTTGATGCGGTTCACCGCCCATTTGCCGAGGAACGCGCCGGGCACGACGAACGCCACGAGGGCGAGGTCGAGCAGCAGCGAGTGGCCGTCGATCAGGCCGAGGCCGACGCTGAAGGGCACTTTGGAGACGTTGACGATCAGGAAGAAGAAGGCCGAGGTGCCGAGGAAGCCGAGTTTGCGGAAGCCCGCCGACAGCAGGTACATCGACATCACCGGGCCGCCGGCGTTGGCGACCATCGTGGTGAAGCCGCCGAGGACGCCGTAGGAACGCGCCTTGACCCGGCCGGTCCGGGTGGCGACCGAGTCGGGTTCGTCCTCCGTGTCGGCCGTGCGGCGGCGCCAGATCGTCACGGCGGCCATGAAGAGCAGGATCGCGCCGATCGACGTGCGTACGATCCCGTCGTCCGCCCATCGCAGGAACAGCGTGCCGGCGACCACGCCGACCGCGACCGCCGGGAACAGCCGCCAGAGGGTGGGCCAGTGGGCGTGCCGTCGGTAGGTGAGCACCGCGAGCACGTCCCCGGCGATCAGGATCGGCAGCAGTGCGCCGGTGGAGGCGCGGGCGGGCAGCACGGCGGCGAAGATCGCGAGGCTGACCGTGTTGGCCCCGCTTACGGCCGTCTTGGAGAAGCCGACGAGCACGGCCGCGGCAGCCAGCGCGGCGAACTCCCAACCGGAAATGTGCCAGAGCGTCATCGTGTCCATGCGGAGACCGATGCTAGGTGCGGGTAAGAGATCTTGTAAGTGCCGTCTCGCCGTGTGGTCCTGTTGGCGCGCTCCCGCCAGAGCCGCACCACCGCTTCCACCAGTGCCGCCCCAGCCGCTCCCGCTAGTGCCGCTCCACCAGCACCGCGCTCCCCTGTCCCACTCCCACGCACATCGTGGCCAGCCCGCGCGCCGCTCCCGTCCTTCGCATCCGGTGCAGCAGGGTCGTGAGGATGCGGGCGCCCGAGCAGCCGAGCGGGTGGCCCAGCGCGATCGCGCCGCCGGACGGATTGACGCGGTCGGGGTCGATGCCGAGTTCGTCGACGCAGGCGAGGGCCTGGGCGGCGAAGGCCTCGTTGAACTCGGCCTCCTCGATGTCGTCGATGCTCCAGTCCACGCGGGCGAGCGCCTTGCGGGTGGCGGGGACCGGGCCGATGCCCATCACGTCGGGGTGGACGCCGGCCGAGGCGCCGGCGGCGTAGCGGCCGAGGGACTCCAGCCCCAGGTCGTTCAGGGCCTCCTCGCTGACCAGGAGGAGTCCTGCCGCGCCGTCGTTCATGGGAGAGGCGTTGCCCGCCGTGACCGTGCCGCCGGCCCGGAAGACGGGCTTGAGGCGGGCCAGCTTGTCGTAGGAGGTGTCCTCGCGGATGCACTCGTCGCTGTCGACGAGCACGCCGTCGGGGCGCTCCACCGGGAGGAGTTCGTCGTCGAAGTGGCCGTTCTTGCGGGCCTCGGCGGCGAGGCGGTGGCTGCGCAGGGCGAACTCGTCCTGGCGTTCGCGCGGGATGCCGTAGCGCCGGGCGACCTCCTCCGCGGTCTCCCCCATGGGCAGCAGGCCGTGGAGTTCCTTCATGGCCGGGTTGACCAGGCGCCAGCCGAGCCGGGTGTCGTGGGTCTCGATCCGGTGCGGGAGGGCCTCGTCGGGGCGGGGCAGCACGAAGGGGGCGCGGCTCATCGACTCGGAGCCGCCCGCGAGCACGATGTCGGCCTCGCCCGCGGCGATGGTGCGGGCCGCCATCGTCACGGCCTCCAGGCCGGAGGCGCACAGCCGGTTGACGGTGGCGCCGGGTACGGTCTCGGGCAGTCCGGCGAGCAGCGCGGCCATGCGGGCCACGTTGCGGTTGTCCTCGCCGGCCTGGTTGGCGGCGCCCCAGTAGACGTCGTCGACACGCGCCGGGTCGAGCGCGGGCACATCGGCGACCAGGGCGCGGATCACGGTCGCGGCGAGGTCGTCGGGGCGTACGGCGGACAGGGCGCCGCGGAGTCTGCCGATGGGGGTGCGGCGGGCGGCCGCGAAGTGGACGGGACGCACGAGGGGGCTCCTGACCGTCGTCATCGGGGGACCGAACAGCTTTAATTAGCACCGCTAGTTTCGGACTATAGCGCAGCTGGAGCAGACATGGCCGAGCACGTACTCGCCGGAACCCACGGCCCCCTCACCGTGCGCGAGTGGCCGCGCGAGCACCCCCGGTACGTGGCTCTCGTGGTGCACGGATACGGGGAGCACGCCGGCCGGTACGAGGAGCTCGCCGGGGTCCTCGTGGCGCACGGCGCGGCCGTCTTCGGGCCCGATCACACCGGGCACGGGAAGTCCGCCGGGGAACGGGTCCTGATCGAGGACTTCGAGGACGTGGTCTCGGACGTGCACGCGGTGGCGGACCTGGCCCGGGGCGCCCACCCCGGCGTACCCCTCGTCATGGTCGGGCACTCCATGGGCGGTCTGATCGCCGCCCGCTTCGCACAGCGGTACGGCACCGAGCTCGCCGCGCTCGTGCTGTCGGGACCGGTGATCGGCGCCTGGGAGCTGCCGGGGGCACTGCTCGCCCTCGACGAGATCCCGGACACGCCCATCAGCCCGGCCTCGCTCTCCCGTGACCCGGAGGTGGGGGCCGCGTACCGGGCGGATCCCCTCGTCTGGCACGGGCCGATGAAGCGGCCGACGCTGGAGGCGTTCGCCCGCACCCTGCAGACCGTGTCCCGGGGCGGTGACGTCGGCCCGCTCCCCCTGCTGTGGCTGCACGGAGACGACGACCGGCTGGTCCCGCTCCCCGGGAGCCGGGTCGGTGTCGAGGCCATCAAGGGGGAGACGTACGTCGAGCGGATCTACGCCGGTGCCCGGCACGAGGTGTTCAACGAGACGAACAGGGCGGCGGTCTTCGCAGATGTGACGGACTTCCTCGACGATGTGCTCACACCCTGAGACACCGCTGTTTGCACGATTGCGCCCGGGGCACTCGCGCCCCCATGGAGTGGTTGCGTCGCGCGGCCTGCGTGGGAGAGGACCCCGAGCTGTTCTTCCCCGTGGGCACGCAAGGACCCGCGCTGCGGGACATCGCGGCGGCGAAGCGCGTCTGCTCCCGCTGCCCGGTCGCCCCCGAGTGCCTTGAAACGGCGCTCAGCAGTGGGCAGACCTCGGGCGTGTGGGGCGGAACGTGCGAGCAGGAACGCGACGAACTGCTCCGCACCGGCATGGACCATGCCAGAAGGAGGAGCACGGTATGACTGTGGTCAGGAGCACCCTGTCCGACTCGGCCCGCGAGACGGCCGGGGAGGCCCTGCAGAGCACCCTGGTGGATCTGATCGGCCTGTCGCTGATCGGGAAGCAGGCGCACTGGAACATCGTGGGCCCGCGTTTCCGGTCCATCCATCTCCAGCTGGACGAGGTGGTGTCGACGGCTCGTTCGTTCTCCGACACGGTGGCGGAGCGCGCGGCGGCGCTGGGTGTGCCGCCGGACGGCCGCCCGGAGACGATCGCCTCCGCCTACACGCTGCCCGGTTCGAAGAGCGGCTGGATCCGGGACGACGACGTCGTCCGGTTGATCGTCGAGACGCTGGAGGCGGCCATCGGCCGGCTGCGCGAGCGCATCGAGGCCACCGAGAAGGCCGATCCGGTCACGCAGGACCTGCTGATCGGCATCACCGCCGAGCTGGAGAAGCAGCGCTGGATGTTCGAGGCCGAGAACTGGCCCCGGGACTGACGACCGTCCCGGAACACCCACGGAAAGGCGCATGCGATGACCGACGCTCTCGAACTCGACGCGCTGTGGGAGGACTTCCACCGCGCGGTGAACATGACCTCGCAGGAACTGGCCGCCTGGCTGCGGGTCAGCGACGCCGACGAGTCCACGGAGCCGCTGCCGGAGCACGCGGGTGAGCCCACCGGGCAGCATGTCCTCGCGATCCTCCAGAAGCGGCGCACGGACCTGACCGACGACGACATCGACGTCATGTACGAGGTCGTGGACACCGTCACCGCGGAGGCCGAGGTGGAGAACGAGCCCGAGGCCGAGGACACGCTCCGCAGGCACCGCCTGATGTCCGTCGGACACGACCCGCTCAGGCGGTGACCAGGCAGGAGCGCGTCGTACGGGAACTCGTCGGCGCGCACGGACGGACGTACGCCGCGGAGGCGGGCATCACGCTGAAGGACACCCCGCAGCCCCTGTACCGGCTGCTGGTGCTGTCCCTTCTGCTCAGTGCCCGCATCCGCGGCTCCGTCGCGGTCGCCGCCGCGCGCGAGCTGCACAGGGCGGGACTGCGCGACCCCCGCGGCATGGCCCGCGCCACCTGGCAGGAGCGCGTGAACGCGCTGGGCCGCGGCGGCTATCGACGCTACGACGAACGCACGGCGACCCAACTAGGCCGGGGCGCCGAGCTGTTGACCGAGCGGTGGGGCGGCGATCTGCGCCGGCTGCGCGCCGAGGCGAACGGCGATGTCGCCGAACTGCGGCGCCTGCTCCAGGAGTTCCCCGGCATCGGACCCGCCGGCGCGGACATCTTCCTGCGTGAGGTGCAGGGTGTCTGGCCGGAGGTCGCGCCCTGTCTGGACGGCAAGACGCTCGCGGGTGCCGAGCGGCTCGGCCTGCCGCAGGATCCCGACCGGCTGCTGTCCCTGGCAGGTGACGCCCGTCCGGACGTTCTGGCCGCCGCGTTGGTGCGTGCGGCGATCGACCGCGAGGTGGCCGAAGACAGCCTCCGCCGCGCCGGGTGACATGGCACACTGCTCGCACATCTTGTCGAGCAGAGGAGTGTTGCGTGACCGGGACCGAGTCGGCCGGCCGGCGGATCGACACGAGCAGGCCCCATCCGGCCCGGGTGTACGACTGGTTCCTCGGCGGGAAGGACAACTACCCCATCGACGAGGAGCTCGGACGGCAGATCACCGCGCAGGGTGACGCTCCCCGGCAGGCGCGCGCCAACCGCCGCTTCATGGAGCGGGCCACGCGAGTCGTCGTACGGGAGGCGGGAATCCGCCAGTTCCTCGACATCGGCTCCGGGATCCCCACCGAGCCCAACCTCCACCAGATCGCCCAGTCCGCCGTACCGGATGCCCGCATCGTGTACGTCGACAACGACCCGATCGTCCTGGCCCACGCGGCGGCCCTGCTGCACGGCACCCCGGAGGGGGCGACCCACTACCTCCAGGCCGACGCCCGCGATCCGCAGCGGATCCTGCAAGGGGCCTCCGCCGTACTGGACTTCGAGCAGCCCGTCGCGCTGTCGCTGGTCGCACTGCTGCACTTCATCTCCGACGATGACGGCGCCCAGGAGCTGGTGGACACACTGGTCGACGCGCTGGCACCGGGCAGTTGTCTGGTGCTGTCGGCGATGACGGCGGACTTCGATCCGGAGAAGGTGAACGCGGGCATCGCGGCCTACACGGCGAGCGGGGTGACCCTGGTGGCTCGTTCGCACGACGAAGTGAGCCGTCTCTTCAAGGGACTCGAGGTGCTGGAGCCGGGAATCGTGTCCCTGTCGCGGTGGCGTCCGGACGCGCGGGAGGACGGCGAGCCCGTGTCGCTGTACGGGGCGGTCGGCGTCAAGCGCTGAGCCCACACGGTGGCCCTCACCCCAGCAGCCATCCCCCGTCCACGCTCAACTCCACCGCGTTGACCGAGGCGTTGCGCAGCAGGAAGTCCACGGCGTCCACCACGTCCGCCATGGTCGCGAGGCGTCCGGTCGGAGTCCTGGCCCGCAGTCCCGCCAGCACCTCCTCCGGCTTGGCCCGCCAGTAGGGGCTGTCCCCCACGACTCCGGGATGGATCGCGTTGACCCGGACGGGAGCGAGTTCGACGGCCAGTGTGCGCATCAGCCCGGTCACCCCGGCGTTGACGGTCGCCACCGTCGTCGCACCCGGGTAGGGCCGCTCCTTGGCCTGGCCGCCGAACAGCACGATGGCGCTGTCGTCGCGCAGCCTGGTCCGGAGCGCGTGCACGACGGCGGTGTAGCCGACGAGCTTGAGGGTGACGAGCTGGACGGCGGCGTCGATGTCGTACGCGGTCACGCGGTTCTCGTCACGGGAGATCCCCGCGATCACCAGATGGTCGACGGTGCCCACATCGCTCAGCGCGTCCACGATCCCCTTGGGCCTCGCGAGGTCGAGTGCGAGTCCCCGGGCGCCGATCTCCTTGGCCGCGGTATCGGCGCGGTGGACGTCCCGACCTGTGATCACCACCTCGTCACCGCGCTCCGCCCGCACCCGGGCGAACTCCCGCCCGATGCCCGAGGTTCCGCCGATCACCACGACGCCGCTCATCGGGACGCCTCCCTCAGGTACTCCCAGTCCCGTGTGAACCGGTAGGAGTGGCGCACCGGTGGCTGTGGCGCCTGTGTCTCCAGCCAACGCAGCGGCCCCGCACCGGCATTGCTGAAGCCGTGCACACAACCGGCGCCCGCCCAGGCGCAGTCGCCCGGACCGAGCCGGTAGCGGGTGCCGTCGAAGACCGCGTCCGCCTCGCCTTCGAGGAACAGATAGGTCTCCTCGAAGGGGTGGTCGTGCGTGCCCGCCACGCCGTCGGGCGCGTACTGCACCATGAACATCGTCGAGGCCACCGCGCCCAGATCGCTGTCGATCATCATCTTCACGGTGATCCCGCTGTAGACGAGAAGCGCGGTGCGCATGCTCGCCGACACCGCGAGCAGGTCCTGGGACTGCTTCCCGGGATCCATCTGGGCGGGTTCGAAGTGCCCGAAGGACCGGGTGCGCGGGTCGCGAACGTCGATGCGGACGGGCGGGCGCACCGGCCACGCAGGCACGGCCTGGGTGTCGTACCCGTACCGGGCCCTCGGTACCGGCGCGAGCATGTCCGCCCAGCGGCCGACGCCGTCCCCGGTGCCACGCCAGGCGTGCGGGACGCCGGTCGGGAGGAGACCGTAGTCCCCCTCCTCCAGCAGATACGCCCCCTCGAGCACATCGAGGATCACGGTCCCGTCCAGGACGTGGAAGCTCTCCTCGTACGAGTGCACATGGGCCCCGACGCTCCCGTCGGGGCGCAGCTCGCACACCCCGAAAGCGGTGTGCGAGCTGCCGTCGGCCTCGCCGACCAACTCCCGTCGCCGGTAGCCGTGTTCGTCGTACGACGGCTTCGGGAGGTCGGTGACCCGGCGCACCAGGTGTCGTGTCACGCGCGGGCCTCCTTCGCGGCCAGCAGCCGCTCTCGGGACTCCTCGACCAGGCGCCGGGCACGCGCCACGTCGGCCGTGAGCCTGCCGTCGCGCTTGCGGACGACGCCGTCGACAATGACCCTCTCCACGTTGGACACGTCGGCACTGAGGGCCACCGCGGCGGCCGCGTCATGAACGGGGGCCACGTTCAGGGCGGTTGCGTCGATCGCGACGACATCCGCGCGCTTGCCCGGGGTGAGCGAGCCGGTACGGTCCTCCAGGCCGGCGACGTGGGCGCCGTTGCGGGTGGCGATCTCCAGCATCTGACGTGCCGTCAACATGGTCTCGGGGACCGGCACATCGGCCTGCCAGCTTTCCGCGTTGACACGGGCGCGCTCGGCGCCGAAGGCCGCGCGGATCTGGGTGAACATGTCGCCGGGCACGGTGGTGACGACGTCGATGCTCAGGGACGGGCGCAGGCCGTGCTCGATCGCCTTCATCACCGGCGGCCAGCCGTGCCCCATCTGCGTCTCCACCTGCGGCGCGATGGAGACCGTACCGCCGCTGTCGGCGACCATCCGCCACTCCTCCTCACTCAGGTAGCAGCAGTGGATGTAGGTGGTGTCGGGGCCGAGCAGTCCGAGGTCGTGCAGCTGCTTGACCATGCCGAAGCGGCCGGCGAGCCGTCCCATGGCCACGTGCACGGTGATCGGGATGCCGAGGTCGCGGGCGAGACTCCACTCGGAGGTCACGACGTCGTTGACGCAGAAGCCGGGGCCGCGGGTGGCGAGGGCGAGGGTGAGCAGGCCGTCGTCGGAGTCGGAGGAGAAGTACTCGGTGCGGATCCGGCGTACGTCGTCGCCGGGGATCGCGATCTTGCTCTCGAACCAGTAGTCGGCGAGCGAGGTGTTGGCGCTGCCGTACGCGTACTGTGCGCGGATGCCGGTCTCCGTGAGGGCCCGGATCGCCGCGTCGGGGTGCTCGGGCGTGTTGTTGATGTGGGACCAGTCGACGAGCGTGGTGATGCCGGCGTTGAGGCACTCCAGGGCGCCCGCGAGGTTGGCGGCGTAGACGTCCTCGGGGGTGTAGAGGGGTGCGAAGGTGTCGAGGATGTCGACGAAGTAGTCGTCGAGGGTGGCGTCGGGCGCCACGTTGCGGATCGAGGCCTCCCAGGTGTGGCGGTGGCTGTCGACGAAGCCGGGGATCACGATGCGGCCGGTCATGTCGAGGACTTCGGCGTCCGCGCTGATCTCGCGGTCCACGGCCGCGATCTTCCCGTCCTCGATGAGGACGTCACCCCTCGGCAGGTCCCCGACGGCGGGATCCATCGAGAGCACATGCCCGGCACGAAGGAGTATCCGATGGGTCATCGCGCTTCCTCCTCAGGGGTGTTCAGTACGCGGCCAGGCTCCTGACGGCCGCCACGACCTTGTCGACGGTGGGAATGACCTGTTCCTCCAGGGCGTCCGCGAACGGCAGCGGCACGCACTCCCCCGCCACCCTCCGCACCGGCGCGTCCAGCAGCCCGAACCCCTCGTCGGCCACGACGGAGACGACCGTGGCGCCCCAGCCGCCCTGGTACGGGTTCTCCTCGACGGTCACCAGCCGGGAGGTCCGGCCGAGCGAGGCGAGGACGGTGGCCATGTCGAGCGGCACGAGGGAGCGCAGGTCGACGACTTCGACGCCGATGCCCTCCTGGGCGAGCCGCTCCGCGGCCGTGAGCGCGACCGGCACCATCGAGGCGAGCGCGACCAGCGTCACGTCGGCGCCCTCTCGGACGACGGCGGCGTGCCCCAGCTCGACCACATGGTCCGGCGGCGGGGGTGGCCCCTTGGTCGCCAGCAGCCCCTTGTGCTCGAAGAACACGACCGGGTCGTCGCTGCGGATCGCCGCCGCCATCATCCCGACGACGTCGGCGGGAGTGGACGGTGCCGCGATCTTCAGCCCGGGGACGGTCAGCGCCCAGTTCTCGGTGGCCTGCGAGTGCTGGGCGCCGAACCCGAGCCCGCCACCGTTGGCGGTGCGCACGACGAGGGGCACGGTCACCTGACCGCCCGTCATGTAACGCACCTTGGGTATCTCGTTGGCGAGGTAGTCCCAGCAACAGGCCAGAAAGTCCGAGAACATGATCTCCGCGACGGGCCGCATCCCGGTCATCGCGGCGCCCATCGCCGCGCCCACGATGGCCTGTTCGGAGATCGGCGTGTCCCACACCCGCTCGGGCCCGAACTCCTTGTGCAGCCCGACGGTCGTCTTGAACACCCCGCCCGCTTCACCGATGTCCTCCCCCAGACAGACCACGGACGGATCGCGCCGCATCTCCCGCGCGATGCCCTCGGCGACCGCGTCCCGGTACGTGATCACGTCCGCCATGCCGCACCTCCGTCCGCCCATACGTCGGTCAGCGCCTCGCGGGGATCGGGCGGCGGCGCGTTCTTCGCGGCCTCGATCGCCTGCCGTACGACGGTCCGTGCGCGCTCGTCGGCCTCGGTGACCGTCTCCTCGGGGACCCCGGCCTCGACGAGCCGCCCGCGTGCGATGTCCAACGGGTCGTGCTTGAGCCAGCGTTCGACCTCCTCGGCCGGGCGGTAGGTCGCCGGGTCGGCCCTGCTGTGCCCGAAGTGGCGGTAGGTCTCGGCCTCCAGCACAGCGGGCCCGTCTCCGGCCCGGGCCCGCCGCGCCAGCCGTGCCACCGTCTCCCGGACGGAGACGACGTCGTTGCCGTCGACGACCTCGCCGGGGATGCCGTACGCGGGCGCCCGGTCGGCGGCGGGCCGGGGCACCGCGGTGACGTCGGCGATCGGCGTGTACTCCATGTACAGGTTGTTCTCGCAGACGAACAGCACGGGCAGTTTCCAGACGGCGGCCAGGTTCAACGCCTCGTGGAAGGCGCCGATGTTGGTGGCGCCGTCCCCGAAGAAGGCCACCGCGAGCTGCCCGGTGCCACGCAGCTTCGCCGACCAGGCGGCGCCGACCGCCATCGGGAGGTGGGCGCCGACGATGGCGTAGGAGCCGAGCATGTGGGTGGCGGCCTTGGTCAGGTGCATGGAGCCACCCTTGGCCCCGCACAGCCCCGTTGCCCTGCTCATGAGTTCGGCGAGGCACTCCTCGGGGGTGGCACCCCGGGCCATCGCGTGGTGGTGGCCGCGGTAGGTGGCGAAAACGTAGTCGTCCTCGCGAAGGGCGGCGCTCGCGCCGACGGCGATCGCCTCGTGACCGGCGGCGAGGTGAGTGGTGCCCTTGACGAGTCCCTGGAGGAAGAGGTCGTGGGCGGCCTTCTCCGTACGGCGGATGACGGCCATCTGCTCGTAGAGGGCGAGGAGTTCACCGGTGTCCATCGCCGGTCCCCTGGTGTCCGTCCCCGGTCCTGGTGTTCAGATGGGACTGTGCCTCGCGAGCGGTGTTGAGTTCGCCGCCCACCGTCCAGTACTTGCGGCCCGCCACCAGGAGTTCCTCGGCCGGGAACTTGGTGATGACCTCGCAGCCGTCGGCGGTGACGACCAGTTCCTCCTCGATCCGGGCGGCGGACCAGCCGTCGGCGGCCGGCCAGTAGGTCTCCAGGGCGAACACCATGCCCTCTTCGAGGACTTCGGGGTGGTCGAGGGAGACCAGACGGCTGAAGATGGGCTTCTCCCAGATGGACAGGCCCACGCCGTGCCCGTACTGGAGGGCGAAGGCGGCGGTCTCGTCGGCGAAGCCGAACTCCTCGGCGCGCGGCCATACTTGGACGATGTCGGCGGTCGTGGCACCCGGCCGCACCAGGGCGATCGCCTGGTCCATGTACGCGCGGCACCGGACATAGGCGTCCCGTTGCGCGCGGGAGGCACTGCCGACGGCGAAGGTGCGGTAGTAGCAGGTGCGGTAGCCGAGGTGGCTGTGCAGGATGTCGAAGAAGGCGGGGTCGCCGGGGCGGATCAGACGGTCGCTGTAGACGTGCGGGTGAGGTGAACAGCGCTCCCCCGAGATGGCGTTGACGCCTTCGACGTATTCGCTGCCGAGGTCGTAGAGCACCTTGTTGACGAGTCCGACGCATTCGTTCTCGCGGACTCCCGGGCGGAGGTGGGCGTAGAGCTCCTCGTAGGCCGCGTCGACCATCGCGCAGGCCTGGGCGAGCAGGGATATCTCGTCGCCGGTCTTGATGCGACGGGCCTCCAGGAAGACCTGCTGGCCGTCCACGACGTCGATGCCCTCGGCGCGCAGGGCGGCGAGGACGGGCATCTCGGCCACATCGACACCGAGCGGTTCGCCCGCGAGGCCGTGGGCGCGGAGTTCGGCGGCGATCTTCGCGGCGACGTCCTCGGCGATCCCGGCGTCCGGGTGGAAGGCCCCCCGCAGGGTCGAGATGCCGGCCCGGGCTCCGGTGGGCGGTCCGCCCTTGCCGTCGCTGTGGTCGAGCCACGGGTTGTAGAGCTGGTGGTGGCGGGCCGCGGAGCCGAAGTCCCACACGATCGGTTCGCCGCCGCGGACCAGCAGGGCGAAGCGGATCAGCTTGTCCATGGCCCAGGTGCCGATGTGCGTGGCGGTCATGTAGCGGATGTTGGCGAAGTCGAAACTGAGCACGGCGCCCAGTTCGGATCGGTTCAGTGTGTCGTGGAGCCGGGCCAGGCGCTGTCGGCGCAGCCGGTCCAGGTCTACGCGCTCTTCCCAGTCGACGGCATTGGGGCCGTATGTGCGGATCGCCATCGCGACCACCCCCACCATCGAGTCAACGACCGTCCACGAGGAGTGTCAAGCGTCACTGAACACTTTGGCTTGCCACGAACCAGACACCCACGGCCGGTTCGGCACCGTCGTTGCGGTAGCGGTGGGGGGTCGCGGACTCGAAGCAGACGGCGTCGCCGGGGCGCAGGACCTGCTCGTCGAAGCCGAGGGTGAGGACCAGTTCACCCGAGGTCAGGTAGCCGTACTCGGTGCCGGCGTGCCGCATCAGGCCGCCGGAACCGGAGGAGGAGCCGCCGGGCCGGTACGTGACGAGCAGGAAGTCCACGTCCGTGCTGGGGACGTGCCCGAGCCGCTCCCACACCACGCCGGAGTCCAGTTCCAGTACCTCCCGCTCACCAGGGGTGACCAGGGGGCCGATGCGTCGGCCGGGGTCGGCCGAGAAGGCCGCGAGCGCGTGTACGACGGTGACCTCACTCGTGGCTGCGGCGGTCTCCCGCCCCTCGAAGAGGGATTCCACGGAGATGCCGAGAGCCGTGGTGATCGCGTACAGCGTGCTCACCGACGGCTGACTCTTTCCGGTCTCTATCTGGGACACCAGACTCGCGGAGACACCGACCTCACGGGCCAGGGCGCGCAGCCCCAGTCCACGCTCCAGACGCGCCTGCCTGATGCGTGCGCCGACGGACGGCACGGGGGCAGGGGACACGGGCGGGCTCCTCTCCTTGTGCAGCCCCATTGAACAACCCGACCCGGCACCCGGGAAAGACCGCCCATCTGGGGGAGGGACGAAGTCCCGGGTCGGCCGGGGGACGGAGCCCCGGGGGGGCGAAGTCCCGGGTCGGTCGGGGGTGACGATCTCCCGGGTCGGCCGGGAGCGACTAACTCGTGGTCGTCCGGGGAGCGACCAACTCCGGATCGGCCGGGCAGCGACCCATCCCTGGTCTCCCGGGACGAGCGCGCATCGTCGGGAGCAGAAAGCCCGCGCCGCCGAAAAGAACTCCCACGCCACCGGCGAAGGCCCCGCACACACCCCCAGACAGCCACCCGCACCCGAGGGCGAGCTCCCCCTGACCCGGCGAAGAGCACGCACACACCACCCCGGGCGAGCCCAGCCGCACCCCGGCAAGGACCCCCGCCTCACCCGGGAAAGAGCGCCCGCACCTCCCACCCGTACTCCGCCCGCGGCCCCGCGTGCAGTTCACCGCCGAGTGCCGTCACCCGCTCCTTCAAGCCCACCAACCCGAAACCGCCCCCGTGAGCCGCCGGAGGCAACTGGCTGCCGCCGCGCCCGTCGTCGCAGACGGACACGTCCAAGCGGGCCTGCTCGTACCGCAGTCCGACGGTGACGTGGGTGGCGTCGCCCGCGTGGCGCCGTACGTTGGTCAGGGCCTCCTGCACCACCCGGAAGGCGGCCGCCTGGACCTCGTGCGGGAGGTCGTCGGACACCTCGGCTTCGCGGTGCAGGGTGGCCTTCTGGATAGGGCTCGCGAAACCCTCGACGAGACCGGCGATGCCCGCGAGGTCCCCCACCGGTCGGCGGTCGGCCGCGTCCTCGGTGTCGCGCAGCACACCGACCGTGCGACGCATCGACGCCAGCGCCTGGGTCGCGGCCCGTTCTATACCGGCGAGGACCGGGTCGAGTTCGTCGGCGCCGGTGTCCGCCATCATGCGCGCCACCTGGGTCTGCACCAGGATGCCGGTGACATGGTGGGCGACGAAGTCGTGCAGGTCGGCCGCGATGGCCAGGCGCTCCGACCGCCGGGTCTCGCTCACGGCGACGGTCCGCCGGTAGTCCTGGGAGCGCAGATACGCGGCGAACGCCACCGTGAGGCCGATCAGGACGAACCCGATCAGCATGTACGCCAGCATGACGTCGTTGTGGCCGAGGTACGGCCGGACCGGCAGCGCGAGAACTGCGGCACCGTCGAGTGAGGCGCATGCCACCACCGAGGTGCGCGGGCAGTGTCGTACCGCGACGAAGAGCAGGCACAGCAGGATCGCCAGCTCACCCGGTCCGAACAGGGCACCGGAGCGCAGCACCGAGTCGACCGTGCACAGGAGGGATGCCACGGCCGGCACCACCGCGCGCAGTTGGGGGGTGAGCCAGGGCGGGCGTCGATCAGCCGGCCACAGTACGGCGGCGGTACCGAGCAGCAGCACGGCCGCCTGTGCCCAGCCGACACCCTTCTCGGTACCCGAGGCGAGGAGGTCGACGACGGCCGCTGCGACGAGGGCACCTATCCCTGCGGCCCATACGCAGCCCCGGGCGGAAACGGACTTCATGCCACTCACCGTATGCGCGGCCGCCGCACACGGTATCGGCCGAACGGTCGAAGCCCCGCCGTGCCGGACCCGGAGATCGTGGCCGTTCGGCCGAGGCGGGCGCCCGGCCCCACGGGCGAGGGTGGAGCCACTTCCGAGGAGACACCTTTTCCCCTCTTCCCCGGAGCCCCCTCCTCCCCCAGTCCTCAGGAGTACGCGATGCAGAGCAAGTACCTCGTCGGCACCGTCGGCGCGGTGGCCGGCGCGGCCGTCGTCTTCGGACTCGGCGGCCACTTCCTGGCCGGCACCGAGTCCACCACCTCGCTGGACACCCGGAGCACGGCGTCCGTCGGCGGCCACAAGGCGCTCGCCGCGTACGTCGTCGAGGGCCGCACCCAGAGCAAATACCACCCGTTGCCGTGGGTCGGTGTGAAGGTCACCGACGTCTCCTGCCCGAGCGGGCTCAAGGCCGTCGCCGGCGCCACCCTCACCTGTACGGGCAAGAAGAGCGGCGGCGGCACCGTGGACATACCCGTCACCGTGGTCAAGGCCTCGGCCAAGTCCGTCACCTGGAAGTTCGACCGCTAGCAGAGGACCGGCTCACGTGATGAACACCGTCCTGGCCGGTTACGGCCTCGTCAAGAAGTACGGCTCCACCACCGCACTCGCCGGGGTGGACGTCGAGGTCCGCGAGCGTGACTCGCTGGCGATCATGGGCCCGTCCGGCTCCGGAAAGTCCACGCTGCTGCACACCCTCGCGGGAATCGTCCGCCCGGACGGCGGCGAGGTGCTGCTGCACAACGAGCGCATCGACCGGCTCGGCGAGAACAGACTGAGCGCCCTGCGCCGCAAGCGGTTCGGGTTCGTCTTCCAGTCCGGTCAGCTGCTCCCGGAGCTGCCCGCCGAGGAGAACGTGGCGCTGCCGCTGATGCTGGAGGGCATGCCCCGTAAGCAGGCGGTCGAGCGGGCCCGCCGCTGGTTCGCGCCGCTGGGCCTCGACGGCCTCGCGCACCGCAGGCCCGGCCAGCTCTCGGGCGGTCAGGCCCAGCGAGTGGCGATCGCCCGGGCGTTGGCCGTCGAACCGGACGTGGTCTTCGCGGACGAGCCGACCGGCGCCCTGGACCAGGCCACCAGCACGGAGGTCATCCGGCTGCTGACGTCGGTCACGCGGGAACAGGGCGCCGCCCTGGTGATGGTCACCCACGACGCCGAGGTCGCGGCCCACTGCGACCGCGTCCTTCAGGTTCGCGACGGCCGGATCAGCGGCCACAGCCAGTACACGGTCGCCTGAGCGGCAGGAGATGTCATGCGTTCCCCCGTCCTGCCCCTGACCTGGCACATCGTCCGGTCCTCCGGCCGCCGCGGACTGCAGAGCCGACTGCTCGCGGCCGGTGCGGCCGCCGTCGGCACGTTCGTTCTGCTGGTGATGGTCGCCGCCGCCCTCGGCTCCGACGCCCGTGCCGACCGCACCGCCTGGCGCACTCCCGAGCCCGCGAAGCACGGCACGGCGATCCAGGCGCTCGCGACGACGTACGTGCGCCACGAGCCCGTCACCGCCGTCTCTCTCGCCCAGCTCCCCGGGCGACCTGAGACCCCCGCCCCGCCCGGCCTGACCTCCTTCCCGGAGCAGGGAGAGGTGTACGTCTCCCCCGCCCTGGCCTCACTGCTGCACGAACTGCCCGCGAACCAGCTTGCCGACCGCTTCCCGAAGGCCTCGTACGGCAGGATCGGCGCCGCCGGTCTGGCCTCGCCGGACGAGTTGGTGGCCGTCGTCGGACGCGCCCCGGCCGATCCCGCGGTGTCCAAGCAGGCCGAAGGGTCCACGGTGTACGACCTCGATCAGGCCGCGCGTGCCGAGATCACCGGATTCTCGGGCACTCACACGAGCCTGTTCACCGCCTACGACCAGCAGACGGCGTTGGTGGGTGTGGCACTGCTCGTGATGCCCGTGGTGGTGCTCGCGGCGGCCTCCGGGCGACTGGGCGCGGCCCGGCGCGAGCAGCAACTGGCCGCGCTGCGACTGGCCGGGGCGACTCCGCGGCAGATCATCGGCATGACCGCGCTGGAAACCACGGCACTCGGCGCGGCCGGCGCCCTGACCGGTGCGGCGCTGTACGTGGGGCTGCTGCCCCTGCTCGCGGAGATCCCGTACGGCATCGGCGGCTGGTACGTGAGTCAGCTGTGGGTGGGGCTGCCGTGGCTGGCGGCCGTCGTGGTGGCGGTCACCGGGCTCATCACGGTGAGCGCGGTGTCGATGCTGCGTCAGGTCGCGACCTCGCCGCTGGGCGTGGCCCAGCAGGCCAACCCTCGGCGGACCCGGATCATCCGGCTCGTGCTGTTCGTCGCGGTCCTGCTCCACCTCTGGAGTTCCACCGGCGGCGGACAGCTGTCGACCCGGCAGGTGCTCGGTCTGCTGCTGCTGTTCTACGGGGCGTTCTGGCTGTTCGGACCGTGGGTGGTGGACCGGCTCGGCCGCCTGGTCAGCCGCTTCGCGCGAGGCCCGGCGACCCTGCTGGCGGGCCGTCGTCTGAGTGACGACCCCCGCGGCGCCTGGCGCACGGTCAGCGGTCTGGTGCTGGCCGGGTTCGCGGCAGGGTTCTTCGCCGTGAGCATGGTCGGTATGGACGGCTCGGCCTACCGGGACCAGGTCGCGGTGGCTGGTGCGCAACCCTCCGAGGTCCGCACACTCCTGCGTGACGCCGGTGTCACCGCCACCGTCGACGCGGTGGGCGAGGACGACTGGGACGGGCTGCTGAACGGCACGCCGGGGGTGATCGCCCACATATCCGGCGGCGGCCAGGCCCGTCTCGACGCCGCCGTCACCGCGCTGACGCCTGCGAACCCGGCACAACCGCCCTTCTCCCAGGACTACGCGACGGCGGGCGACCGCACCGGCATAGGTCGCTTCGCCGAGGTCAGCACGGCGACACTGGCCCTGAGCTTCCTCGTCGCCACGACCTCCGCCGGCCTCACCGCCGCCGCGGGCGTCCTGGACCGGCGCCGGATCTACGGCCTTCTCCGCCTCGCCGGCACCCCCCTGAAGGTGCTGGACCGGGCCCGCGTCCGCGAGACGGTCATCCCCCTGGTCGCCCTGGCCGGCGGCACCACCGCCACCGGCGTCTACGTCTCCTACCGCCTCAACGAGGCCTTCGGCGCCTCGATCAACGCGAAGGGCGCACTGGAGCTGGCCGCGTGCGTGGCCGTGGGCGCGCTGGCGATGTTCGCGGCGATCGGCGGCAGCAGGCCGTTGCTGAGGAGGGTCACGGAGGACGCGGCGCGGAGCACGGACTGAGGTCTCGGCCGGGAGTGGCTTCCTGGATCGCCGGACCATGGGTCGGCTCCTGCCGGAGGGGCGAACCGGCCGTCGGGTCCCGGCCCGTCGTGGACCCGCTGGAGTCCACGCACCGAAACGGGGACGGTGCGGCGCACCGGCTGGGCCAGGACCCAGCCCGCCCTCGGACCGGCACCGGGCCCGGCCGTCACCCTCCGGCCGGGCCCGGTGTCACGACCACAAGCCGCCCTGACCACACCCGCCGAAGCGACCACCACGCACCCCCGCCCACCCATCAAACCGGCCACCGCGTATCCCGCCCACACCCACCAGACGACCACCGCGCATCCCCACCCACACCCCCAGACGGCCACCACGCATCCCCGACCGCCCCCATCGAAACAACCACCGCACCCTTGCCCACACCCGCCGAAGCAACCACCGCGTCCCCTCGCCCACACCCGCCGAAGCAACCACCCCGCACCTTTGCTCAACCCGCCGAAGCCACCACCCCGCACCCCCGCCCCGCCCCCGTCCACAGCCGCACCGCACCCACCCCTCCCTGAGGCATGATCGACCCATGACGAGCCCCACCCCGCCGGCCGCGCCCATCCGTGTGCTGATCGCCGACGACCAGGACATGGTCCGTACCGGCTTCCGCTTCTTCCTGGACGCGCAGCCCGACATCACCGTGGTCGCCGAGGCCGCCGACGGGGAGACGGCGGTGCGGCTGGCCCGGGAGGTGCGGCCCGATGTGTGTCTGCTGGACATCCGGATGCCGAAGCTGGACGGACTGGAGGCGACCCGGCAGCTGGCGGGACCCGACGTTTCCGATCCCATGCGGGTGGTCGTGGTCACCACCTTCGACCTCGACGAGTACGTCTACGGCGCGCTGCGCGGCGGTGCCTGCGGCTTCCTGTTGAAGGACTCCGGGCCCACGCTCCTCGCCGAGGCGGTCCGTGCCGCCGCGGCCGGTGACTCGCTGGTCTCCCCGTCGGTCACCGTGCGCCTGCTCCGGCACGTCACGGCGGTCCCGGCGCCCGAGCCGGTCGTCGCCGCCCGCCCCGCGCCGGCCACCGAGCCTCTGACCGACCGTGAGCTCGACGTGGTCCGCCTGGTCGCCCTCGGCCGTACGAACGCGGAGATCGCCGCCGAACTGTACGTCTCCCTCTCCACGGTCAAGACCCACCTCTCCAGCGTCCAGCTCAAACTGGCCGCACGGAACCGCGTGGAGATCGCCGCCTGGGCCTGGCAGCACGGCCATGCGCGGCCGGAGAGCTGAGTCACCCCTTCTTCTTCGCCCCCAGCAGCTCTTCCAGCCGGTCGAACCGCTCGTGCAGGGCGTGCAGCGTCTCGGCACCCACGCGGTGGACACGTCTCTGCTCCCGCGCCACGAACCAGGTGGCGAGCGCCGCCGTGACCATGCCGTACGTCGTGATCCCGACGACCATGACCACCATGCCGACGACCCGGCCCCACCAGGTCACGGGGTAGAAGTCGCCGTATCCGACGGTCGTCGCCGTTTCCACCGACCACCACAGGGCCTTCGGATACGACCGCAGGTTGGCGTCCCGCGCCCCCTCCTCGGCGACGACGACCGCCCAGGAACCGGTGAGCATCACCAGGAGGAGCACGAGGGTCGCCCCGCCCGCCGCCCTCAGATGAAGCGAGCGCCCCTCCCGGCCGAGCATCAACTCGACCACCCTGCTGAGGAATCCGGGCAGCATGCTCACTCCTCGAAGTCCGCGGGCGGGGCGGGCGTACCGGGTCAGTGTCACCGCCGGCCGGGCGCCCGGCACCTCGGACAGGGCGTTCGAGTCCCCGTTTCCGGGACAAGCTGATCATCGGACGGCACAATGGCGGCAACGGCCGCAGGCGCGAGAAGGAGCACAGTCGTGAGCGAGAGCCACACCCCGTCGGGTGCGTCGGCGAGGCTGAACACAGGTGTGGCGCACAACGCGCGCGTGTGGAACTACTGGATCGGCGGCAAGGACAACTACGAGGTCGACCAGCGGGTCGGCGACCACGTCGCCGGGATGTTCCCGATCATCCGGGAGATCGCCCGCGCGGACCGCTGGTTCCTGGGCCGCTCGGTGCGCTTTCTCGCCGAGGAACAGGGAATCCGGCAGTTCCTCGATGTCGGCACCGGACTGCCGACGGTGGACAACACCCACGAGATCGCCCAGCGCATCGCGCCCGACGCGCGGATCGTCTATGTCGACAACGACCCGATCGTCCTCGTCCACGCCCGTACGCTGCTGACCAGCACCCACGAGGGTGTCACCGACTACATCGACGCCGACGTCCACGACCCGGCCGCCATCCTGGAACGGGCCTCGCGGACCCTGGACTTCAGCAAGCCGGTCGCGGTGATGATGCTCGGCATCCTCAACTTCGTCCTCGACACCGACGAGGCGCGCAGGATCGCGCGCGAGATCATGGCCTCGATGCCCGCCGGCAGCCATCTGGCCCTGACGCACCCCACCTTCGACGCCGCCCTCGGCGGCGAGGGCCAGATCCCGGCCATGAAGTTCTGGAACGAGAACGCCACTCCGCCGATCACGGCCCGCAGCGGCGACGACATCGCCACGTTCTTCGAGGGACTCGACCTCCTCGAACCGGGCCTGGTCTCCTGCTCGCAGTGGCGTGCCGAGTCCGACTCCCCGGCCGTGGTACCGCAGTTCGGCGCGGTGGCCGTGAAACCCTGACGCGGGATCTGATCGGCCGAGCCCGTCGTGGAGGACGTATGACCACCCTTGCCGACCCCGTCCCCGGGGGCCGTCCCGGGGACGTGGACCGGGCCACCGCACTGAGTGAGGAGCTGTCCGCGAAGGGCGTGCACGGTGTGGTCCTGGCCTATGTCGACACCGCGGGAATCTGCCGGGTCAAGACGATCCCGACGGCGAAGCTGGCCTCCGCCGCGGCCTGGGGCGTGGGCATGTCGCCGGTGTTCGACACCTTCCTGGCGAACGACTCCATCGTCACCACGGAGACCCTGGGCTCCCCCGACGGCGATCTGCGCCTGTACCCCGACCTCGACCGGCTCGTGGCCCTGGCCGCGCAGCCCGGCTGGGCGTGGGCACCGGTCGACCGGATCGCACAGGAGGGCGAGCGCCATCCGGGCTGCTCCCGCACGGTCCTCAGGCGGATCGTCACCGAGGCCGCCGAACGGCACGGGATCACCTTCAAGGCGGGCATCGAGATCGAGTGGGCGGTGGGCCGGGGTCCGGCGGCGGACGGTGACTTCGTGCCCGCCGTGTCGGGGCCGGCGTACGGCGCCACCCGGCAGGTGGAGCTGAGCGACTACGCGGCCGAGCTGCTGGCGGCCTGCGCCGAGCAGGGCATCGAGGTCGAGCAGCTCCATCCCGAGTACGCGGCCGGGCAGTTCGAGATCTCGACGGGTGCCCTGGACCCGGTGGCGGCGGCCGACGTCAGCGTCCTCGTACGGCACACGATCCGCGCGGTGGCCCAGCGGCACGGGCTGGTCGTCTCCTTCTCCCCGGCGGTCTTCGCGGAGGGCGTCGGCAACGGCGGACATCTCCACCTCTCCGCCTGGCGCGAGGGCGTGAACCTGCACTCCGGCGGCAAGGGCCGGTACGGCATGACACGCGAGGCCGAGTGGTTCCTCGCCGGTGTCCTTGCCCATCTGCACGCGCTCACGGCCCTGACCGCGCCGAGCCCGGCCAGCTACCTGCGCCTCAAACCCTCCCAGTGGGCCGGCGTGTTCACCGTCTGGGGCCGTGAGACCCGGGAGGCGGCCGTCCGGATCGTCACCGGCACGGCGGGGCTGACGGACCGGGCCGCGAACCTGGAGCTGAAGCCGGTGGACCTGGCCGCGAACCCGTATCTCGCCCTCACCGGTCTGATCGCCGCCGGACTCGACGGGCTGACCTCGGCCATGCCCCTGCCCAGGGAGATCACCGGCGATCCGGCCCTGCTCCCCGCCGACCGGGCCACCGCCATGGGCGTACGCCGGCTGCCGACCTCCCTCTCCCAGGCGGTCCGGGCCTTCCGCGCCGACGAACAGCTGCGGGCCGCGCTGGGGCCGGTCCTCGCCGACGCCGTGGTCGCCGTGCGCTTCGGGGAGAGCGATTCCGTGGCCGACCTGGACGACGAGCAGATCGCGGCCGCGTACCGGTGGAAGTACTGAGCATGAGCGGACGCGTCCATGAGGCACTCGCCGCCGCCCGGCTGGTGGACCACCACTGCCACGGGGTCGTCACCGAGGAACTCGACCGGACGGGCTTCGAGTCGCTGCTCACCGAGGGCAGCGCCTGGCCCGGGATCTCCCCGTTCGACAGCCCCGTCGGTGTGGCGGTCCGCCGGCACTGCGCGCCCCTGCTGGATCTCCCCCGCCACGCGCCGCCCGAGGCCTACCTGGCCCGTCGTGCCGAGCTCGGCCCGCACGAGGTCAACCGCCGCTTCCTGAGGGCCGCCGGCACGGACGTGTTCTGCGTGGACACCGGGTACGCGCCGGACCGCATCACCTCGCCCGGGGAGCTCGCCCAGATCGCGGGCGGGACGGCCTATGAGGTCGTACGGCTGGAGAGCGTCGCGGAGGCGGTGGCGGCCCGGGGCGTTGCGGCGCACGCGTACGCCGACGTGTTCCGGGCGGCCGCCCTGGAGGCCGTGAGGCGGCCGGGTGTGGTGGCGGTGAAATCGGTCGCCGCCTACCGCACCGGCTTCGACCTGGACCCGGCGCGCCCCTCGGACGCGGAGGTCACCCGTGCCGCCGCCGGCTGGCTCGCCCGCGGTGGCCGACTGACCGATCCCGTTCTCGTACGGCATCTGCTGTGGACCGCCGTGGACCTGGGGCTGCCGCTCCAGCTGCACACCGGGTTCGGCGACAGCGACATCCGGATGCACCGCGTGGATCCCACCCACCTCACGGACTGGCTGCACCTGACCGCGGGCAGCATCCCGGTCCTGCTGCTGCACTGCTGGCCGTACCAGCGGCAGGCCGCCTATCTGGCCGCGGTGTTCGAGCAGGTCTACCTGGACGTGGGCCTGACCCTGCACCACGTCGGCCCCGCGCGGTCCCGGGCGATCCTGGCGGAGGCGCTGGAGATCACGCCGTTCCGCAAGCTGCTGTACAGCTCCGACGCGTACGGAGTGGCCGAATTCCATCTGCTCGGCGCGCTGTCCTTCCGGCAGGGCCTGGCCGCGCTGCTCCAGGAGCGGGTGGACGCCGACGAACTGAGCCTGCCGGACGCCTTGCGCATCGCGGCCTGGACGAGCGCGGACAACGCCCGCCGTCTCTACGGACTTCCCGCCCCGGCCCCGTCCCACCAGGCGAGCGCGACTGAGCGCCCGCCGTCCCCGGAAAGTATGATCTAGCAATGTCTGACTTGACCGATACCACGCCCGGCTGGCTGAGCGCCGACGATCTCGAGCAGGCGCGCGCCCGGATGCCCATCCTGTACGTCGAGGCCGTGCCCGTGCGCGTCGACGACAACGGCGAAGTCACCAGCGTCGGCCTGCTGCTGCGCATAGGACCCGACGGAACGGTCAGCCGGACTCTGGTCTCCGGCCGCGTTCTGCACCACGAGCGGGTCCGGGACGCCCTGTTGCGCCACCTGGAAAAGGACCTGGGACCTGTGGCGCTGCCCAGGATCCCGTCCTCGCTCCAGCCGTTCACGGTGGCGGAGTACTTCCCCACTCAGGGGGTCACGCCGTTCCACGACCCGCGCCAGCACGCGGTGTCCCTCGCCTACGTCGTCCCGGTGACCGGCGACTGCCGGCCCCGGCAGGACGCCCTGGACCTGGTGTGGTTCAGCCCGCAGGAGGCCCTGTCACCGGCGGTGGAGAGCGAGATGCCCGGCGGTCACGGCGTGCTGCTCAAGCAGGCGCTGGCCCATGTGGGCTGCGCGATCTGAGGCCTGTGGTCAGTCGGTCTCCTTGCGCTGGACCGAGCCGGGCGCGCCGCCGTCCCGCGTCCACTCGACGACGAGTTCGTCCTTGGTGCCGAAGCGGACCAGGTGGCTGCCGACGACGCCCTCCAGGAGATCGAGGTGCTCGGACTCCGTCTCCAGCGTCAGCAGCAGCGCGCCCTCGGTGGCGGTGAGGGAGCCCTTGCCTCCGTTCTGGAAGAGCAGGCTGCCCTCACCGCTCTCCTCGTCCCACGTGGTCCGGCTGCGGCGGCCGAGATGTGAGGCGAGCTGCTTGGCGTAGCGGTGCGGTCGGTCGGTGGCGACGCGGGCTTCGGAGCGGGGCATGGGAACTCCCAGGAGTGCGGTGGCGCGGTACGGACCCGATGCTGCCGCAACACCGGCCGCCCCACGCCCATTCCGCAGCCCTCGCACACCGCAACGTAGGCGTGCGCCCTAGGCGCGGGTCTGGCTCGTCATGGAGAACTCGTCGGCCTCCGCCAGGTCGAAGTCGCCGTGGTCGCTGCCCAGGCCCTGCGCCACCAGTGCCGCCGCGGCACTGCCCAGGATCGCCGCCTCGCGTGGCGTACGGCTCAGGCTCATTCCCCGCAGGAAGCCCGCCGAGAAGGCGTCGCCGCAGCCGGTGGTGTCGACGACCTCGACCGCGAAGGCGGGGACCGTCTCCGTGCCCTCGGCGGTGACCAGGAGGGCGCCGTCGCCACCGCGGGTGACCGCGACCAGGCCCACCCCGCCGGCCAGGAACTTCTTCGCGCCGGTCACCACGTCCAGTTCCTCGCTGAAGCCGAGGACCTGGTCCTCGTTGGGGAGCAGGAAGTCGACGTACGGGAGCAGCGGTTCGATCTGGTCGAAGGTGCCGAGCTCGCCCGGGGCCAGCAGATCCACCGAGGTGACCACGCCGTGCTCCTTGGCGTGCGCCAGGATGCGGGCGGCGACGTCGGCGCCGATCAGCTCGGGGCCGCCGAGGTGCAGGTGGCTCGCCTCGGCCACCGCGTCCCAGGGCACGTCGTCGAGGCCGTAGGTGATGTTGGCGCCGAGCAGGTGGAGGGTGGGGCGGTCGCCGTTGGGGCGGATGGGCAGGACCGTCGCGGAGGTGGCGGTGTCGATACGGCGGACGAGCAGCCCGGTGTCGATCCCCGCCTTGTCGAGGAGCTGTGTGAGCAGGTCGCCCGTCGGGTCGGTGCCGATCGCCCCGGCGGTGCGCACCGAGGCGCCCAGCTTGGCGAGGGTGAGGGCGGTGCCTGCGGCCGTACCGGCGGCGGTCATGCGGATGTCCTCGACCAGGGTCGCGCCCTGGCCCTCGGGTATCTCCTCGACCGGCCGGACCAGGACGTCCAGGACGTGCACGCCCATGGTGACGACGTTCATCTGTTCCCCTCCTGTGCGGATTGCGTGGTGCCGTAGTTGCGGGCGAGGGCGGCCTCGATCACCGCGATCTGCTGCTGTTCGTCGAGGGCGCGGGGCTGCCCCAGGGCGGCCGCCCGCTGGTAGACACCGCAGGCCCACTCCAGGAGCAGCGCGTGCTCGACCGCCTTGTCGAGGGTCGGGGCGTGGGTGACGGCCCCGTGGTTGGCCATCAGGGCGGCGCCCCGGCCCTCCAGCGCGGTGAGGACCGACTCGGCGAGGTCCGGGGTGCCGAAGGTGGCGTAGGGCGCGACCCGGACGGTGCCGCCGAGGGCCAGCAACTGGTAGTGAATGCAGGGCAGTTCGTCGAGGACGAGGGAGAGGGCGGTGGCCATCGGGGCGTGGGTGTGCACGACCGCGCAGGTGCCGTAACGGCGGTAGACGCCGAGGTGGAGATCCAGTTCCGAGGTCGGCAGCAGGCCGCCGGTCACGATCTCTCCGTCGAGGTCGACGACGGTCACCTGGTCCGGGGTGAGCTCGGCCAGGATCGCGCCGGTCGCGGTGATCGCCACGCGGTCCTCGACGCGTACGCTGACGTTGCCCGCCGTACCGATGAGCAGTCCCTCGGCCCCCAGACGGCGGCAGGCGTCCGCCACGGCGGCCCGCTCCTCGCTCAGCACCGGGCTTGAGTCGGTCATGCGCGCGACGCTAACCTAAACCTGAAACAAAGTCACGTTCACATTCGGAGGTTGTCACGTGAGGTTGTCGCGTGAGTGAGCGGAGGTCGTCCCGTGGCTGAGTCCGCCCCGGACGCCGACCCGGCCGCCTGGATCGCCTCCCTGCGCCGCACTCCCCAACAGGCCCGCAGCCGGGCCCGGTTGGCCAGGGTGCTCGAAGCCGCGGAGCGCATCCTGGTCGAGGAGGGCGTCGAGTCGCTCACCACGACCCGGATCGCCTCCGAGGCACGGGTGTCGGTCGGCTCGCTCTACCAGTACCTGCCCGACCGCGGGGCGATCATCGAGGCGCTCGCGGCCGGCTACTTCGCGAAGCTGGAAGCGGCGATGGACGCGCTCGTCGAGGCCGCGGCCGCCGAGCACTGGGAGGACCCGGTCGGTGTCCTCATCGACGCGTACGCCGAGATCTACCGCACCGAACACGGCTTCCGCGCCCTGTGGTTCGGCAGCGGACTGACCGAGCGGACCCGGGCCGCGGACCGCGAGCACAAGCACCGGATGGCCGACGGGATCCGCCGCATCCTGCTCGCCCTGCGTCTGGCCGAGGACGACGAGACCCTCGCCCGCGTCTGCCACGCCGCGATCCTCGCCGCCGACGCCCTCGCCCAGGAGGCCTTCCGCCGGGACACGAAGGGCGACACCGCGCTGCTGGAGGAGGCGAAGATCCTGCTGCGGGGTTATCTGACGGACATCGCGGCGCGGTACAGAGCGTCCTGACGCCGTCGGACAACGGGGGTCTCACGCGGCTCGGGGGACGGCGGCTGTCTGCCGTCACTCAAGCAAGCGGTGCGTCGGCCGACGGCTCTGTCGGCGGGGACGCCGTGAGGGCGGAGTTGACGGTCCGCTTCGCGAGCCCCGGTCCGAGCACCCGCGCGGCGACGGTCATCGCGATCGCGGGTCCGTCCCAGGCCGGTGAGTGCATCACGGCTGTCGCCGCGAGCCGCCGTGGGCGTCTGGGCATCCGCCTTGCCGGACCTGGTGGCGCCGGCGTACGAGGTCCTCGCGGACGGCTGATCGGACGTCCACGTATCGTTCAGCCGTGACCGACATCGAGCCCTTGCGGCTGCCCGACATGCCGTTGCACGACCCGTTCGTCGTCGCCGACGAGAATACGCGGACGTACTACCTCTACACGTCGAACGAGTCGTCCGTCTCGGGTGTCGAGGGCGTCGGGACGATGGTCTACCGCAGCCGGGATCTGCGGGACTGGTCGCGGCCCGTCGTGGTGTTCCGGACGGCCGAGCAGGAGGGGATCTGGGCGCGGGACGGCGGCTGGGCGCCGGAGGTGCACGCGTGGGGCGGCAGGTACTACCTGTTCACCACCCTGCACGACGAGGGCCGGGTGCTGCCGGTGCCGCCCGCCGGGCGCTGGGGTACGCCCTTCCAGCTGCCGACCCACGCGCGCGGCACGGTCACCGCCGTGTCCGACTCCCTGCTGGGCCCCTTCACCGTCGTCGACCCGTCCGGGCCCACTCCGCCCGCGCATCTGATGACCCTCGACGGCACGCTTTACGTCGATCCGGCCGGGCAGCCCTGGATGGTGTACGCGCACGAGTGGCTGCAGACCGTCGACGGGACGATGGAAGCCGTCCGGCTGGCTCCCGATCTGTCCGGGACGGTCGGCGAACCCGTGTTCCTGTTCAAGGGCTCGGACGCGTTCTGGCTCGGCGAGCAGATCCCCGCGGGCGTACCGCACCAGCTCGCGCCCTACGTCACCGACGGCCCACAGCTCCACCGCACCCCGGACGGCGCCCTCCTCATGCTGTGGTCGACCTACGAGAAGAACAGGGCCGCAGCGGACGGCACCCTGAGTGGCGGGTACGTGCAGACCTACGCGGTCTCCCAGTCCGGTGACCTGACCGGCCCTTGGGAGCAGCGCCGGCCGCTGGTCCGGGACGACAGCGGGCACGGGATGCTGTTCCGGGCCTTCGACGGCCGGCTGATGATGATCCTTCACCGTCCCTTCGAGAACGCGCGCGGCAAGCTGTACGAGATGCGGATCGAGGGTGACGAGCTGCGGGTGCTGCGGCAGTGCACCGACCTGGACGGCGACGAGGTCAACGCCTGAGTCCGGCGTTCTGCGCGGCGGTGATCACCCGGTCCCGTTCGGCGGTGCTCAACAGCCCTTCGGAGACCCAGGTGCCGGCAAGAACGCGTACCGCCTGCACGAAATCTCCCGAGGACGCGAAGGGCGCCCGCTGCCAGAGCACGTCGAGGAAGGTCAGAGCGTCGCCGCGGGCCCTGTTCGGGACGCCCGAGTCGGCTCGGCCGAAGACGATGAGCGGTTCGGCGCGCTTGAAGTAGGCGTGGTAGCGGGTGTCGTCCGCGAGGTGGAAGGGGGCGAGGGTGAGGCCGTGCGTGGTGAAGTGCAGCGGGCGGCCCTCGGGGCGGATCGCGTCGGCGAGGTCCCCGCGGAGTGTCAGGTCCTTGTAGAAGGAGAACGCGCGGAAGGACGTGGCCGGGCTCTGGGCGACCAGCAGGACCGGGCCGTAGAAGAGTGACTGGACCGTCGGATCGTCCGACGCCCGCTCGATGCGCAGGCGGTAGGGGGTGGACAGGCCGACCCGGTCTCCGGTCCGCCAGTCCCTGTTCAGGGTGAGGTAGCTGCCCGGCACGGCCGTGACCCGCTGCCGTACGCCGTTGACCGTGACCGTGACGCCTGCGGTGGCCCAGGAGGGGATGCGGAGTTTCAGGTCCAGGCTGCCGCCGCCCTCGCGGAAGGTCAGGGTGCGCACGCCGTCGTTCGGATAGGCACTCGTCTGCTCGACGACGAGCCCACGTTCCGGCCAGCGCAGGGTGGAGGCGAGGTACAGGTTGACGTACAGGGCGGTGCCGTCGGCGGAGCGGAAGTAGATCGAGTCCTGGTACTTGGTGTGGTTCTCCATGCCGGTGCCGCCGCAGCAGGTGCCGGTGTTGTCGTACTCGCGCACCACACCCGGGCCCATGCCCACGAAGTAGGTGACCTCCGGGCTGGTGTTGCTGGGGGTGTCCCTCCGCGAGGCGAGGATGTGGTTGGTCAGGCCCCGCTCGTAGTAGTCCGTGTATGTGGGGTCGGGGTCGTGGAAGAACAACTGCCTGCTCAGCTTGAGCATGTTGTACGTCGCGCAGGTCTCGGCGTTGTTGTCGCCCAGGGTGGCCGCGACGGCGCCCCTGGCCCGGAACATCTCGCCCTGCCCCGTACCGCCCAGGCTGTAGGTGCGGGGGCCGACGACCATGCCCCAGAAGTTGCGGGCCGCGTCGGCGTAGCGGGACTCCCCCGTGTGGTCGAACAATCTGAGGTAGCCGGTGAATTGGGGAATGTGCTGGTTGGCGTGGCGCCCGTCGAGAAGGTCCCGGTCCTGCGAACAGGCGTCGAGGAGCGCGGTGTTGTCGAAGCAGCGCGCTGCTGCCAGGTGTTCCTGTCGTCCGGTGAGGGCGTACAGATCGGCCAGCACCTCGTTCATGCCGCCGTACTCGCCTGCGATGTAGATCGACCACATCCGCTCCAACTGGGCCTTCGGCAACCGGCTCAGGCGGCTGTGCACCCAGTCGCCCATCGCCGAGGCGATCATGAGCGCCTGCTGGTTGCCGCCCAGCGTGTGCGCGTCGAGCAGGCCGCGCATGATCTTGTGGCAGGTGTAGTACGGCGCCCAGATGGTGGGGTACGTCGTGTAGCTCTCCAGCAGGATGAACTGCGTCTCCGGGTACGCCGCCAGATAGCCCGGGTGACTCGGTCTCGGCGAGCCGTGCTCCGCGAAGGCCTGCTGACATTCGCCGAGCGCGGTGACCAGGTGGTCGAGCTTGGTCTTGAGGGCTGCCTCCCGGGTACCGGCGTACGCCTGGGCGATCAGCGACAGGAAGTGGCCGCCGTAGTGGCCGCGCAGGTTGCCGTCGGTGGTCTCCCATCCGCCGGGCGGCCGGGCGCCCCGGGTGTCGAGGCCGGCGTTGGCGCGGAAGACGGCGAGGATGCGGTCGGCGGGGTAGGAGCGGGCGTAGTCGAGCATGAGGTCGCGCTTGCGGCGGAACACACCCTCGCCGAGGGCGACTTGATCGAAGGGGAAGGGGTGTACCGCCCAGTCCGGTACCGCCGCGGCGGCGGCGTGGGACGGGGTGACCATCTGCGACGCGAGGGGCACCGCGGCCGCCGTGGCGGCGGCCATGCCTAACACACGTCTACGGGTGGGGGGTTGGAACATGCTCATCCTCCGATCATCGGTTCCGTCGGCGCAGGGCGGTCGGCAGCCATACGCGCATCGTCGAAGGGCCGCGGTTCGCCCAGGAGTTGTAGGGGACCAGCACGATCCCCTCCCGCTCGGCGGCGGGCGCCCCGGCCTGGTCCGGCGGCCGGTACGGCCACGCCTCGTCGTGGGGCTCGGCGAGTTCACCGGGGGCTACGACCGTGCCGTCCGGCCCGTCCACCGGCTCGGCGGCGGTATCCACCCGTACGGCGTCGACGTCCCGTCCGTCCGGCAGGTCCACCGACTCGGCGCAGTACACCAGGGGGCCGCGCTGGACGGCGACCGTGCCGCGTACCGCGTCGATGCGGGGGTCCGGCGCGATCCAGCGCGGGGTGACGGGCAGTTCGAGCCGGATCTCGTCGCCGGGACGAAAGACGCGGGTGACCGTGGCCGTGCCCGGGGCGACAGCGCGGCCGGTTCCGTCCGCGTCGACCAGCCGGGCGGTGGCGCCCTCCGTCCACGCCGGGACGCGCAGGGACAGGGTCCACGGGCGGTCCGGGCTGCGGGCGATCCGTACGGTCACGGTCCCGTCGGACGGGTAGTCGGTGCGGACGCGCAGGGCGATGCCGTCGGTGGAGATCTCGGCGTCCGCGTACTGGTGGAGCTGGATGCCGTGATCGTCGACGGTGGCCAGATACGCGGGCAGCAGAGCCAGGGTGCGGGCCACGTTGGTCGGGCAGCAGGACACCGCGAACCAGGGGGCACGCAGGCCCGATTCGGCGCGTGGGCTCACGGCGTCCGGCGGGGGGACGGTGCCGCGTCGGCGGCGGTGCAGGGTGTTGGCGTAGAAGAAGGAGCGGCCGTCCTCGGCGGGTGAGGCCGCGACGACGTTGAACAGGGTCCGTTCGGCGAGGTCGGCGAAGCGTGGTTCGCCGGTGGCGAGGAGGAGCCGCCAGCTGAGCATCACGGAGGCGACGCCGGCGCAGGTTTCCGAGTAGGCGCGGTCGGGTGGGAGGACGAAGTCGTCGCCGAAGGACTCGTCGCGGTGGTGGGAGCCCATGCCGCCGGTCAGGTAGGTGCGTCGGGCGACCGTCGCCTCCCACTGCCGAACGACGGCCGCGAGGAGTTCGTCGTCGCCCCTCTCCACGGCGACGTCGACGGCACCGGCGGCGAGGTAGAGGGCGCGGACGGCGTGGCCGCGCAGGACGGTGGCCTGCCGGATCGGTGTGTCGTCCTGGTAGTAGGCGCGGCCGAACTCGCCGTCGGCGAGCGTGCCTCGACCTCGGCGGTCGATGAAGAGCGCCGCCTGGTCGAGGTAGCGCTGTTCGCCTGTCGCGCGGGCCAGCTCGACCAGGGCGGTCTCGATCTCGGGGTGGCCGCAGACGCCTTCGATGCCGCCGGGCCCGAAGGTGGCGCACACGTGGTCTGCGGCCCGCTGGGCGATCTTCGCCAGCTCGCCCTCGCCACGGGTGCGGATCTGGGCCACGCCCGCCTGGATCAAGTGCCCGTAGCAGTACAGCTCGTGGCCCCATTCGAGGTCGCTGTAGCGGGGCTGCCGGCCGGGACGTCCAAAGGCGGTGTTGAGGTAGCCGTCGGGTTCCTGGGCGGCGGCGATCGCCTCGGTGATCGGGTCGGACCCGGCGCCCGCCCAGGTCATGGCTTCGAGCAGCTTGTAGACGTCGGAGTCGGCGAACTCCCGTCCCCGCCGCTCCTCCACGGGAGCGCTGAAGTTGCCGGTCCAGCCGACCCGTTCCATCCAGTCGCGGCAGTGGTCGAGGGTGGCGCCGGCGTTGACCTCCCGGCGCCGGGCCCAGAAGCCGCCGGTGATCCGGACTTCCTCGAGGCCGAGAGGGCGGAGGCGGCCGCGGCTCGGTGCGACCGGTACGACAAGGTCTGTGTGCGCCTTCGAATCAGGCTTCAACGCATCATCCCTTCAGGGCACCCGACATGAACCCGCGCACGTAGTGCCGTTGCAGGAGCAGGAAAACGAGGAGACAGGGCACGGCGAGAACCACCACGCCGGCCTCGGTGGCGCCGTAGTCGACGGCGCCCATGCTCTGTTGCCGCAGGTTCGCGACGGCCAGCGGCAGGGGCGCCTTCTCGCTGTCGGAGATGAGGATCAGCGGGGCGATGAAGTCGTTCCAGGCCGCGAGGAAGGCGAAAAGCCCCACGGTGATCAATCCTGGCCGCACCGCCGGGAGCAGCACCCGGCGCAGGGCGCCCGCGGTGCCGCAGCCGTCGACGAGGGCCGACTCCTCCAGCTCGCGCGGGACGGCCTCGAAGGAGATCCGCATCATGAAGGTGGCGAACGGGAGTTGGAACATGGCAAGGACCAGGCTCAGCCCGATCAGGGAGTTCTGCAGGTGCAGCCGGCCGAGGAGGACATAGAGCGGGATGAGGAGAGTGGCGTACGGGACCATGAGGATGGCCAGGGTCAGCAGGAACAGCAGGTTCTTGCCGGGGAAGCTGAAGCGCGCGAAGGCGTAGCCGCCGAGCAGGGACACGCCGAGGGTGAGCGTGACCGTGAGGGCGGAGACAACGGTCGAGTTGAGGAGGTAGCGCCACAGACCGGCGTCGTAGTCGAGGAGGGTGCGGTAGTTGCCGAGGCCGTAGCCGGACTCCTGGGCGGTGCCGGGCTGGGCGCTGACCGAGGCCCAGGTGTTCCAGAGCAGCGGGAAGAGGAAGATGACGGCCAGGCCTGAGGCGACGACGTAGTACGGCGTCTGTCCGAGAGCTCGGGTGCGCACGGCGAGGTCCCCCTTCATGATTCGTCGGCGTGGCGCAGACCGCGGAACTGGAGGGCGTTGAGGAGGAGCAGCGCGCCCAGCACGATGATCGAAAGGGCTGCCGCCGTACCGAGGTCGAGCCGCTGGAAGGCTTCCCGGTAGATCAACTGCACCACGGTGACCGTGCTGTTGTCCGGGCCGCCCTTGGTCAGGACGAAGAACTGGTCGAAGGCGAGCAGCGATCCGGTCACGCACAGCAGCAGCGACAGGGCGAGGGAGGGCCGCAGCAGCGGCAGGGTGATGGAGCGGAAGATCTGGCCGCGGCTCGCGCCGTCCATGCGCGCGGCCTCGTACAACTCGTGCGGGATGCGCTGGAGGCCGACGAGCAGGATCAGCATGTAGAAGCCCGCGAACTTCCACACGACGAGGAACACCGTCGACAGCAGGGCGGAGTTCGGGGTGCCGAGGAAGGACACCGGGCCGTCGACCAGGCCGAGTTTCTCCAGGGGCCGGCTGAGGGGGCCGGTGGTGGGGCTGTACATGCCCCAGAACAGCAGGGAGGCGGAGGCGAGGCCCAGGGCGCCGGGCAGGAAGTAGACCGTGCGGAAGAAGCCGGTGCCGGGGCGGGACTCCTGCACCAGCAGCGCGAGGAGGAGGGCGAGGCCGAGGAGGACGACCGTGACGATCCCCGTGTAGAGGAGGGTGAAGCGGACCGCGGGCCAGAACAGGGTGCTGTCGGTGACGTCCGTGTAGTTCTCGGGAGTGTTGCCGCCCCGGTCGCCGGCGAGCAACGGCCAGTCGTGGAGCGACATCTGGCCGACGAGGAGGAGGGGCAGGACGAAGAAGACGGCGACGTACACGGCCGTCGGGGTGGCGTACCCGAGGCCCTGGAGTGTGCGGGAGTGCCACCGGATCGTGTGCCGCCGGGGTGGGGCGGCCGTCGGGACCGGGGGCTCGGCGGTTGCCGCCCGCTCCGGTGCCTTCACCTGCATGTCTCTCCTCAGCCGTAGGCCGTGGGCATGGTCAGTCGGACAGTGAGGCGGTGACGGCCTGGTTGTCCTTGTCGACCTTCGCCGCGTCCCCGAAGACGGCGTCGCGCATCAGGGTCAGCCAGGGCCCGTTGGGGTCGTTGAAGGTCTGGCCGAACTTCAGGGCGTAGGGGGTACGGCCGTCCGCCACCAGCTGGTTGATGGTGACCAGGCGCGGGTCGGCCTTGGAGTACTTGTTGGACGCGAGGTCGGTGCGGGCGACCACGTCCTTGTGGGCGGCGACCACGTCGACCTGTGCCTCGTCGCCCACGGACCAGGCGAGGAAGTTCCAGGCCTGGTCGGTCTTCTTGCTGGTGGCGGCGATGCCGATGGCGTCCCCGCCGACGAAGGTGGACTTGCCGCCGTCGGGTCCGGGGATGGGGGCGACACCGAGGTCGAGGTCCTTGGGCATCAGGCCCAGGGTCGTGGACGGCATGGGCATCACGCCGACCGTGCCCTTCGGGAAGACGCCGGTCCAGGTCACTCCGGTCTCGTCGCGGGCGCCGGGGGCCACGATGTCGTCCTGGACCCAGCCGCGGTAGGTGTCGTACACCTTCTCGGCGGCGTCGGAGGCGAGGAGGGCCTCGGTGCCGTCCTTGTTCAGTACGTCCTCGCCGGCGGCCCAGATCGACGGCCACCAGGTGAAGACACCGCAGCCGCCGCAGTTGCCGCCGAAGAAGGTGCCGTTGACCCCGCCGCCCAACTTGTCCACCGCGCGCGCCTGTCGGTCCCATTCGGCGAGCGTGGTGGGCGGCTTGTCGGGGTCGAGCTTCGCCTTGCGGTAGAGGTTTTTGTTGTAGAAGAGCACCGAGAGGTCGAGGGTGTGCGGGACGACGTACTTCCTGCCGTCGTACGTGCCCGCCTTGATGTGCGACTGGGCCAGGTCGTCGGCGAAGGGCAGGGCGTCGATGCGGTCGGTGAGGTCGGCGAAGAGGCCGCTGGAGGTGTAGTTCGGGACGAACACCACGTCGGAGGCGAACAGGTCGGGGAGGTCCTTGGAACCGGCGGCCGCGCCGACCTTGGCCTGGTAGTCGTCGGTGGGGACGACGGTCAGCTCGACCTTGTTCTTGTGGTGGGCGTTGTACGCCTTGACCAGGGCCTCGCTCTGCGGGCGGGTCGCCGCGCGGGTCCACATCGTCAGTGTGGCGCCGTCGTCGACCCCCTTCGCGTCCGCCGCACCCCCTCCCCCGCCGCCGGAGTCGTCGTCCCCCGACCCGCAGGCCGTGGCCAGGCCGACGGTGGCGACCAGGGCGACTGCGGCGGTGACGAGGCGGCGGACGGGTCCACGCGGTCCGGTCGGGTTCCCCATGACGATCCCCCTTCGTGACGAGCACCCGGAAGAAACAGGCCGAAAAGGCTTTCGCCAAGCTAGAACCGAGCTCAGCGCCCGTCAATCCCCCGCGCAGGACAACGAGTTCAGGTGGGCGACCGAAAATTCTCGCGTACGGTTGGGAGTGCGCGACACGAGACAGGAGACCCGCATGACACCCGCCCCCGGCCCCGCTCGTTCGCACACCGCGACCCTCACCGACGTCGCCCGGCTCGCGGGCGTGTCCGTGGCCACGGCGTCCAAGGCCCTCAACGGCCGCAGTCAGGTGCGCGCCGAGACCCGGCAGCGGGTGATCGAGGCGGCGGAGCGGCTGTCGTTCCGGCCCAACCAGCTGGCCCGCGGGCTGCTCGCCGGGCGGACCGGGACCGTGGGACTGCTCACCAGCGACCTGGAGGGCAGATTCAGCATCCCGATCCTCATGGGCGCCGAGGACGCCTTCGGCGCGGGCGAGGTCGCGGTGTTCCTGTGCGACGCCCGCGGTGACGCGATCCGCGAGCAGCACCATGTGCGCGCCCTGCTCGGGCGCCGCGTCGACGGCCTGATCGTGGTGGGCAGCCGGACCGATCCCCGGCCGTCCCTGGGCCGTGACCTGCCCGTTCCCGTCGTGTACGCGTACGCCCCCTCGGACGACCCGGCAGATCTGTCGATCGTGCCCGACAACGTGGACGCGGGCCGGATCGCGGTCGAGCACCTGCTGGCCTGTGGCCGTACCCGGATCGCGCACATCACCGGCGACCCGGGGTATCTCGCGGCGCGGGACCGGGCGGACGGGGCCCGGGCGGCCCTCGCCGAGGAGGGGCTGGCCTTCGTCGGGGAACCACGGTTCGCGGAGTGGACGGAGGGCTGGGGGCGGGCGGCCACCGCGATGCTGCTGGAGCGGCATCCCGACGTGGACGCGGTGCTGTGCGGCAGCGACCAGATCGCGCGCGGCGTCATCGAGATCCTGCGGGAGCGCGGGCACCGGGTGCCGGAGGACGTGGCGGTCATGGGCTTCGACAACTGGCAGGTCCTGACCTCGGCCTCCCGGCCACCGCTGACGAGTGTCGACATGAACCTGGAGCAGGTGGGGCGGGCGGCCGCACAGGCGCTGTTCGGTGCCATCGACGGGATTCCGCGCGCCGGCGTCGAGACGCTGCCCTGCCGGGTCGTGATCCGGGGGTCCACGGCTCATCTGTCCTGAACCGAACGGTTCACGAACTCCGTCATCACCGAGCTCTCTTGACACTCCATCAGCTCGCTCCTACGTTGCGAAAACCTTTTAGGTCGTTTCAGCAAAGGGGAGCAGCCGATGCGAAGACGAACTCCCGCGCGACGACGAGCAGGGACCGTCCCCCAGCGCCTCCTCGTGGTCCTGGGACTCCTGCTCTGTTCCGTCTCCCTCGCGGGCCCCGCCCGCGCCGCCCAGACCATCGGCTTCCCGACCTTCGGCGGGGGCGCGATCCCGGCCCCGCCCGTCGCCCAGACCACCGGCGACATGATGCGGACCATCTACGACGCGGAGAGCTCCGGCACCGACTTCTGGATGGACCGGCTGCTGGCCCGTACCGGCGACGATCCGTCCGGTCCCTGGCTGATGAGCCGTGGACGTGCGCTCTTCATGAAGGAGCACGACCCGACCAAGCTCGGGTTCGCCGGCAAGGTCGCCTACTGGGAGAGCATCAGCGACAACAGCGCCTACACGGTCGCGATCACCCCGGGCACCTTCACCGAACAGGTCTCCCAGCGCCGCCAGGCGCCCAGCAACTGGAAGAGCGTGCACACCAACGGCTCGGTCTCGGTCGAGCAGACCAAGTTCATCACCGACAACAACGTCGCCGTGACGAACCTGTCGATCAAGAACAACGGCAGCAGCTCGACGACCCTGCAACTGCGGGCGACTTCGCCGTACGCCACCTCGGGCACCGGCAGCGAGCTGACGGGCCAGGTCAACGCCTACAACAACCTCACCACCATCCGGCCCCGGCTCACCGGCGACGGATTCTCGGTCTCCAGCGGCGGGCTCAATCGGTCGGTCACCGTCGCGGCCGGTGCCACGGTGACCGCCAAGCTGGTGATGGGCTTCGTCACCGATGAGATCCCCGAGTCGCTCAGCGAGTACAACGCCTACGCGGGCTACTCCAACGCGACCGCCTTCGCGACCCACGTCCGGGCCTACAACCTGTGGTGGGCCCAGAACGTGCCCTACATCGACGTACCCGAACCGGCGATCAAGAAGAACATCTACTACCGCTGGTGGCTGATGCGCTTCAACAACCTCGACGCCGACATCCCCGGGCAGACCTTCCAGTTCCCGACCTCCACCGAGGGCGTCCTCGGCTACAACAACGCGATCGCACTGACCCAGCCGATGCACATCGACGACCTCAAGTACCTGCGCAACCCGGCCTATTCATACGGGGACTGGCTCAGCGTGGGCCAGGTGTCCAAGGGCGGTCGGTTCCTAGACAACCCGGGTGATCCGGAGAACTGGTCCAACAGCTACACCCAGTACATCGCCGAGGCGGCCTGGAAGAGCTACCAGATCCACGGCGGCCAGCCCGCCATCGCCGCCCAGCTCGCCCACTACGCCGAGGGCGACGTGAAGGGCCAGCTCGCCTACTACGACCACGACAACAACAAGCTGATCGAGTACGACTGGGGCGCTCTGACCGGCAACGACGCCGACGCGGTCTCCTTCCACTGGAAGCCCGGCAACATGGACCGCACCGAGTCCGCCTACCAGTACAGCGGCGCCCTCGCCGCCGCGCAGGCCTACGAGGCGACCGGCAACACGGCCAAGGCCACGGAGATGCGCACCCTCGCGGGCCAGATCAAGGACGCCATCGTCAACGTGCTCTGGAACCCCAACCGCCAACTCTTCGAGCACCGGTTGAAGTCGACGAACGAGTGGGTCCCCTGGAAGGAGATCAACAACTACTACCCGTTCTCGGTCGGGGCCGTCCCCAACACGGCAACGTACAAGCAGGCGTTGCGCCTGTTCGACGACCCGGCGCAGTACCCGGTCTTCCCGTTCTACACGGCCAACCAGGTCGACAAGAAGGCGGCCGCGGAGGCCGGGAACCCGGGCTCCAACAACTTCTCGACCATCAACTCCACGGTCCAGTTCCGGCTGTACTCCTCGGTGTTGCGCAACTACCCCAACTCCTGGATGAATGCGACGGACTACAAGAAGCTCCTCTACTGGAACACCTGGGCGCAGTACGTCGGCGGCAACACCCAGTGGCCCGACGCCAACGAGTTCTGGGCCGACTGGAACGGAAGCGGCATCGACTACCGCTCCTGGATCCACCACAACATCCTCGGGAGCAGCAACTGGACCGTCATCGAGGACGTGGCGGGGCTCCGGCCGCGCAGCGACGCCAAGGTGGAGCTCTCGCCCATCAACATCGGCTGGGACCACTTCACGGTCAACAACCTGCGCTACCGGGGCGCCGACCTGTCGATCGTCTGGGACGACCCGGCCGACGGTGTGGTCCGCTACCCGGGCATCCCGGAGGGCTACTCGATCTACGTGAACGGCAGCCGGGTCGCCACGGTCGGCTCACTGGTGCCCTTCACCTGGGATCCGGCCACCGGTGACGTCACCACGAGCGGCACCGTCACCCACCACACGGCCGTCCCCGGGCTCAAGGCGCCGAACCAGGTCGTGCAGGACAGCCCCCGCATGACCGACATGCTCGCCAAGGCCGGCGTCGACCTCACCGCCGACCTGACCGACCTCGCCGCCGGGGCGACGGTGTCCGCCTCCTCCACCGGTTCCGGCAGCAGCACCGCGGGGGCGGTCGACGGCTACCCCACCAACGAACCGTTCTGGGGTGCCGGCGGATCCGCCGCGCAGGACTGGTACGAGCTCAACTTCGGTAACGCCCGCACGCTCAACGAGGTGCGTCTGTACTTCAAGGACAGCCGCCCGGCTTCGAGCACTTATCGCGCTCCGTCGGCGTACACCGTCCAGTACTACAACGGCAGTTCATGGGTGGACGCACCGAGCCAGACGAAGAGTCCGGCAGCTCCGCGCGCCAACTACAACCTGGTGCGGTTCCCGGCGATCAGCGCCCAGCGCATCCGGGTGCTGGCCACCAACGCCTCCGGCGCCAGGACGGGCCTGACCGAGGTCAAGGTGTTCAACCGGGGCGGGGCCCAGCCACCGACCAACCAGGCGGCGTCGGCGACGGCTTCGGCCTCGTACACCTCCTCCTGGGAGAGCGTCGCGGCGGTCAACGACGACATCGATCCGCCCTCGTCCAACGACACCGTCAACCCGCGCTGGGGCACCTGGCCGCAGACGGGCCAGCAGTGGGCCGAACTGACCTGGCCGTCGGCGAAGACCCTGAACAAGGCCGACGTGTACTTCTTCGACGACGACCAGGGCATCGACATGCCCGCCTCCTGGAAGCTCCAGTACTGGAACGGCAGCGCCTACGTCGACGTCCCGGGCGCGAGCGGCTATCCCCTGGCGAAGAACCAGTACAACAGCGTCACCTTCACCGCCATCGACACCACCAGGTTGCGGGTGCTGCTCACGAGCAACGGCAGCAACTCCGTCGGCCTCCTCGAAGCAAAGGTGTACGGCCCGTGACCAGATGCAGAGTTCTGCTGGCCCTGCTGGTTCTGGCAGCGGCCTTCCTCGTCGCACCGCCCGCGTCCGCCGCCGTCTCCTTCACCTCGACGGCGGTGAACCAGAGCGGCGGCAACTGCGCTGATCTGCCCGGGAGTTCGACGACGGCGGGTGCTCAGCTCCGGGCGTTCACCTGCTCGTCGAGCCCCAGCCAGAACCTCTCCTACACGCCCGTCGCGGGTACGGGCGACAACACCTACACGATCACCACCCAGTCCGGTCAGTGCCTGGACGTCTACGGCGCCTCCACGGCGGACAACGCGGCGATCATCCAGTGGCCGTGCCACGGTGGGACGAACCAGCAGTGGCGGCTGGTGCCGGTCACGGTCCCGGGTACCGACAGGACCTTCCAGCTGGTGTCCGTCAGCTCCGGCAAGTGTGTCGCGCCGAGCGGTGGTTCCTCGGCGTCGAACACCAACCTGGTCCAACTGCCGTGCGCCACAAGCAGCGGCAGGGTGTGGCGGCTGCCCGCATTCACCGGCGGCGGCACGAGCGCGGGCACCTTCACCAACCCGCTCTCCCAGCACGGGCCCGACCCCTGGCTGACGTACTACGACGGTTACTACTACCTCGCCACCACGACCTGGAACTCGACGGTCACCCTGCGCAAGGCGAGCACCCTCGCCGGGCTCGCCACCGCCTCCGACCAGGTGATCTTCAACCTGAGCCGGCCCAACGGGGCGGGCACCATGTGGGCGCCGGAGTTCCACCTGCTCGACGGGCCCAACGGCAAACGGTGGTACTTCTACTACACGGCCGGGCGGGAGCCGTACGACCTCGGCACCCAGCGGATCCATGTGCTGGAGAGCGCCGGGCTCGACCCGATGGGCCCCTACAGCTTCAAGGCCGACCTGCTCGACCCGACCCAGGACAACACCTGGGAACTCGACCCGAGCATCCTCCAACTCAACGGTCAGCTCTATCTGCTGGGCACCTTCTACAACGGATCGCAGCCCATGTTCATCCGGCCGCTCTCCAACCCGTGGACCGCGAGCGGCACCCGGCGTGTGCTGTCCACGCCCACCTACAGCTGGGAGACCGTGGGCGGCGCGGTCAACGAAGGCGCGGAGGTGCTCCAGCGGGGCGGGAAGACGTTCATCGTCTACTCGGCGAGCCACTGCTCCACGCCCGACTACAAGCTGGGCATGCTCACCTACAACGGCGGTGATCCGCTCAGCTCCTCCTCCTGGGTCAAGTCGCCGAACCCGGTCTTCCAGCGGTCCAACGCCAACGGGGTGTACGGCCCCGGCCACAACGGCTTCTTCAAGTCGCCCGACGGCACCGAGGACTGGATGGTCTACCACGCCAACACTTCAGCGAGCGGCGGCTGCGACATGAACCGCACCACCAGGGCGCAGAAGTTCACCTGGAACGCCGACGGCACTCCGAACTTCGGCACCCCGGTGGCATCGGGAGTCCCGCTGACCGCGCCCTCAGGGGAGTAGTCCGGAGAGGAACGGTGCGAGGGTGCGGGTGACGGTGTTGTGCCGCGGGGCGGCGAACAGCGGGTCCAGTGGCGTAGCTCGTCTGGAAGGTGTACAGCGGGACCTCCAGGCCTGCGGCGTGCCTCAGCCGCAGGCCCGGTGAACGGGCCGTTTCGGTGTCGGCGTAGGCGTCGGTGACGTCGAGGTCGACCGACAGCCGGGCCGGCCAGTACCACTCCCATACGGCCGGTTCGGGGCCGCCCGCGTACGCGGGCGGCGACCCGGTCGATGGGGGTGATGCCCGCGTCGACCCAGCCGCGCGGGTCACCGCTGTCGGCGAGGTGCCCCGCCGGCCTCAGATGGCCTCGCGGATGGCCTGTTCGAAGCCTTCGACGTGGCTGCGGGCGAGCCGTGCCGCCGTGTCGGGGTCACCGGCCACGATCGCCTCGATCAGCGGTCCGTGCTCCTCGACATGGCCGGCCATGTCGGAGAGCCGGTCCACGAACAGACACCAGATGCGGGTGGCGAGGTTGTCGTGGCGGACGAGGGTGTCCTCCAGGTACGGGTTGTGCGTGGCCGTGTAGATGGCGCGGTGGACCTGGAGGTCCAGGTGCATGAGCTCGGTGGAGTTCCGCCCGGGAGCCCCGGCGGTGTCGAGTTCCCTCAGCAGGGCCGTCAGGTTCGCGCGGTCGGTGGCCGTGGCGCGCCGGGCGGCCTGTGCCGCGGCCAGGGGTTCCAGTTCCTGGCGGACCTCGGAGATGTGGGCGAGGTCGGTGATGTTGACCTCGGTGGCGAAGGTGCCGCGGCGGGGATAGGTCGTGATCAGTCGCTCGTACTGGAGCCGCTTGAGTGCCTCGCGTACGGGGGTGCGTCCGACGCCGAGGGACTGCCCGAGCTGCTCCTCGTTGATCGGCGCGCCCGGGCGGATCTCCAGCATAACGAGCCGGTCCCGGATGGCGCGGTACGCGCGCTCGGCGAGCGACAGCTCCTCGATCTCGGTCGCGACCTGCTGCATGGATGCCCCCTTGACCTGTGCGGCGAGCTCCCATACCTTACCGCACAGGCTGATATATCAGTTGCTCATTAGCCGGCTCCCAGGATGGTGCACAGATGGCAACGCGTACGTCGCCCACCTCGCCGCTCACCACGCCCGCCTCGCCGCTCTCCCTCCCCCTCGGCGAACTCGACCCGGACATCGCCGAGGCGGTGGCCGCCGAGCTGCGCCGCCAGCAGTCCACCCTCGAGATGATCGCCTCGGAGAACTTCGCCCCGGCCGCCGTGATGGAGGCCCAAGGCTCGGTCCTGACCAACAAGTACGCCGAGGGCTACCCGGGCCGCCGCTACTACGGCGGCTGCGAACATGTCGACGTGGTCGAGCAGTTGGCCATCGCACGGGTGAAGGAGCTCTTCGGCGCCGAGGCCGCGAACGTCCAGCCGCACTCGGGCGCCCAAGCCAACGCGGCAGCGATGTTCGCCCTGCTCGACCCCGGTGACACGATCCTCGGCCTCGACCTGGCGCACGGCGGGCACCTGACCCACGGCATGCGCCTCAACTACTCGGGCAAGCTGTACGACGTCGTCCCGTACCACGTGCGCGAGTCCGACCTGCGCGTCGACATGGACGAGGTCGAACAGCTCGCTCTCGCCCACCGGCCCAAGATGATCGTCGCGGGTTGGTCGGCCTACCCTCGGCAGCTGGACTTCGCCGAGTTCCGCCGGATCGCCGACGCGGTGGGCGCGTATCTGCTGGTGGACATGGCGCACTTCGCGGGGCTGGTGGCCGCGGGCCTGCACCCGAGCCCGGTGCCGTACGCCGATGTCGTCACGACCACCACCCACAAGACCCTCGGCGGCCCGCGCGGTGGTGTCATCCTCAGTCGCGCCGGTCTGGCCAAGAAGATCAACTCGGCGGTCTTCCCCGGCCAGCAGGGCGGTCCGCTGGAGCACGTGATCGCGGCGAAGGCGGTGGCCTTCAAGGTGGCTTCCTCGGATGAGTTCAAGGAGCGCCAGCGGCGCACGCTGCGGGGCGCGAAGATCCTCGCCGGACGGCTGCTGGCCGACGACGTGGCCGAGGCCGGGATCACCGTCCTGACCGGCGGCACCGAAGTCCATCTGGTTCTGGTCGACCTGAGGAACTCCGAGCTCGACGGGAAGCAGGCCGAGGACCGGCTGCACCGCATCGGCATCACCGTCAACCGCAACGCCGTGCCGTTCGACCCACGCCCGCCGATGGTGTCGTCGGGCCTGCGGATCGGTACGCCCGCCCTGGCCACCCGGGGCTTCGGTCAGACGGAGTTCCGCGAGGTCGCCGACATCATCGCCGAGGCGCTGAAGCGCGAACGGCCCGACGACGAACTGCGCGCCCGGGTCGAGAAACTCGCCGCCGCCTTCCCCCTCTACCCCCACCTCGACGGAGGCGCGGCATGAGTGCCGAACCGCTGCCGGAACACCCGGACTTCCTCTGGCGCAACCCCGAGCCAAAGCGGTCGTACGACGTCGTCATCGTCGGCGCCGGCGGCCACGGCCTCGCCACCGCCTACTACCTCGCCAAGAATTACGGCATCACCAACGTGGCCGTCCTGGAGAAGGGCTGGCTCGCGGGCGGCAACATGGCCCGCAACACCACGATCATCCGCTCCAACTACCTGTGGGACGAGAGCGCGGCGATCTACGAGCACGCGCTCAAGCTGTGGGAGCGGCTCCCGGAGGAGCTGGACTACGACTTCCTCTTCAGCCAGCGCGGCGTCCTCAACCTCGCGCACACCCTCCAGGACGTCCGCGAGGGGGTGCGCCGCGTCAACGCCAACCGGCTCAACGGGGTCGACGCCGAGTGGCTGGAGCCGGACGAGGTCGCCAAGGTCTGCCCCATCCTCAACGTCTCGTCCCGCACCCGGTACCCGGTGCTGGGCGGCACGTTCCAGCCCCGGGCCGGCATCGCCAAGCACGACCATGTCGCCTGGGCGCTGGCCCGCCGCGCCGACGAGCTGGGCGTGGACCTGATCCAGGGCTGCGAGGTCACCGGCTTCCTCAAGGACGGCGACCGGGTGGTGGGCGTCGACACCAACCGCGGCCGCATCCACGCCGGCCGGGTCGGCCTCGCGGCCGCCGGACACAGCAGCGTGCTGGCGGAGCGGGCGGGCGTACGGCTGCCGGTGCAGTCCCACCCGCTGCAGGCCCTGGTCTCCGAACTGCACGAGCCGGTGCACCCGACGGTCGTCATGTCGAACCACGTCCACGTGTACGTGTCCCAGGCCCACAAGGGCGAGTTGGTGATGGGCGCGGGCGTCGACTCGTACAACGGCTATGGTCAGCGCGGCTCGTTCCACGTCATCGAGCAGCAGATGGCCGCCGCCGTCGAGTTGTTCCCGATCTTCGCGCGGGCGCATGTGCTGCGCACCTGGGGCGGCATCGTCGACGTCACCCCGGATGCCTCGCCGATCATCGGCAGCACTCCGATGGAGAACCTGTACGTCAACTGCGGCTGGGGAACGGGCGGTTTCAAGGCCACTCCGGCGGCCGGCTGGACCTTCGCGCACACCATCGCCACGGGCGAACCGCATCCGCTGAACGCCCCCTTCGCACTGGACCGCTTCACGACCGGTGCGTTGATCGACGAGCACGGCGCCGCGGCCGTGGCGCACTGAGGCATCGAGGCGTCGACGCATTGAGGCATCGAGGCATTGAGGCATTGAGGAGAACGCCATGCTGCTGATCACCTGCCCATGGTGCGGTCCGCGGAACGAGACGGAGTACCACTACGGCGGACAGGCCCATGTCCCCTACCCCGACTCCCCCGCCGACCTCACCGACGAGCAGTGGGCCGAGTTCGTCTTCTACCGCGACAACCCCAAGGGCCCGTTCGCGGAACGGTGGATGCACAGCATCGGCTGCCGCCGCTGGTTCAACGTCCTGCGCGACACCGCCACCCACGAGGTGCTGACCTCGTACCGGCTCGACGAGCCTCGCCCCGGAGGGAACCGATGACCGACCAGCACTTCCGGCTGCCGCGAGGCGGCCGAGTCGACCGCGGCACCCTGCTGCGATTCACTGTCGACGGACGGGAGTTGACCGGTCACCCGGGTGACACCCTCGCCTCCGCGATGCTGGCGAACGGGCTCGTCGAGGTCGCCCCCTCCCTCTACCGCGGCCAACCGCGCGGCATCGTCGCCGCAGGCGTCGAGGAGCCCAACGCCCTGGTGCAGCTAGGCGGTTCGTGCTCGGAGGGGATGCTTCCCGCCACGACCGTCGAACTCTACGACGGGCTGTCCGCCACCACGCTGTCCGGGATGGGCCGGCTCGACCCCACTCCGGATCCCGCCGTCTACGACAAGAAGTACGTCCACACCGACGTCCTGATCGTCGGCGCCGGACCTGCGGGTCTCGCGGCGGCCGCCGCTGCCGCCGCATCCGGCGCCCGCGTGATCCTCGTCGACGAGCAGCCGGAGCCCGCCGACCGGGAGCGGTCCGAGGAGCTGCGTGCGGTGCTGGATGCCGCCCCCGAGGCGGTCGTACTGCATCGGACCACGGCCTTCGGGTCGTACGACGACAACTACGTGCTGGCGCTGGAGCGGCGCACCGACCACCTCGGCGCGGCCGCCCCCGCAGGTGTCTCACGGCAGCGGCTGTGGCACATCCGGGCCCGCCAGGTGATCCTGGCGACCGGGGCGCACGAGCGGCCGCTGGTCTTCGCGGGCAACGACCGGCCCGGCGTGATGCTCGCCGGGGCCGTACGCGTGTACCTCAACCGGTATGCCGTGGCGCCGGGTTCACGGGCCGTGGTGAGCACGACCAACGACAGCGCCTACGACACGGTCGCCGACCTGCACGCGGCCGGCATCGACATCGCCGCCGTGGTGGACGCGCGTCCCCACCTATCCGACCGGGCCGCCGAGGTGGTGGCGACGACGGGCGTGCGGGTGCTGACGGGCAGCGCTGTGGTCGACACGGCGGGCGAGCACAGGCTCACCGGCGTCACCGTCCAGGCTCTCGACACCGAAGGCCAACTCACCGGTGAACCCGAGTCGTTCGCCTGCGATCTGCTCGCCGTGTCGGGCGGCTGGAGCCCGGTGGTGCATCTGCACAGCCAGCGTCAGGGCCGGCTGCGCTGGGACTCCGGGCTCGCCGCGTTCGTACCGGACGGGGCCGTACGGGATCAGCAGGTCGTGGGGGCGGCCCGGGGGACGTACGACCTCGACGGGTGTCTGGCCGAGGGAACACGGGCCGGAGCGGTGGCGGCGACAGCGGCAGGGTTCCCGGTGCCCGTGCCGGCCGAGCGCGCTCGGCGCGCGCCCGGCCCGACGCGCGCCCTATGGCTGGTGCCCGCCCCCGACGGCGAACCCGGCACCTGGGACAGTCACTTCGTCGATCTCCAGCGCGATGTCACCGTCGCCGACGTCTGGCGCTCCACCGGCGCCGGCATGCGCGGCGTCGAGCACGTCAAGCGGTACACCTCGCTCGGCACGGCGAACGACCAGGGCAAGACGTCCGGCGTCAACGCGATCGGGGTGATCGCCGAGGCCCTCGGCGGTTCCCTGGGCGAGATCGGCACCACGGCCTACCGCGCGCCGTACACGCCGATCGCCTTCGCCGCCCTGGCGGGGCGTGAACGCGGCGAGCTCTTCGATCCCGAGCGGACCACGTCGATCCACAGCTGGCATGTGGCGCACGGCGCGGAGTTCGAGGACGTCGGGCAGTGGAAGCGCCCCCGGTACTACCCGGGGGCCGGTGAGGACATGGACGCGGCCGTGGCGCGCGAGTGCCGGGCGGCCCGGGAGGGGGTGGCCTTCATGGACGCCTCCACCCTCGGCAAGATCGAGATCTGGGGTGCGGACGCGGGCGAGTTCCTCAACCGGATCTACACCAACGCCTTCAAGAAGCTGAAGCCCGGCACGGGCCGCTACGGCGTGATGTGCAAGCCCGACGGCATGATCTTCGACGACGGTGTGACCCTGCGTCTCGACGACAACCGCTACTTCATGACCACCACGACCGGCGGCGCCGCGGGCGTCCTGGACTGGCTGGAGGAGTGGCTGCAGACCGAGTGGCCCGGACTCGACGTGCACTGCACCTCGGTGACCGAGCAATGGGCGACGATCGCCGTGGTCGGCCCGCAGTCGCGCGCGGTCGTCGCCCCTCTCGCACCGGACCTCGATCTGTCGAACGAGGCCTTCCCGTTCATGGCCTTCCGCGAGACGACCCTGGCCTCCGGCGTCCCGGCCCGAATCTGCCGGATCTCCTTCTCCGGCGAACTGGCCTACGAGATCAACGTCCCTGCCTGGTACGGCCTTTCGGTCTGGGAGGAGGTGGACGCGGTCGGCCGGCCCTACGGCATCACCCCGTACGGCACCGAGACGATGCACGTCCTGCGGGCCGAGAAGGGCTACATCATCGTCGGCCAGGACACCGACGGCACGGTCACCCCGCAGGACGCGGGCATGGGTTGGGTGGTCTCCAAGCAGAAGGACTTCATCGGCAAGCGGTCCTTCGCCCGCGCCGACACCTCCCGCACCGACCGCAAGCAACTGGTCGGCCTGCTCCCGGCCGACCGCACGACCCGGCTGCCCGAGGGCACCCAACTCGTCGCGCCGGACGTCGATGTGAAGACGGTGCCCGTGCCGATGCTCGGCCATGTCACCTCCAGCTACCACAGCCCGGCCCTCGGCCGCCCCTTCGCCCTCGCTCTCGTCGCCGACGGGCAGGCGAGGAAGGGCCAGACCCTGCTCGCCCCGGTGGGCGAGGCCCTGGTGCCGGTCGAGGTGACCGACTTCGTCCTCTACGACCCCGAAGGGACCCGGCGAGATGGCTGAACCGACCATGGCGGGACCGGTGGCCCTGCGCACCAGCCCCCTGTCCCACCTGCAGGAGCGGATGCGCGCCGCCGCCGTCACCGGAGCCCAGGGCGTCACGCTGGCCGAGCTGCCGTTCCTCACGATGGTGAACGTACGGGTCGACCCCGCGTCCGAGGCGGCCGACCGGATCGGGCAGGTTCTGGGGGCGTCTCTCCCCGGCGGGTGCGGGGACACCGCCACGAGCGCCCCCCATACGGTGATGTGGCTGGGCCCCGACGAGTGGCTCGTGCTGTCCCGCGCCGACGCAGGCGCCGTGGCCACCGAACTGCGGGAGGCGCTCGACGGCGACCCCGGTTCGGTCGTGGACGTCTCGGCGAACCGCACCACCCTGGAGCTGAGCGGCCCCTCCGCCCGGGAGGTCCTCGAGAAGGGCTGTCCGCTGGACCTGCATCCCCGCGCCTTCGGCCCCGGCCGCGCGGTGTCGACCACGGTCGGCCCCGTCCCGGTACTCCTCTGGCAGACGGACGACGCTCCGACCTACCGCCTGCTCCCGCGGTCCTCGTTCGCCGATTACCTGGCCCGCTGGCTCATCGACGCGATGAGCGAGTACGGCCACCCGCCGTTCCCGGCCGAGCAGGGAGTCTGACCGGCTCACGCCACGGGTGCCCCGCCGAACTGCCCCACGCGGCGGGGTCCGCGGGCGGTGGGGGCCGGGTCGCCGCGGCCCCGGTTGCGGATCACCTGCGGCAGCCGCACGGGGTCCGGGTGACCTGCTCGCCCTGGCCGTTGATCAGAGTGGCGGGCAGTGTCCTGGACACCCTGCCGTATCGCCTCGTCCCGCCGGAGCCTGGCCGGGAAGCCGACGTCGACCCGCCTGGCGCCGCCCCGCTAGCCTGACCCGGTCTGCGGACCCGCCGGTGGAGCGGCCAACGCTTCTTGCGTCCGGCTGGAGTCACCTGTCAAGATGGTGATGTGAATCTCGACCATGTCTTCGTGTGCGGACACCCTGCCCTCGACTTCGCGGCCACCCTCCGCGCCCGGCGCTCCGCCCGGTTCGAGATGTTCGTGACGCCGGAACGGCTGAATGCCTGGTACGTGGAGTCCGGGCTGGTGGACACGATCACTCCCGGGAAGGAGGACGACGTCCAGGAGGCGACGGCCGTACGCGAGGCCCTCTACCGGCTCGTCACCAACCGGCGGCTCGACGAGCAGTTCGACCGGGAGGCGCTCGCCGTGGTGAACGCCGCCGCGCGCAAGACCCCCGTGACGCCGCAGCTCACCCTGGCGGGCCGACACATCGACGCGACGCCCGAGCAGGCGCTGGCGACCGTCGCCCGTCAGGCCGTGGAGCTGCTCAGCGGCCCGGACGTGCCGCTGATGAAGGAGTGCGGCAACCCCGAGTGCACGCGCGTCTACATCGACCGCTCCCGGGGCATGCGGCGCCAGTGGTGCGGCATGGAGTCCTGCGGCAACAAGATCAAGGCCGCCGCATACCGGGCGCGCAAGAAGTCCGCCCCCGCCGCCGCGACACACTGACCGCCCTCCGACCCCGTCACCGCATCGCCGACCGCGGTCGTACTTTCGCCGGCCGTCCTGCTTTCCTCCGCATGCGCATTCGGCGGCGAGTCGGCGGCTGCGGTCCGCGCGGACCGCAGCCGGAACACGTAACCCCTCGAACGGGCAACGAGCCCGGTCCGGCAAGGTCGTCGAGGTAGGCCGCGGCGAGCCCGTTGCCCCGGCTTCTCCGCCACTCGTGGACCGTCTCGCAACGCACCTTCCCCATACGTCCTCCGACAACGGAGCCGGTCGGGTGGGTGCCTGTCCGTCGGGGACCCAGGCGGGGCTCAGCGGCCGGCGGCGCGCTCGGTGACCTCCTGCAGGAACCACTCGTTTCCGTCGGGGTCCTTGAAGGCGGCGAACGTGCCGTAGCTGGCCCGCTCGGGGTGGAGGCCGGGCACCCGGTGGGAGTCACCGGCGTGGTGGAAGGCGCCGGTCTCGTCGCGGAACGGGCCGGCGACCTCCACACCGCAAGAGGTCAGCTCCTCCCCGGCCTTGAGGATGTCGGTGACGGTCAGCTGGAGGCCGTGCAGCGTGCCGGGCTCCTGGAGAGTGAGGCCCTTCCCGAAGATGATCGAGCACTCGGAGCCGGGCGGAGTCGCCTGCACGATCCGGTAACCGTCGTCGATCGGGAAGTCGGCGTCGAGGCGCCAGCCGAGCTGCTCCACGTAGAAGGCCTTGGCGCGATCCACGTCGGAGACGGGCAGGATGACGACTTCGAGTTTCAGATCCATGACTGGGGTCTCGCTTTCGATGGTTCGGTGGGTGCGGGTCGGTCGGGTCGGCTGATTCGTCACCGTGTTCGAGCGGGTCGGGCGGAGGTTGGGCGGAGGTCGGGCGGCACCCGGTCCCGATCCGGTCACCTGGCGTCTCCGTCCGTGCGGGCCATCGACCCGTTTCTCAGAGAAAGGTGCGGGCCGACGGGCCACAGCCGGACAGTGCCGTGCTCTCCGCCCAGTTCCACACCTGCGTGTCCGTCGGCCAGTCGCGCTCCGCGGAGCCTGCCGCAGCAGGGGCAGATCTGGTGCGCGGCGTGCGCGAGGTCCCGGCCCGTGGCCTGGTCGACGCCGCCGAGGACGGGCGTGCGGCCGCGGAGAGGGTGAACTCGCCGTCGTCGCCGTGCGGCAGGGATGTCTTGGCGGTGATGTCCGTGCCGGTGAGCCGGACCTTGCGGCTCGTGGCAACGCGACGCCGGACGCCGAGGAGACAGGCGGCCCAGCCAGCGGCCGGCAACTGCTCAGGGTCGCTCGCGCTACCCGCGCCGAGCTCTTCGGGACCGCCGTTGCGGCCTTCTCCGTCGACATCGACGACGGCGGTGTAGCTGACTGCCACGACGGTGCCCTCCATCCGGATCGAAAGGTCTCCACACACACCTGTCGGCCAGGACCCTTCTCCTGTCACCCCTTGAGGCGGTGATGCCAGCATGGCAGTCGTTACGTCACCGGTCAAGACAGTGACGCGCCGCCATGGAGTGAGCCGAAACTCCTGACAAAAAGACCGCAAGAGACCGCCACGGCCCTACCAATCGCCACTCATCACCGGCTTGACCGGTGACGTATGGCATGCAAAGGTCGTCACACCGAGAGCGGCAGCGGTCACCGGACACACACGACGGAGGGCTTCACATGATCAACAGGCGTACCTTCAACAAGGCCGTCGGCCTGAGCACCGGCGCGGCCGGGGTCTCGCTGTCCGCCCGGCAGACCAGCGCATCCGCCGCGACCGGACCGGCTCGGCCGAGCACCGCCACCGTGCCCACCATCACCCCGGGCACCCACACCGGGTTCGGCACGATCAGGCAGGTCAAGGCAGGGCTACTGAACATCGGTTACGCCGAGGCCGGCCCCGCCCACGGCCCGGTCGTACTCCTCCTGCACGGATGGCCGTACGACATCCACAGCTTCGTCGATGTCGCGCCCCTGCTCGCCGACCAGGGCTACCGCGTCATCGTCCCCTACCTGCGCGGACACGGCAGCACCCGCTTCCTGTCGTGGCACACCCCGCGCACCGCCGAGCAGTCGGCCATCGCGCTGGACATCATCGCCCTGATGGACGCCCTGAAGATCGACAAGGCCGCCCTCGCCGGCTTCGACTGGGGTTCACGCACCGCCGACATCATCGCCGCGTTGTGGCCCGAACGCGTCAAGTCCCTTGTCTCCACCAGCGGTTACCTCATCACCGACCGCAAGGCGCAGCTGGGGCCCGCCATCCCGGCCGTGGAGCACAACTGGTGGTACCAGTGGTATTTCGCGACCGAGCGCGGCAAGGAGGCGATGGAGGCCGTCGACAAGCGCATCGCGCTGTGCCGCTACGTGTGGACCCTCGTCTCCCCCGGCTGGGACTTCGACGACGCCACCTTCGCGCGCACCGCCGAGGCCTTCAAGAACCCCGACTACGCCGCCGTCGTGCTCTACAACTACCGCTGGCGCATCAGCCTCGTCGAGGGCGAACCCCGCTACGACCGCTACGAGAAGCTGCTGGCGGCCCAGCCCTCCATCGGCGTCCCCACGATCACCCTCGACGCGGCGCTGGACCCCTTCACGGCGCCCGGCGACGGCTCCTCGTACCGCGGCCACTTCACCGGCGCCTACGAGCACCGCACCATCGCGGACATCGGTCACAACCTGCCGCAGGAGGCACCCAGCGCCTTCGCCCAGGCCGTGGTCGACGCCGACCGCCTCTGAGCAACGCTCGGCCCGGCCCGGGAGGAGCTCCCGACGAACGAAGCCGAAGGAGCCGTCCGGCCGCCACCGAGCGCGCGCGCCATCGAGCCGCGGGGCAGCTTTCGGACGACGCCCGTGAGCCCGGGACGGGAGCGGATCACACGAAAAGGGCCTCCACAGGCTCTCGCCTGCGAAGACCCTTCGCACCGTCGGGACGACAGGATTTGAACCTGCGACCCCTTGACCCCCAGTCAAGTGCGCTACCAAGCTGCGCCACGTCCCGGTGCCTGTCTGACCTGGGGTTTCCCCTGGCCGAACGCGCAGAGAAACCATACCGCACTCGGGTCGGTGGTCGCGCACTCCTTTCCCGCTTGACCTCGAGTTCGGTTGAGGTTGCACGATCGTCCGCATGACGATCACCGAGGAACGCGGACGGACGTACGACTACGAGGACCTGCCCCGGCTCATGGGGCTGATGACGGGCGACGAGAAGCACGGACCGGCGGCCACGTCCACGCTGGACGTGCTGTGGGTGCTCTACGACCGCGTGCTGCGGGTGCGCCCCGAGCGACCGGACGACTCCGGGCGGGACCGGTTCCTGCTGTCCAAGGGGCACGGGCCGATGGCGTACTACGCGGTGCTGGCCGCGAAGGGCTTCGTGCCCGTGGACTGGCTGCCCGGGTTCGGCTCCTACGACTCGCCGCTCGGCCATCACCCGGACCGCGTGCTGGTGCCGGGAGCCGAGATCGGCAGCGGGTCGCTCGGCCACGGACTGCCGATCGGCGTCGGCACCGCGCTGGGGCTGCGTGCCCAGGGCATCGACGATCCGCGGGTGTGGGTGCTGGTCGGGGACGCCGAGCTGGACGAGGGCAGCAACCACGAGGCGATCGCCTTCGCCGGGCCCGCCGGACTCGACCGCCTGAACACCGTCATCGTCGACAACTCCTCCGCCAGCCACGCCCGGCCGGGCGGGATCGCGGCCCGCTTCGAGGCCGCGGGCTGGTCCGCGGTCACGGTGGACGGCCGTGATCACGAGGCGCTGTTCGCCGCCTTCACCACGCCGCATCCGGGCCGTCCGCACGTGGTCGTGGCCCGCGTAGAGCCGAAGTCCGCCTGAAGATCCCGCTTCCGAGAGAGGTTCACAGCTCCATGGACACCATGCGTGAGCGTTTCACCACCGTCGTCTCGCGGCTGCTCGACGAGGATCCCCGGGTCGCCGTCGTCCTCGCCGAGATCGGCAGGGACGGCTTCACCGAGGCGGCGCACCGGCACCCCGACCGGGTCGTCAACGTCGGCATCCGCGAACAGCTCCTCGTCGGGGCGGGCGCGGGCCTGGCGCTGACCGGGCTGCGGCCCGTGCTGCACACGTTCGCCAGCTTTCTCGTCGAGCGGCCCTTCGAGCAGGTCAAGCTGGACCTCGGCCACCAGGACGTGGGGGCGGTTCTGGTGAGTGCGGCCGCGTCCTTCGACTGGCCCGCGGGCGGATACACGCACATGGCACCCGGCGATGTGGCCCTGCTGGACACGCTCGACGGCTGGACGGTCCATGTGCCGGGGCATCCGGACGAGGCCGAGACCCTGCTGCGGCACGCCGTCGCCGCGGGCGACGACAAGGTGTACGTACGGCTGTCGCTCCAGGCCAACCGGGAGGCGCTCCCCGTCGACGCCGAGCGGTTCCACACCGTGCGCCAGGGACGCTCCGGAGTGGTGGTGGCGGTCGGGCCGATGCTCGACAACGTGCTCGCCGCCACGGAGGGCCTCGACGTGACCGTCCTGTACGCGACGACCGTACGGCCCTTCGACGCGGCCGCGCTGCGCCGGGCCACCGGGGCGGCGGGCGCCGATGTCGTCCTGGTCGAACCGTACCTGGCGGGCACGTCGACCGCGGCGGCGAACGACGCCCTGGCCGACGTACCGCACCGGGTGCTGGGCCTGGGCGTGGGCCGCGGTGAGCTGCGGCGGTACGGCACGATCGAGGAGCACGTCACCGCCCACGGGCTGGACGTACGGTCGCTCCGGGAGCGGGTCGGCGCCTTCCTCATCCCCTAGGCAGCCCCAGCTCCGGATAGGCGTCGAGCAGCCGGGACGAAGCCGCCTGGCGCCAGGAGTCGGCGAGGATGTCCCGCAGTTCGCCCTCGTCCTCGATCGCGGAGAGACGGGCGCGCACCCACGCGAACTGCGCCTCGTGGCCGGCGATCCAGAACTTCCCCGGTTCGGCCAGCACCAGCTCGTCGCGCTCCTCCTTGGGGCAGCGCACGGCGATGGAGGTCTCGTCCTCGGGCAGCGTGGCGAACATCTTGTCCGCGACCCGGAACGTGGGCATGCCCCAGGCGATCTTCTCCGTCGTGTCCGGCAGGGACAGGGCGATACGGCGTACGTCTTCGGCGTCCGGCATGACAGGCACCGTAGCCGCTGCCTCTGACAATCACCTGGTCGGAGCGGTCGCCCCGAGCCGCTTGTAGTAGAGGGTGGCCGGCCGCAGCACCCCGGCGGGATCGGCCGCGTAGTCGGGGATGACACCGGCCCGGGTCCAGCCGGCCGAGCCGTAGAGGCGCTCGGCGGGGCTGTCGGTCTCGGTGTCCAGGTGGAGCAGGGTGATTCCGGCCGCGCGGGCGGCCTCCTCCGCGGTGCCGAGGAGCCGGCGCCCCAGGCCCTGCCCGCGCGCGTCCCGGCGCACCATCAGTTTGACCAGCTCCGCGCGGTGGCGGGAGTTGGGCTTGTCCGGGAAGGCGAGGCTGACGGTGCCGACCGCGCGGTGACCGTCGTACGCCGCCCAGACCACCAGGTGCCCCGCGGCCACCGCGCCGACGCGCTCCTTCCACCAGGCGACGGCCGCCGCGCGGTCCATCGGTGCGAGGAAGCCGATGGAGGAGCCGCCGTCCACGGTGTCGACCAGAAGATCGGCCAACTCCTCTATTCGATCCGACAGTTGGGCCTCGTCGAGGCGGGTGACGTTCACGGCAGGACCACCGCCAGCACGTATCGCGCCGCGTCGGGGCCCGCGCACCGGAACCGAGTCGGTCCCCACACCCGCAGCCGCAGACAGTCCCCGGTGCCGAGGTGGTGCCTGACGTCCTGGGCGGTGACGTCGAGCGCGCCCTCCAGAACCCAGATGTGCTGCTCCAGGCCGGGCACGGGCGGCCGGTCGTAGGCGATGTCGGCACCGGCGGCGAGCCGGCCCTCGACGAGTTCGCCGCGCAGCCCGGAGTGCGGCGGCGACACGGACCGCCGTACGAACCCGGAGGCCCGGTCCTCCCACACCGGCTGGTCGGCGCCCCGGACCAGCAGTGCGGGCTCGGCCTCGACCTCGCTGAGCAGCTGGGACATGGTCCGCCCGTACACCCCGCACAGCCGGTTCAGCAGCGCGGCGGTGGGGCTGATCTCGGCGCGCTCGGCGCGGGAGAGGGTGGACTTGCTGACTCCGCTGCGCTCGGCCAACTCGCCCAGGGACCAGCCGTGTTCGGCCCGCAGCTCGGCGAGCCGGACGCCCAGGCGGGTGTCGACGGGGTCGGGCCCGGACTCATCGTGTTTCACATTCGGGATGTTATCCCAAGTACGAGACCCCTTCTACTCCCTGCCTCCGAACGCCGCCAGCGTCCGCTCCAGTGCGGGCATCGCGCGCACCACCCGCTTCGACCGGATCAGCAGATCCCACGCGGGCTCGAACTTCTTCCAGCCGCCCGCGTACGCGAGGTGCCGCAGCCGTTCGTGGCGGCCCGGCTGGGCGGCGGAGCCCCGCCAGATGTTGGACCAGCGGTAGAAGTCGCGGTACGCCCGCCAGTAGCCGTCCTCCAGCTGACGCGGCGTCATGCCCTTGGGCCGGTAAACGACATGGCGGGTGTCGTACAGATCCCAGTCGCGGTGCACGATGCGGTCCTCGGACTCCAGCTGCTTCCAGAGGCCGGTCGAGGGATACGGCGTCATGATGTGGAAGGTCGCCGTTTCGATGCCCTGCTCGACCGCCCAGGCCACGGTCCGGTCGAAGACGTCGGGGCCGTCCTGGTCGAGCCCGAAGACGAAGCTGGCGTTGACCATGACCCCGGCGTCGTGCAGCCGCCGTACCGCGGCCGCGTAGTCGGCGCCGATGTTCTGGTTCTTGCGGCGCTCGGCGAGGTTGGCGTCGTTGACGGTCTCGAAGCCGACGAACAGACTGCGCAGTCCCGCCTCCACCGCCCGCTCCAACAGGTCCGGTGCCAGTACCGAGTTGACCGTCCCCGCCGCCTGCCACAGCCGCCCCATGCCCTTCATGCCGTCGAGCAGGGCCTGCGCGAAGCGCCGGTTGCCCAAGAGGTGGTCGTCGAGGAAGTAGAGGTGGCGGCCGGGCAGTCGGTCGATCTCGGCCAGGGCGTCGTCGACGGCCTGGGTGTAGAAGGACTTTCCGCCCTCGAAGAATGCGTCCTTGTAGCAGAAGTCGCAGTGGTGCGGGCAACCGCGGGAGACGACGATCGAGTTGGGGACCAAATAGAGGTGACGCTTGATCAGGTCCCGTCTGATCGGCGGCAGTCCGGCGAGGGAGCGCTGCTTCGAGTCATAGCGACGGGCCGGGACGCCGTCGCGGAAGTCCTTGAGGAACAGCGGCCAGGTGTCCTCCCCCGGGCCCGTGAAGATCGTGTCGGCGTAGGCGGCCGCCTCCTCGGGCAGCGAGGTGACGTGCAGGCCGCCCATCGCGACATGCACACCCCGGGCACGGAAGTGGTCGGCGATCTCGTAGCTGCGGCGGGCCGAGGTGATGTACGGCTGGACGACCAGGAGGTCGGGGGTGTCGAGGGCTTCGAGATCGATCCGCTCGACGTGCTCGTCGTGGAGGGTGACCTCGTCGCCGGGGTCCACATAGCCGGCCAGGGTCGCGAGGCCGAGCGGCGGGAACAGCGAGTACTTGATGGGCCGGAACAGCGGGCTGGTCGCCTCGGTCAGGGCCGGAAGGATCATCGTCACACGCATGACAACCCAGACTGCGTTCGAGTCGTGGCTGGTTCCCTACCCCTCGGATACGGCTGCGAGCGCGTCGAGGACGGGACGGATCAGGGGATGCTCCTCGGCTCCGCGCCGTACGGCGGCGAAGACCCGGCGGGTCGGCGCCACCCCGTCCACCGGCCGTACGACCACTCCGTCGAGGTCCATCCCGATCAGTGCCGAACGCGGCACCAACGCCACTCCCGCGTCGGCCGACGCCAGCGCGACGACCGCGCGGAAGTCGTCGGAGGAGTGCTCCAGGCGTGGCTGGAAACCGGCGTTCTCGCAGGCGAGGACGACGACGTCGTGGCAGGGGTTGCCCGGGTAGGGGCCGATCCACGGGTCCTTGGCCAGCTCCGCCAGCGGCACCTCGCCCGCGTCGGCCAGCCGGTGGCTCACCGGCACCACCGCGTCGAAGGGCTCGGCGTACAGCGGCACGTGCGCCAGGCGGGGGTCGTCGGCCGGCGGGGCCCCGCGGTACTCCACCGCGACCGCCACGTCGACCTGCCGGTCCAGGACCATCGGCAGACTGGCGTCGCCCTCGGCGTCCTGGACGCGGAGGTGGATGCCGGGGGCCGTCGATGCGAGGCGGGCCACCGCGGGCGCCACGACCAGGGCGATCCCGGTCGCGAAGGAGGCGACGGTGACCGTGCCGGCCGCGCCCGAGCTGTAGGCGGCCAGCTCGGCCTCGGCCCGCTCCAGCTGGGCGAGGACCGCGTTGGTGTGGCTGAGCAGGATCTCCCCCGCGGGAGTCAGCCGTACGCCCTTGGCACCACGCTCGACGAGCCGGTGGCCGGTCTCCTGCTCCAGGGCCGTGAGCTGCTGCGAGACCGCCGAGGGCGTGAGATAGAGCGCGGCGGCTGCCGCAGTGACCGTGCGGTGGTCGGCCACCGCACGGAGGATGTGGAGCCGCCGCGCTTCGATCATGGGATCGATTATCGCAAGACGTCTGTCGCGATACGTCCGGACTAGGCCGCCAGCTCGGCCCTGGCCGCGACGAAGGCGTCCACCGCGCGGTTCACGTCGTCCGTGGAGTGCGCGGCCGACAGCTGCACGCGGATGCGCGCCTGCCCCTGCGGTACGACCGGGTACGAGAAGCCGATCACGTACACGCCCCGCTCCAGGAGCAGCTCCGCGAGGCGTCCCGCCTGCGCCGCGTCGCCGATCATCACCGGCGCGATGGCGTGATCGCCGGGCAGGACGTCGAAGCCCTCCTCGGTCATCCGGCGCCGGAACAGCGCGGTGTTCTCCCGCAGCCGCACCCGCAGGTCGTCCGCGGACTCCAGCAGGTCGAGGACCTTGAGGGAGGCCGCGGCGATCACCGGGGCGAGCGTGTTGGAGAACAGGTACGGCCGTGAGCGCTGGCGCAGGAGCGCGACGATCTCGGCGCGGGCGGCCACATAACCGCCGGAGGCGCCGCCGAGCGCCTTGCCGAGGGTGCCCGTGATGATGTCGACACGGTCCATGACGCCGTGCAGCTCGGGGGTGCCGCGGCCGCCGGGGCCGACGAAACCGACCGCGTGCGAGTCGTCGACCATGACCATGGCGTCGTAGCGGTCGGCGAGGTCGCAGACGTCCTTGAGCGGCGCGACATAACCGTCCATCGAGAAGACCCCGTCGGTGACGACCAGCTTGCGGCGGGCCCCCGATGCCTCCTTCAACTGCCGTTCCAGATCGGCCAGATCACGGTTGGCGTAGCGGAAGCGGCGGGCCTTCGACAGCCGGATCCCGTCGATGATCGACGCGTGGTTCAGGGCGTCGGAGATCACCGCGTCCTCGGGGCCCAGGAGGGTCTCGAAGACACCGCCGTTGGCGTCGAAGCAGGAGGAGTACAGGATCGTGTCCTCCTGGCCGAGGAAGGCGGAAAGGCGCGCCTCCAGCTCCTTGTGGACCTCCTGGGTGCCGCAGATGAAGCGAACCGAGGCCATGCCGTAGCCCCAGCGGTCCAGGGCCTCGTGCGCGGCGGCGACCACCTCGGGGTGGTCGGCGAGTCCGAGGTAGTTGTTGGCGCAGAAGTTGAGGACCTCGCCGGGGCGGCCGCCCGCGGAGACCCGCACGGTCGCGGACTGCGGGGTGTCGATCACGCGCTCGGGCTTGTGCAGTCCGGCGGCGCGGATCTCGTCGAGGGTGGCGCGCAGGTCGTCGCGCACGGAGTCGAACATCGTCAGTCCCTAAGTCAGTTGGTCCAGTCGAGGATGACCTTGCCGCCGCGGCCGCTCGCCGCGTCGGCGAACGCCGCCTCGAAGTCGCGGTAGCCGTACCGGCCGGTGATCACGGGGGCGAGGTCGAGGCCGCCCTCCAGGAGGACCGACATCGCGTACCAGGTCTCGAACATCTCACGGCCGTAGATGCCCTTGATGGTGATCATGGAGGTGACGATCCGGGCCCAGTCCACCGGGAACTCCGCGGCCGGCAGTCCCAGCATCGCGATCCGGCCGCCGTGCGTCATGTTGGCGATCATGTCGCGCAGGGCTTCGGGCCGCCCGGACATCTCCAGGCCGATGTCGAAGCCCTCGCGCAGCCCCAACTCCCGTTGCCCGTCGGCGATCCGGGCCTCGGACACGTTCAGGGCGAGACTCACGCCGATCTTGCGGGCCAGTTCCAGGCGCTCCTCACTGACGTCGGTGACGACGACGTTGCGGGCACCCGCGTGCCGGGCGACCGCCGCCGCCATCAGTCCGATCGGCCCGGCACCGGTGATCAGCACGTCCTCGCCGACCAACGGGAAGGACAGCGCGGTGTGCACGGCGTTGCCAAACGGGTCGAAGATCGCGGCCACGTCGAGTTCCACGGGGACCCGGTGCACCCACACGTTGGCGGCGGGCAGGGCGACGTACTCCGCGAAGGCTCCGTCCCGGCCGACGCCGAGCCCGACCGTGGCCCGGCACAGGTGTCGCCGCCCGGCGAGGCAGTTGCGGCACTTGCCGCAGACCAGGTGCCCCTCGCCGCTCACCCGGTCCCCGAGCTCGATCTCCGTGACATCGCGCCCGGTCTCCACGACCTCGCCGACGAACTCGTGCCCGAGCACGAGCGGCGTCCGGATCGCCTGCTGGGCCCACCCGTCCCAGGACCGGATGTGCAGATCGGTGCCGCAGATGCCGGTGCGCAGCACCTTGATCAGTACGTCGCCGGGCCCGACGGCCGGCTCCGGGACGTCCGCGAGCCACAGCCCGGGCTCCGCCTTCTCCTTGACCAGCGCCTTCAAGGTACGGCTCCTGTGGGTGCGAGGGGTGGAAACGCCCAGCAATCTGCCGTACGACACCGTCCTGGTCCATCGAGGATTTCTTAAGCGCCGCCACAGCTCCGCTTCACGCCGGGTGGGCGCCGTGGAAATGGGCGGCCGGGTGGGAGAGCGGGGGCGGGGTCTCACGTACGGGCGCCCGGACGGCGGTCACGGCGTGGTTCCGGGCGACTCACTCCTCGCGGACGCAGCCCGCCCCCCACACGAACCTCAGGAACTCGTCGACGATCAGCGGGCCCGCGCCGCTGGGCTCGGCGTCTTGCTCCGCTGAGGCGGCCGGCGCCCGTCCCGCGCGTGCCCGTCGGCCACCGCCGGCTCGCCCGGCACCCGGGTGTCGTCGCCGTACACCAAGGGGTCGCCGAACGCCCGCACCTGCCGGGTGTGTCCACCGGCCCGTCTGCCCGCGAGCAGCGCCTCGCGGGCGAGGTCGGTGCGGGTGTGGTCCGGGGCCAGGACGCAGACGGCACCGGCGCCCGGCCTCGGTCACCCGCCGCCGGTCGTCGATGCGGCGATCCGCCTCGGCCCGCCGTCCCAGGTCGTGTCGGCGACGCGGTCACGCGCGGTTCCCCCGGCCGGTTCGGTGGAGATTCCGGCCGGGGGAACCGCGCGGCCCATGGCCGAATGACACCGGGGCGCAGGCAGGGCATGCAGGAACATTCCGTGGCCGTGCGCCTCGGGCCGCTCGGCCAGGACGGCCCTAGTCGAGGCGGGAGACCTGATAGTGGCTGATGTACCAGCCGTCCCCCGCACGGGTCAGGAGAACCGCCAGTTTGACCGCGAGCGTGGGCCGGTCCGTGAAGGAGAACTCGACGTCCAGGTAGCCCAGGACCAGGCCGTCGGCGGGTCGCCGGGTCTCCAGGATGCGGTAGGCCGCCTTCATGCCGAGCGGCTGGGACTCGTAGTACTCGGCGACGCCCTGCCGTCCGACGCTGTAGGGATGCAGTCCCTGGAAGACGGCGTCCTCGGTGAAGAGGGCGGCCACGCGCGCCGGTTGGTGGGCGTCGACGCCGGACTTCCACCGGTCCAGGACTCCGCTCAGGATCGCCTTGTCGTCGACCGGGGTGGTCATGTCGGGGGTGGCTGGGGTGATCATGTCGGCTCCTTGGTGAGCGAGTTGACGATCCGTCAATGTCCGGCGCTCATACCGCCGTCGACGTGCAGGATCTCGCCGGTGACGAACGGCGCCGTCTCCAGGAAGAGCACGGCGTCGACGATGTCGCTCACTTCGCCCATCCGTCCGACCGGGTGCAGGGCGGCGAGGAACTCATGGGTCTCCTCGGCGTGCATGGGCGTCTTGACGGTGCCGGGCGACACGGCGTTGACGCGGATGCCGCGGGTGGCGTACTCGACGGCGAGGGACTTGGTCGCGGACTGCACACCGCCCTTGGTCAACGAGGCCAGGACGGACGGGACGTTGGAGTCGGCGTTGTCGACCAGGCTGGTCGTGATGTTGACGATGTGGCCGCCCCCCTGGGCGAGCAGGTGCGGGACGGCCCGATGGGTGAGCTGGAAGACACCGGCGACGTTGATGCCCGTCATGGTGGCGTAGTCCTCGGCCGTGTACTCGGTGAACGGCTTGGCGACGAAGACGCCCGCGTTGTTGACCACGGTGTCGATGCGGCCGAACCGCTCCACCGCGGCCGCGACAACGCGCTCCGCGGTGGCCGGGTCGGCGATGTCGCCCTGAACGGTGAGGACGTCCGCGTCATCGACGGGTGCGATGGTGCGCGAGGTGGCGACGACGGCGTACCCGAGCTTGCGGTAGCCCTCGACGAGGGCGGCGCCGATACCCTGCGAGGCACCCGTGACGATGGCGACCTTCTGGCTCTGCGTGCTCATGGTGACCTTCTTCGAGTCGGTGACCGGTACTAGCCGACCGGTCGACTATTTGGAAGGTAGGCCGGCCCACCGGGAGACGGAAGGATCGGCTTCCTCCCGTCTGGAAGGCGCTGGCTCCCAGGGCAGGTCAGCGCAGGTCAGAGGGCTTCGCGTACGGATCGTCGGCGGGCAGCCAGACGTCCGGGGCATGGATGCCGAGGTCGCCGACGCCCTCGCACAGCGCGTCGACGACGGCCTGGACACCGGCCCGGTCCTCCTTCTCGCGCCACACCAGGGACCAGGTCCAGTAGACCTTCGGCGCGACGATCTCGCGGCGGACCAGATCCGGCGGGATCGGACTGGTCTGCCCCTTGGGCGAGTTGACGACCGGGCGGGTGCAGCGGCGCACATGGTCGAAGAAGGCGGGGCCGGTGATCGCGCCGTCGCTGATGCGTACCGTACGGGCGCCGGTGGCCTGCGCGAGCTCCTCGGCGTACACGTTCCAGGCGGCCCAGGCCGTGAGGTCGTCGTCGACAAGCACATCAGTGTCGCGGGCCGTCACTTCGGGTACGTCGCCGCTGTCGCCGCCCCTGGACACGGCGTAGAGCCGGTCGGCGCCGATCAGCCGGGCCCGCAGCCCGAGCCGCTGGAGGTCCTCGGTGCGCAGCCAGCACACGGCGAGGTCCAGGCTGCCGTCGGCGACGCGCGCGGCCTGGGTGTGGGAGGGGGCGACCCAGGCGTCGATGTGCACCTGGGCCACCGCAGCCGTACGCGACATCAGGTCCGCGGGCAGCCAGTTGACGTATCCGAGCCGCACCGCCTGCGAACCGGACAGGCGGCCGGCCCGGCGTTTGAGGTCGTCGGCGCGGTCCAGCAGGGCGCGGGTGTGCGGGAGGAGGGCGGCACCGGCCGGGGTGAGGGAGACCTTGCGGCGGTCGCGGTCGAACAGCCGGACACCCAGATCCCGTTCGAGCGCCTTGATCTGCTGGGAGAGCGAGGGCCCGGCGATGAGCAGCCGCTCGGCGGCCCGGCCGAAGTTCAGCTCCTCGGCGACCGCGACGAAGTACCGCAGCTGGCGCAGTTCCACGGGCGCCATCGTACGCGCGCTGGGAGGCTGCGCCTATCAGCAGCGAGGCAGCCGGTCGTGGCATCGGTGCAGGTGACGCGAGCACGATGGGCTCACCAACGACGAGCGGAGCGCGTCATGCGAGAGTTCCTGGTCGAGATCACCACCACCGTTCCCGAGGGCACCGCCCAGGAGGAGGTCGACCGGCGTCGGGCCGCCGAGGCCGTACGCGCGAAGGAACTGGCCGCGACCGGCAACCTGGCCCGACTGTGGCGTCCGGTGGGCGAGTTGCGGAGCATCGGCGTGTGGCGGGCCGCCGACGAGGAGGAACTCCACGCGAAGGTGCTCGGCACCCTGCCGCTGCGCCCGTGGATGACTCTCACCGTCACTCCACTGGAGTCGCACCCCAACGACCCCGGTACGAAGTGAGCGCTCCGTCCCCCTGGGGTCATGTCACCCGGGCCGCGGCCGCGCTCGCGGCGGCCATGGGAGTGGGCCGCTTCGTCTACACCCCGATCCTGCCGCTGATGCACACCCAGGCGGCCCTGTCCGCCGGGGCCGGCGCGAACCTGGCCACCGCCAACTACGCGGGCTATCTCGTCGGCGCCGTCGCGGGCATCCTGGCCCCCGTACTGGTCCGGTCCCGCGCCGTACTGCGCGCCTGTCTGCTCCTGCTGACCGGCACGCTCGCCGCGATGCCCCTCACCCACAGCACCCTCGTCTGGGGCCTGCTGCGGCTGGCGGCCGGTGTGGCGAGCGCCCTGGTGTTCGTCGTCGCGGCCGGATCCCTCCTGCACCACCTGCGGGAACACCCGCCGCACCGGTCCGGCTGGGCGTTCGGCGGGGTGGGCGGTGGCATCGCGCTGTCCGGTCTGCTGGTCCTGGTCGTGCGGCCCGTCGCCGACTGGCGCACCGCCTGGTGGGCCGCCGCCGTACTTGCCGCGCTGCTCGCCGCCGCCTCATGGAACCTACGGCCGGACGAGGGGCCGGCCGCCACCGCGGGCGGGGGCAGCGCGAGGCCCCGCACACGCCGCTGGTTCGGTGCGCTGTTCGTCAGCTACACGCTGGAGGGTGTCGGCTACATCGTCGCCGGAACCTTTCTGGTCGCCGCCGTCGGACAGAGCTCCCCCGGCTGGGTCGGCAGCGGCGCCTGGGTGCTCGTCGGCCTGGCCGCCGTACCGTCCTCCGCGCTGTGGGCCCGGCTGGGCCGCCGCTGGTCACGTCCCGGACTGCTGCTCACCGCACTCGTGGTCCAGGCGGTCGGCATCGCCCTGCCCGCCCTGGTCGGCGGTACGGCCGCGGCTCTCGGCTCGGCGGTGCTGTTCGGCGCCACGTTCATCGGCGTCAGCACGCTCGTCCTGGCCACCGGCGCCCATCTGCGCTTCCCCCGCTCGGTCGCCCTGCTGACCGCCGGATACTCGGTCGGCCAGATCCTCGGCCCGCTGGTCGTCGCCCCGCTCCTCCACCACGGCTACGACTGGGCACTGCTCCTGGCCGCCCTCACGGTTCTCACCGCGGCCGCGGCCGCCGCCGTGCTGCGGGTCGGCTTCCCGCACCACATGGTCGTAGAAGGACACGCGGTCCCCGAACAGCAGCGAGAATCGACCGAGGACGCCCGGCCCGCCGCGCCGGGCCCCTGAGCAACACCGCCGAACCCGGCCAACCGACGTGGAGCCGCTGATGACCACCGCACGGGACCTCGCGATCGTCGCCCTCGACGTGACCGCCGACAAGCCGGTCGAGCAAGGTGATCTCTCGCTCGCGCTCGCGGGAGCCGAACTGTTCGACCTTCTCGACGCCCACGCCCTCGTCCTGGACGGCGACCGCATCCTGCCCAATGCCCAATCCCCCACGGGTGACCGGCTGTTGGACGAAGCCGCAGAGTCGCTCGTACGGCAGGAGCCGTACGAGTCGGTCGAGGACTGGCTGTGGCGCCGGGGCCGCGGGCTGTCCTCCGCCTACGTCGACGACCTGGAGCGGGTCGGGCTGACGACCCGCTCGCGGGGCCGCCGGTTCCCGCTGCGGACCGGGCGGACGGAGCTGGTGGACTCGGCGGCCAGGCGACAGGCCCAGGAGCGGCGGGCGGCGGGCGAACCCGTCCTCGCCGCCCTGGCCGCAGCCGCCGGGGTCGGTGACGATCCGGCCGGGGAACTCGCCGACGTTGCGGCCACCGTGCTGGCCGCGGTCGGGGACGCGGTGATGGAACTGGAGGCCGTACGCCAGCGGAAGGTCATCGAGGACGCCGCGTTCGACAACGTCTGGCGCGGTTACTAGGAACCGGTGACACCCAGCAGGGCACGGCAGTTGTCCCACAGAGGGCTCAGGCGCTGGGGGCTGTTGTAGAGCTTGGCGAACATCACCTGGCCCTCCAACTGGGCCACCACCGCCCGCGCCGCCCCCCGGGCGTCGGACACGGTGACGTCGCCGCGGTCGAGGGCCTCGGCGACGACCGCCTCGACCATGTCGACCTGGGCGTCGAAGATTTCCTGCAGCCGCCCGCGCACGGGCTCGGCATGGTTGCTCAGCTCCAGAGCGAGGTTCCCGAACAGACAGCCCGACACCGTGCCGCAGCCCTCCTGTACGGCGCGCTGACCGGCCTCGGTCTGCTCGAAGAGGCCGCGCAGCCGCTGCAGGGGGGTGGTGTCCGCGCCCAACGCGTCTTCCCACTCCCGGCGTTGGGCCGCCCAGTGCTCGTCGACGACGGCGAGCGCGAGGGCCTCCTTGGATTCGAAGAAGTAGTAGAAACTGCCCTTCGGCACCCCGGCCGCCTTGCAGATCTCGGCGACGCCCAGCGCCGAGTAGCCGCGCCCCTCGATGAGCGAGCGCGCGGCACCGAGGATCTTCTGCCTGGCGTCACTGGTGCGTCCCACACCACGAGTGTACGTAGGTACTGGACCGGTCGGCTAGCTGTGGGCCGTCTCGCCCGTCACAGCACCGGGAGCCCGTCGGCCTCCCGTCGCTGCAGGCGTGCGACCAGTTCCGCCGCCGACGACTTGATGGTCTCCAGGCCGGACCTCCCCCAGGTCCGTGGCTCCACGTCCGCCGCGCACACCGTGCCAAGCACCATCCCCGTGGAGTCGATGAGCGGTGCGCCCAGATAGGAACGGATGCCGAACTCGTCGACGACCGGGTTGCCCGCGAACCGCGGGTAGTCACGGACGTCCTCCAGGACCAGCGCCTTGCGCCGGGCGACCACATGAGGGCAGAACCCATGGTCGCGCGCCATATAACGGCCCACTTCCGGCTTGGCCTCCTCGCCGTCGGCCGGGGGCCGGGCCGCAGGAATCCTGAGGCCGGCGAAGAACTGCCGGTGCTCGCCGAGGAAGTTGACCATCGCGTACGGCGCACCCGTGCGCTCGGCGAGCCGCTCGGCGAAGGCGTCGAGCACGGGCTCCGGATGCTCCCCCAGCCCGAGCAGGCGCAGCCGTCGCGTCCGGTCCGGGGCCTCCTTGTCCTCCGGGGTGAGCAGCAGTCGACCGGCCGGGCGCGGTGGGTCGTAGCTCATGGGCGGCCGTCGCTGTGGACGTCGGTCATATGCGGCTCCGTAGCGGTGTGTGCGGGGGTCACATGTGGGCGCCGTGGCTCGGCGCTGGCGCCGGGCTGTGGGCGATGAGATGCCGTACGAGGGTGAGCAGGGTCTGCACCCCGGAACTGGAGATCCGGGCGTCGCAGCGCACGATCGGGATCTCCGGCGGGAGGTCGATGGCGGCGCGGACCTCCTCGGGGTCGTAGCGGTACCCCCCGTCGAACTCGTTGATCGCGACGATGAATCCGAGGCCGCGCTGCTCGAAGAAGTCCACGGCCGCGAAGCAGTCCTCCAGTCTGCGGGTGTCCGCGAGGATCACCGCGCCGAGCGCACCCTCGGAGAGTTCGTCCCACATGAACCAGAACCGCTCCTGGCCGGGCGTACCGAACAGGTACAGGACGTGTTCCGGGTCGAGGGTGATCCTTCCGAAGTCCATGGCCACCGTCGTCTCGACCTTGTTCTCGATGCCTTCGAGACTGTCGGTCGCGGCGCTGACCGTGGTGAGCAGTTCCTCCGTGCTGAGCGGGGCGATCTCGCTGACCGCGCCCACGAAGGTCGTCTTGCCTACCCCGAACCCTCCCGCCACCAGGATCTTCAGTGCGGTGGGGAAGGGATCAGAGCTGTCGTCGTAGTCCATCGAGCACTGCCTCCAGAAGAGCCCGGTCAGTCGGGTTGTGGGTGAACTCGGGGGGCTTGGTGGTCAGCGCCCCGCAGTCGACGAGGTCGGACAGCAGCACCTTGGTGACCACCGCCGGCAGCTTGAGATGGGCGGCGACCTCGGCGACCGAGACGGGCGCACGGCACAGATCCAGCGCCTGCGCGTGCTCGGGGCCGAGATAGCCGATCGGGGTGGCACCGGTGGCCATCACGTGCGACAGGAGATCGAACGCGATGGACGGCCGGGTGCGGCCGTTGCTGACCGTGAAGGGCCGCACCAGCCGCCCGGCCGCGTCGTCGAGCCAGGGCCCGTCGCCGACCGCCGCCACGCTCAAGGCCTCATCGCCGGGGATTCGACGGCGTGCTGCCGGGGCGCGGTCACCAGGTAGGGGCGCACGCTCTTGACGAGCATCGCCATCTCGTAGCCGAGGACGGCGGCGTCGGCCTCGCGTCCCGCCAGCACGGCGAGACAGGTGCCGGAGCCGGCGGTGGTGACGAACAGCAGCGTCGAGTCGAGCTCGACGACGACCTGGCGGACGTCTCCGCCGTCGCCGAAGCGGACGCCCGCACTGCGGCCGAGGGAGTAGAGGCCGGAGGCCAGGGCCGCCATGTGGTCGGCGCTGTCCCCGTCGAGGCCGTGGACCGACTTCACGAGTCCGTCGCAGGACAGCAGAACCGCGCTGTTGGTGTGCGGCACGCGCTGCACGAGGCCGCTCATCAGCCAGTCGAGATCGGATACATGGCCGGTCGGCGCTTCGCTCGCCATGGTGGATCGACTCCTTGAGGTACGAAGGTCTGCGGGAGCGCTGGGGGGTGGGGTGAACGCGGGGGTGGTCATCCGGCGGGTGCGCTCCCGTCGTGCCGGGGGGTGGTGCGGTCGTGATCGAGCCGTTGCGTCTCGGGTATGTGGGGCCGCTCCATGGGGGTTACGTCGATGGCGGCGGCGTCGGTCGTGGGTGCGGCGTTTGTGTGGCTCGCGTCCGTGTGGCTCGCATCCGGGCCGATGTCGAAGTCGAAGGCGGCGGACGGGTCGGGGGACGGGGCGGGGCGGGGCTTTAGAGGGACGGATGCCGAGGAGCCGGTGTCGGTGCCGGCCGTGGCTGTGTAGGCGGTGTCCGTATGCGCGCGGCCCGTTGTGGCCGGGTCGGGGTGGGCCGAACCCATGTGGGCGGGGTCCATGTGGGCCGCGTCCACGGGAGCGGGCCCCATGGGGGTGAGGCCCATGGGGGCGGGCGCTGTGTGCGCCGAGTCCATGGGGCCGGCCTCCCTACGCGGCGACGGCAACGGCAACGGCGCAGTCCGGTCACCGTGCTCCGGCTCCAGGTGTTGCCGGGCCTCGGCGAGGCTGATCCCACGCTGGAAGGCCGCCATCAGTCCCGGGTCGTGGCCGGCGGGATACTCGGCGTCCTGCCGTGGTGCCGGTCCGCCGCGCAGTTGGGGTGCGATGTGCTCCTGGGCGCGGCGGCGCGGCAGTTGGGGCTTGCCCATGGTGCCGCGCACGGTCCCGGTACGCGGAGTGGGCGGCGCGACCACGTGCTCGGCCACCAGCCTCCGGTCGTCGGGCCTGATCCCGGGCACGGCTTCGGCCGGATTGGGCCGCGCCCCGCGGGCTCCGCGCACGGGCAGCGGAGCGGGACGCCCGGAGTGCGCTCCACCGCCGTTCGGCCCGCCTCCGCCACCGGGCTGCCGATCGGTCACCGTTCCCTTGCCACCGGCCAGGGGCCCGCTCCCGCCGGATACGGCCCCGCCCGCGACGTGCCCTTGCCCGCCGCCACTCGGTAGGACCGAGCCACCGTTCAGGGAGGACCCGCTGCCACTCGACAGGGAACGCCCGTCAGGCATCGGGCTACCACCGCCCGGTCCCCCCGAGCCGTTCAGAAGGGCTCCGCCGCCACCCGGCTGGGTATCACCGCCGGACACCCGACCGCCGCCCCCCGGTACGTCTCCGTCGCCGTTCGCGTGGGCTCCGACGCCACTGTGCAGGGAGTCGCCGCCAGGCATCTGGCCGCCGCCATCCGGCACGCCCCCGGGACCGTCCAGGGAAGAGCCACCGGACCCAGCGGGCGAGCCGTCACCCGGCAGGCGCCCGCCCTCAGTCGAAACGCTCCCGCCGCTGCCCGGTGCCCCCGAGCCGCCGTTCAAGAAGCGCCCGTCGCCACCGGGCTGAGGGTCACTGCCGCCAGCCCCACGCCCCGCACCACTCGACACGGCTCCGCCGTCGTCCGTCGCAGCCCCGTCGCCGACGAGTACGGCTCCGCCGCCACCCGGCGCGCGACCACGCCCGTTCAGACCCGGCCCATGGCCATGGTCTCCGTGCCGGGCGCCCTGCGGCACCGCCGCGCCGCTCTTCGCCGTCGGCGTCGCCCTGCCGTTCAGGCCGGACACCGTGCCTCGGGACTCCCGTCGTTGCGCATCGGCCCCGGGACGCGGCTCGGCGGGCACTCCCCGGTGTCGTGCCTCGTGCCCGGGCCGCGAACGGCCCGTCGCCTGCGGTGATACGGCCGCCCCCGCTGCCCCGCCCGTACCCGCCGCTTCCGGTGGCTGCGCACCGACAGCTCCCGGCGTCGAACCCAGCAGCGCCTGCGGCACGACGAGGACGGCCTGGACACCGCCGTAGATGTTGGTCTGGAGTCGCACATGGATCCCATGCCGCTTCGCGAGCTGCGAGACCACGAACAGTCCGATGCGCCCGTCCGCCAGCAGACTCGCGACGTTGACCTGGTCCGGGTCCGCCAACAGCGCGTTCATCCGATGCTGTTCGGCGACCGGCATGCCGAGCCCGCGGTCCTCCACCTCGACGGCGAGCCCGGAGGTCACCAGGTTGGCGCGCAGCAGCACTTGGGTGTGCGGCGCCGAGAACACCGTGGCGTTCTCGACCAGTTCGGCCAGCAGATGGATGACGTCGGCGACGGCGTGCCCGCGCAGCGTGCCGTCGATCGGCGGCACGAGCTTGACCCGGGAGTACTGCTCGACCTCGGCGATGGCGGAGCGCAGCACCTCCGTCATGGAGACGGGGTTGCTCCACTGGCGACGCGAGACGGCACCGCCGAGGACGGCGAGGTTCTCGGCGTGCCGGCGGATCCGGGTGGCGAGGTGGTCGACGTGGAAGAGCCCCTTGAGCAGGTCGGGGTCCTCGATCTCGTTCTCCAGCTCGTCGAGGATCGAGATCTCGCGGTGCACCAGCGACTGAAGCCGCCGCGCGAGGTTGACGAAGACCTCCAGTTTCTGTTCGCTGCCCGCCTGGCTGGAGAGCTGGGCGGCCTGGACGACGGCGGTGACGGCCCCGTCGTGGGCACGGGCCAGGTCGGCGGCGAGCAGTTCGAAGTCGTCGGCGTCGTCGGGCGGACCGCTGTGCGGGCCGCGCCCCTGCGGAACCTCGCCGCGACGCAGTCCCTCGACCAGGGCCCGCAGGTCGGCCTCGCGGCGCGCGCTGCTGCGACGCAACGCGCCGACGCGGTCGCTCACCGTTTTCGCGGCGCGGTCGGCCGCCACGGCGGCGATGAGGACGGCCGCGAGGGCCACCGAGACCGCGCCGGCCAGGACACCCCACAGGATGAGGCCGGGCTGTGCCCCGGTGGAACGGACGGTGAACAGGACGGCCGCGCAGCCGCTGAGGGCGACCGCGATCGGCGGCAGCACGGCCAGCCGCAGCAATTGCGGCCGTATGTGCGTCTCAGGCAGCGAGGGGGCGGGGCGGGCGACCGGCCGCCCGTGCCGCCCGCCCTCACGGCGGTCTGCGCGTGCGGCCGGTGCGCGGAGGTGAGACATCGGTGTCCTTGTACTGGTCCGTCGGTCCTGTCGGCCGGAGGGCTCCGGGCCGGCCGGCCCGGGTCGGCGGGCTCCGGCGCGTGCTCCTACGGGCTTCGGGGCGGGTTGCCGGGCGGCTCGCGCGGCGGCATGGTCGTCGGTCACCGGCGCGTCGCCTCCCTCCTCCCCGCACCTCGGCTGTTCGCCGTGGGCATGCGTCATGGCGTACCGGTCGCGGGAACCGAAGACTTCAACCCCTCGTCGCCCGGCGGACACTCACAGTAGTCGGCAACGCATCATGTGCGAGCGGCAGTTGACAAACTCCCCCGTGGAGCATCCCGCTCTGGTATGAGGACTCGCACGACAGACCGACAAGCCGACCGACCGAGCGTCCCCGAACGAGTGAATACCGATCACCACTGGTCAGAACCGGTCACGCGCGACCGACGAGGACTCAGGGCGTCCGCGCACCTCGGTCGTCGCGTCAGCCAGTTCCCCGGGTACGACGGCTCGCCGGTACCCCTCCAGAGCCTTGGCCCGAGCCTTCCGGATCGTCACTGAACGTGGCAGTCCGCCAAAGTGCCCGACCGCCTCGGCCACCCGGCCGCGACGCGTCGGCATCCCCTGCGCGTGAACGAGGCCGAGGCCCATCAACGCGTGCGCGCCCCTCCGGGTAGTCGGTGTCCTCACCCCCGGCACGGCAGGACGAATGTCCCGAGCCCGGTGTGGATCACACGCAATGCAGCTCTTGTTCGGCGCCACCCGCCCACCTCTCCCGCAGCGCGGACGGGGCGGGGCGCGGCGGGTGCTGCGGGCGTGGCACTGCCCCGGGATGGGCCCGCTCGGCCCCGGCTAGCGACAGGGACACCGGCGGCTCACTACGCAATCCGGCGCCCTTCGACGACGTCGTGGGCCTACGGCCGTCTCCTGGCCGTAGCCACGGCCCTGACCGAACGAGGCGCGACGGGACGGCCATCAATGAAGGACCCAACGGCCCGGACGGCCAAAGGCGTCACCGTGACCCCGCCCCGCCCAGCCCGCAAGCACCGGCAACTCCGGGCATCGCCTTCTCGATGGTCTTCAACAGCGGCGTCCGGGGCTGCGTGACTCCTGATCCCCGGACCTCGGCGACCCCGCGCCTGTCAGCGCCGAGGCTCAGACCGCACGGCACCGCACCGCGCAACGCGATGACACCCCCGACCAGCACCACGCCAACACGAGCACCAGCACCAGCACCAGCCTCACGTCACCGCTCAGCCACCGGCTCCCGCTCCTCCACAGCCATGGGCAACTCGGCCCAGCCCCCGGCCGGCGCCCGCGCCACCCCCCGCCACCAAGGGTCGACCACCGGCATCGCCCCCGGCTCGAACGGCTCCCCCGGCCGCGGCGTGGCCATCGCGACCCCGGCCTTGTGGGACAGCAGCATCGTCTGCTCCGCGGGCTCCACCCAGGGATGCGTCGCGAGGTTGAAGGTGCCCCAGTGGATCGGCAGCAGCATCCCGTGCGCCGCGTCACCGCCCTGCAGGTCCAAATGGGACTGCACGGCCTCTTCGGGCGTCATGTGGATGTCGGGCCAGAACTCCGAGTAGGCGCCAAGCTGGATCATCGTGGCGTCGAAGGGCCCGAAGGCCGCGCCGATGTCCTTGAACCCCTCGAAGTACCCGGTGTCACCGCTGTGGTAGATGCGGTGCTCACCGCTGGAGACGACCCAGGAGGCCCACAGCGTGTGCTGGGTGTTCCGCAGCCCCCGTCCGCAGAAGTGCCGGGCCGGCGTGGCCGTCAGCGTCAGCCCGGCGACCTGGGTCGACTCGTGCCAGTCCAGCTCACGCAGCCGGTCGGCGGAGACTCCCCAGTGCTCGAGGTGGGCCCCCACCCCCAGCGGCACGGCGAAGACGGTGTCCGTCCCGGCCAGTGCCTTGATCGTGGGCATGTCGAGGTGGTCGTAGTGATCGTGGGAGATGACGACCACGTCGACCGGCCCGAGCGCGGCGAGCGGCAGCGGCACGGGGTGCAGCCGCTTGGGCCCGGCGAAGGGGAACGGGGAACACCGCTCACCCCACACGGGGTCGAACAGCACCCGGCGCCCGTCGATCTCGGCGAGCACGCTGGAGTGCCCCATCCAGGTCAGCCGCAGTCCGGTGGCAGGGGGCTTGGAGAGGTCGGCGAGCGTGGTGGCATGCACCGGGATCCGGCCTTCCGGAGCCCGCAGCCGTCGGCCGTCGCTGTCGAAGAACGTCCTGGCGAACTTCGCCGATCCCTCGGGCCGGATCCGGGCGATTCCGCCCGGGTTCTGGAAGACACCGTTCGCGAAGTGGGGGGATCTGCGGATACGCGCCATGCGCTCGCCGCTCGGGTCCGCACCGAAGGCCGCGGGCTGCAACGCGCGGAGCCCGGAGCTCAAGGGACGGAAGCCGGTCACGGTACCTCCAGGTGGAGTGGCTGAGGCATCCATTATGGGCCGCCCCTCTGACAGTGCCGGGGTCTGCCCGGTCACACCGGTAAGGACGCCGTCGGAACGGATCACGTTGACAGGCCGCACCCGGATACCAATACTGACCCCCCGTTCAGTAGCCCCTCGCCCGTACCGGAGTCCGTGTGACCACCCCCTTGCTGTCGCTCACCTGGACCGACCACGTCACCGGCCGCCAGGGCTTCCTGGTCGTCGACCGGCTGGTACGGGGTGTGGCCAGCGGCGGCCTGCGGATGCGCCCGGGCTGCACGCTGGAGGAGGTCACCGGGCTCGCCCGCGGCATGACCATGAAGGAGGCCCTGCACTACGACCCCGAGGCGCGGTACATCCCGCTGGGCGGCGCCAAGGGCGGCATCGACTGCGACCCCCGGGACCCGGACGCGTACGGCCTGCTCGTGCGCTACCTGCGCGCCATGCGGCCTTACGTCGAGAGCTGCTGGACGACAGGCGAGGACCTCGGTCTCAGCCAGGACCTGGTGGACCGGGCGGCCTCGGAGGCCGGTCTGGTCTCCTCGATCCAGGCGGTCTATCCGCTGCTCGACGACGAGACCGCGGCCCGGCGGCGGCTCGCGGACGCGTTCACCGTGGCGGTGGACGGCATCGGGCTCGACGAACTGGCGGGGGGCTGCGGGGTGGCCGAGTCGGCGCTCGCGGCCCTGGACGCGGCCGGGGTGCCGTACGCGGGCACGCGCGTGGCCGTACAGGGACTCGGCACCATGGGCGGGGCCACGGCCCGCTTCCTCACGCGCGCGGGGCTCGCGGTCGTGGCCGTCGCCGACATCAAAGGCACGATTTTCAACCCGGCCGGGCTCGACGTCGAGGCGCTGCTGGCCGCCCGCGACGCCCACGGCACCGTGGACCGTTCGGTCCTGCGCCGCGCCGACCGCGAACTGCCCGGTGAGGCCTGGCTCTCGCTCGACGCGGAGGTACTCGTGCCCGCGGCGGTCTCGTACGCGATCGACACCGGCAACCAGGAGCGGATCAGGGCCCGTTGGATCGTCGAGGCGGCCAACATGCCCGTCCTGCCCGCCGCGGAGGCACTGCTGGCCGCGCGGGGGGTGACCGTACTGCCCGACGTGGTGGTCAACTCCGGGACGAACGCCTGGTGGTGGTGGACCCTCTTCGGCGACATCGGCGCGGACGCGGACGAGGCCTTCGCGCACATACGCCGTTCCATGCGCGCCCTGGTCGAGCAGTTGCTGGCGCGCGCGGAGGCGGACGGCACCTCGCCGCGCGCCGCCGCGCACGCGCTGGTCGCGGACCGGTTGCCGGTGATCGCGGAGCGGTTCGGCTGGTACCGCTGACCTCGATCCCGTCGGTCGGTGCCCTGGGGGGCGACGGATTAGGGTGATCCCGTGGCGAGAGTGCGGTTGACAGTGGCCGAGCGGCGCGAGGAGCTGCTGCGGGCCGCCATCGAGCAGATCGAGGCGCGGGGCGTTGCGGCCGTCAGGATCGCCGACGTGGCCTCGGCGCTCGGGGTGAGCAACGCCCTGGTGCTCTATCACTTCTCCACGAAGGAGAAGCTCGTCGCCGCCGCGTTCACCTACGCCGCCGAGGACGACCTGGCTCAGCTGCGCAAGCTCCTCGGCCGCCGCACCAGCGCGCTGCGCCGGCTCCGGTCGGCCGTCCGCTGGTACGCGCCGACGGGCCAGGCCAAGGGCTGGCGCCTGTGGATCGAGGGCTGGGCGGTGGCCCTGCGCGAACCGGCTCTCCAGGAGGTCACCCGCGACCTCGACAGACGCTGGAAGGCGGCACTCACGGAGGTGATCGCCGAGGGCGTGGCCGCGGGCGAGTTCCACTGCCCGGACCCGCAAGCCACGGCCCTGCGCCTCACCGCTCTCCTGGACGGCCTGGCCGTCCAACTGACGTCCTACGCGGGCGCGGTGCCCCGGTCCCGGGCCCAGGAGTGGGTGGACGAGGCCCTCACGCGGGAACTCGGACTGGACGGAACAGGGTCCGCATAGCGGGACACGCGAGCCGGAGCACCCAGGAGTGCGACCGGGCCATGGACGCCGGGCGCACCCCGCACCGCCCGGCCCCGGCACCGCGCACGGCTCAAGCCACCGGAGCGATCCGCGTCTTGATGTCGTCCAGCGAGAGCACACCCTTGGCCGTCACATGGTCGCCGGAGGACTCGCCCCGCAGCCGACGCCCGATCCACGGCACCAGATACTCACGAGCCCAGTGCACATCGTCCCGGCGCACGTCCAACGGGCCGCGAGGGGGAAGCGGCGGCCAGGGCTGGTCCGGATCCGCCGGCACCTCCAGCCCCAGCACCTGTCCCGCGCGGAGCGCCACGCGCGTGTGCCCCTCAGGGGAGAGGTGCAGCCGGTCGCTGTCCCAGGCCCGCCGGTCCTGGATGGTCTTCAGGGACCACAGATCGAGCACCGGGCACCCGTACCGGTCGGCGACGGCCCGCACATGTCCGTTGTAGGTGGCGATCTTGCCGCGCAGGTGCTTGAGCACGGGCACATTACGGGTGTCGAAGCCGGTCGTCACCATGACCGTGCCGCACGCCTTCGTGAGCCGGGCGATGGCCCGCTCGAAACGCTCGGCGACCTCGTCGGGATCGGTACCGGGCCGGATGATGTCATTGCCGCCGGCGCAGAACGACACCAGATCCGGTGCCAGTTCGACGGCCTGCGGAAGCTGGTCCTCGACGATCTGGTCGAGGAGTTTCCCGCGTACGGCGAGATTGCTGTACCTGAAGTCGCCCTCGGGCCGCCGGTCCGCGAGAAGTACCGCGAACCGGTCGGCCCAGCCGACGAACGCCCCGTCGGGGCCGGGGTCGCCGACGCCCTCGGTGAAGCTGTCCCCCACCGCCACGTACGACCCGATCACTGAGCTGCTGTCATTCTTCGAATCGTCTGCCACAACCGTGCATGATTCACCTTCGAATGTGACCTACGCGACCGTAGGAAGGACTTGACGGGCGGTGAGATAAGCCACTCCTAAAGTGTTGACCAAACTAGGAATAGGCCTCTCATCAGGAGTGTTCACGCTGCGACCGCCACACCCTGAAGTCGCTGATCCGGAAGTGGCTCCAGGTGGTCCGGAACGCGAAGTGCCCGCTCGTGTAGGGCTCCGGGTCGGTGTAGTCGAAGACGAGCCGCCCGTTGTCCCACCACTGGACCGTGGAGCCGTCGGAGACGATCCGCACCCGGTTCGGCTCGTTGGCGACGAGCAGCGGTTCGGTGTAGTCGTGGATCAGCGGCCGCACACCCGGTTCTCCGACGTATCGGCGCAGCCGTGTCGTGGTGTTGTAGTTGGCCCCGTAACCGGAGTAGTAGGTCTTCAAGTAGTCGTACTCGACGAGCGCTCCGCCCCGACGCGTGGCGAAGAGGTCGTCGGGGGACCGGACGTCGACCGCGTTCCAGAAGTTGTTCAGGTCGGACACCCGGTCGTTGACGCCGCCCGCGGACACGGGCGTCGCGGTGTACTCCAGGACGTACGGCCCTTGGAGCGGCTGCCTGAACCAGATCGTCGCGCCGGCGGGCACGTCGACCTCCAGGACCCCGTGCCGCGCGGTGACCGTTCCGCCCTGCTCCAGCTCGACCACCCAACGGCCGAGGCCATGGCGGAAGTCGTCGTGAGCGATGAGGCGGCGGTGGCGGGGTGAGGCGCTCGCGGTGGCCGCGGGGGCGAGGGCGGCCAGGGCGGCGCCGGCGGCGAGGACTCCGAAGGCTCTACGCGTGGTCGTCATGGCGGACGGTTCCTTCCGTGAAGGGGGTGAACTCCAAAAGCCCTTAGAAAGCGCTTGCGCAGCTACGGAGTTCACTCTGCCCCGCCCCTCGCTCACCTGTCGACGCTCCGAGCAGGCCCGCCACAAGAACGCAACGAAGTGATCATGACGGCGCGGACAGGCACAGTCGATCTCATGCCCTGCGCGGGGAAACACCGAAGGCCGGACCCGGGGATCGGGGTCCGGCCTTCGGTGGCACAGGAGGGCGTCGTCAGCCGACGGCGACGCCCTTGGAGCGGAGGTAGGCGACCGGGTCCACGTCGGAGCCGTAGTCCGGCGTGGTACGGATCTCGAAGTGCAGGTGCGGGCCGGTCACATTGCCCGTCGCGCCGGAGAGGCCGATCTGCTGACCCTCGCTCACGGTCTGGCCGGCCGAGACGGAGAGCTGGGACAGGTGGGCGTACTGCGCGTAGTAGCCGTCGTTCAGCTTGATGACGACCTGGTTGCCGTAGGCGCCGCCCCAGCCCGCGGAGACGACCGTGCCCGCGGCCACGGCCTTGAGCGAGGTGCCGGTAGGGACGACGAAGTCGACGCCGGTGTGGTAGCCGCTGGACCACATGCTGCCCGCGACGCGGTAGCCGGTGCCGATCGTGGCGCCGCTGACCGGGAGGGTGTAGCCGCTGGAGCTGCTGGTCGTGTCGGAGCTCTGGGTGGCGGCCGTCGAGTTCGAGGACGACTTCTTCGGCTCCGCCTTCTCGGTCTTCGCCGAGGACGAGGAGGAGGACCCGGTCTTCGCCGTGCTCGCCTTGGCCTTCTTGCCGATCGAGAGCTTCAGGCCCGGGTGGATCAATGACGGGTCGTCGCCGATGGCCGCACGATTGTCGGCGTAGAGCTTCTTCCAGCCACCGCTGACGTTCTGTTCGTCGGCGATCTTCGAGAGATAGTCGCCGACCCGCACCGAATAGGTGCGCACGGTCGAGGTTTTCGCGCCCTTCTTGGCAGCCGTCTTTTCGGCGGACTTCTCGGCTGCCTTCTGCGTGACCGGAAGCGACTGAACGGCCTTTTCCGACACGGACTGAGGGGTGGCGGCGTGAGCGCCGGTGGCCCCCATGAGCGGCAGCGCGAGCGCGGCTCCTCCGGTGCCGGCGACGGCGATCGAGCGGGCGAAGCGCTGGGTCTTCGGGCGGCGGTGCTTACCCTTCGCGGGCATGACGAATTCCTCTCCGGCGCCTGCGAGGTGAGCTGTCGGGTGCGGGCTGGAGATGCCCGGCCGCGCCGAGACGCGACTAAACCCCAAGCCGTTCCGGAGACCGGAACAGGCGGAAATACCTGTGGGTCCCCCGCTCCTGCCGTGCACGGGTGAGTGAGTGTGGGGAATCCGTTCGGCGGCAGGATTGGGCGTCCGACCGGATCGGTGGCGAACGTAAACGAGCAAGACGCAAAGGGACAAGCGAGAGGTTGCCTGTATATGCGTTTCTCTTGATCCCGTACGAGAATTACCCGTCACCCTGCGTGAATCGGACGCCCTTCATCCATCCAATTCCCCTTGACCGGCCTGCGAATTACGTGAACATGACGGGCGACACACCGTCACCGATATGACGCTCCTCACGTCACGAATTCACAGGCCCCCTCATCCCGGAAGGAGTGGGAAGGAATCTATCAATTCGGACAGAAGCCCTAGATGCGACGCAGTCGGATAACCGTCGCATCAAGGTCTCCCCGCAAACCGGTACGAAGTCCGTGATGCAGCAATACGGCACCTCGGTGAACTTCGCCCGTTTCGGGGCATTCATACGATGCCGTCGGGTCGAGTCCCCGCAGCCGCAGCGAGGGGACGGGCTCGCCGTACTTCTGCGCCTGAAGCCAGGCGAGGACGACGGTCTCGTCCCCGAGGACGTACTGCACCGCGCTCAGCCCGCCCTGTGGAGGCCGCAGCCGGTAGAGGTCGCCGCGCTGCACCAGGGGCCGGATCTTCTTGTAGAGATCCACCCACCGACCCGCCTCGGCGAGTTCGTCCTCGGTCCACTCCGAGAGGTCACCGCCGACTCCGAGCACCCCGGCCATCGCGCTCACGAACCGGAACCGCAGCGAGCTCACCCGGCCGTTGAGCTGGATGTTGGGACTGTCGGTGACCCAGGCGGCCATCACGCGCGCGGGGTGGATCTGGCTGAAGCCGTACTGAATGGCGAGCCGGTCGAGGGGGTCGGTGTTGTCCGAGGTCCACACCTGGTCGGTACGGCTGAGCACCCCGAGGTCGATCCGGCCACCACCCCCCGAGCAGGACTCGAAGGCCACGCCCGGGTGAGCCTCCCGCAACCGGTCCAGGAGGGCGTAGAAGCCGCGCACATGGTCGACCCACAGGCGCTGCGGGTACAGCTCGCCGGGCCAGCCCGCGTCGGTGAAGCAGCGGTTGAAGTCCCACTTCACATAGTCGATCGGGGCCGCGGAGAGCAGGGCGTCGAGCTGCTCCCACAGGTACTCCTGGACATCCTCGCGCGCGAGGTTCAGTACGAGTTGATTGCGGAACTCGGTCCGCTTTCGCCCCGTTTGGTACTGCACCCAGTCGGGGTGGGCTCGGTACAGCTCGCTGTCCGGGTTGATCATCTCCGGCTCGACCCAGATGCCGAACTGCATGCCGAGCGCGCGCACGTAGTCACCGAGCGGCTTGAGGCCGGAGGGGAAACGGTCGGGGTTGGGCGCCCAGTCGCCGAGCCCGGCCCGGTCGCTGGTGCGGGCACCGAACCAGCCGTCGTCGACCACGAACAGCTCGACGCCCATCGCCGCGGCCCGCCGGGCGAGGGTGCGCTGCTGCTCCTCGGAGATGTCGAAGTTCGTGGCCTCCCAGGAGTTGAACAGCACGGGCCGGTCCTGTTCCGCGTCCGGGATGACGTACGCCCGCTGGTAGGCGTGCCAGGCGCGGCTCGCGCCGCCGAAGCCGCCGTCGCTCCAGAGACCGGCGAAGAGGGGCGTCGTGAAGGACTCCCCGGCCGCCAGCCGGAGCAGACCCGAGTCGTCGTAGCCGGCGCCGCCGGTGATCTGCACGCGCGCGTCGGGCAGTTGCGCCACGGCGATCCGCCAGGACCCCGACCAGCCGAGGGCGACACCGTAGACCTCGCCCCGCTCCTCGGTGGCATCGGTGTCGAGCGCGACCCACGGCAGGTGCTGATGCCCGGTGTGGCCGCGGCGGCTGCCGATGACCTTCTCGCCGTAGGTGAGGGGGGTCTGGGTGAGCAGGGACTCGGCGGCCCAGCGGCCGTGCAGCTGGGACAGCCGCCAGCCGTCCTCGCGGTCGGGCAGCGTCCAGGTGGCGGAGTCGGCGCGCAGCAGCTCGACCGGGGCCGGCCCCTGGTTGTCCAGGGTCACCCAGCGCTCCAGGATGTCGTCGCGCATCCGGTAGTGCAGCGTGATGGCCAGCCCGCCGTCGCGGAACCGCAGCCGCAGCTCGTCGCCCTCGGTGTCGTACGCCTCGAAGCTCCACTCGGTGCCGCGCCGCTCGTCGGTGCGCACGGACAGGGCGGGCCGGGTGAAGCGGGGCCCGCCCTCGACGGGGTACTCCTCGCGTCCGTCGAGCGGGGACTCGAAGGGCCAGTACTCGGGCAGTGGACGCACGGCGAGGGCCTCGGCGTCGGCCAGGGCGATCCTCGGACCCCAGTGCAGGTGCAGCAGCTCGTCCTCGGCGGTGAGGTGCAGGGCATAGCTGCTGGCCGGCCCGGACAGAATCCACGTACGGCCGTTCTCGGCGATCTCCAGCATGGTGTCCCTCACAGAGTCGAACAGGTGCCAACAGGTGCACTCAGGCCCCAACATCATCAACGGCCTACAGCCCTGGCTGCAACGGCTGTGGACAAGTCGTTGTCGGCCCTGTGGACAACTCATTGCCCCAGGAATCCATGTCGTATCGTCGAGAGCGTGCCCCGTCGACGAGCCGCGTCGGCGGAGCCCGGCTGGGAGGAGCCCCCGTGACGCAGCAGATCCCGTCGACCGAACCCGAACTGGCAGGTGTCCGCAACTTCCGCGATGTGGGCGGACTGCCGACGGCGGACGGGCGGCGGGTGCGGTACGGAGTGCTGTTCCGCAGCGGTCACCTCGCGCACGCGACCGAGGACGACGCGGCCTTCCTGGCCTCCCTCGGGCTGCACACGATCTTCGACTTCCGCAATGCGGCGGACCAGAAGCTGGAGGGCCCGGACGTCGACCTGCCGGGCGTCACCAATGTGAACCTGCCGCTGAGCGACCCGGCGGAGGGCACCTGGTTCTGGAAGATGGTCCGTGACGGCGACATAGAGCAGCTGCGCGAGCTCCTCGGTGACGGCAAGGCCGCGCAGCGCATGATCGACTCCTATCGCACGATGGTCAAGGAGCGCACCGCCGAGCACTCCGAGGTGCTGCGCTCCCTCGCCGAGGACAGCGTGCCCGCCCTCATGCACTGCGCGGCCGGCAAGGACCGCGCGGGTCTGTCCATCGCCGTGACCCTGCTCGCCCTGGGGGTGGAGCGCGAGGCCATCGTCGCCGACTACCTGGAGTCGAACGCCAGGCACCGCCGCTACAAGGTCCGCCGCACCAGTACCGCCGCCGACGCCTACTCCCCCGAGGTCATGGAGCTGCTCAGCCCGTTGTTCGAGGCGCGCGCCGAGTATCTGACGGCGGCCTTCGAGACGATCGAGGAGACGTGGGGCGGCGTCGAGGCGTATCTGGAGGAGGGCCTCGGCCTGACTCCCGAGATCCGTGAGCGGCTGCGGGAGCGCCTGCTCGACTGAGCCGTACGGCCGCTACCGGACGCTTGCCCGCGCTCCACCCTTCAGGGGGGAGGTGTAGGGCATCCTGCCGGGAGGACGGCAGTGGTATGGCCAAGACCGCCTCGTCCGGACGACCAAGTTGTCGGTTCTACCGCCGGACGGGTGGGAAGTGACGCCTGTGGAGGCCCCTGTGAGACCGAGCCCCTCGAAGACCCGCAAGGGCCGGTGAAGCGGGAACCCGCGGTGGTACCGCGTAGCGGTGCGGACCGGAATCGCCTGCCCTCGGGCCGGCGAGGGCGTCACTGCCCGGCTCCCACCTCGAAGAGGAAGTAGATGAAGGCCGCGAAGACGTGGCCGACCGCGAGGTAGATGATCAGGCGCACCCACAGGGCGCGGGGGAACTTCTCCTCCATGTCACTCATGACGTCTCTCCAGGGGTGGGGCCCAGGCACAGCGTGGCCGTGGGACTCTGCAACAAGGTGTGGACGAACAGGAGCTCGACGCCGTCGGGATCCTGGGCGGCGATGCGGTGCGGGGTCAGCGAGTCGAAGTGCGCGCTGTCGCCCGGGCCGAGCCGGTGCGTGCTGTCCCCGAGGCGGAGCCGGAGCCGCCCCTTGAGGACGTACAGCCATTCCTCGCCGGGATGCACCCGCACGATGTCGCCCTGGGAGCCGTGCGGCACCTGCACGCGCAGGGCCTGCATCCCACGGCCGGCCGCGCCCGCCTGGAAGTACGTCCAGCCGCCCGCCACGGTCGGTTCCATGTCGGTGGCGCGCACCACGGCGTCCCGGTCGGCGGCCGTTTCGCCGAGAAGTTCGGAGACCGTCGTACCGTAGATACGGGCCAGCGCGAGCAGCATCGGCAGTGAGGGCTGGCGCTGACCGGTCTCCAGCCGGGAGAGGTGGGCGGGCGACAGCCCCGCGGCACCGGCCGCCGCCTCCAGGGTGAGGGAGGCGCGACGGCGCAGCGCGCGAAGCTGGGGAGCCACCGAGGGCAGCTCCGTGAAGGCTTCCGGGGAGGTCATGCCTCCATTGAGCCGGAGATTTGCCTCTGCGGCAATTTTCTTGCCTCAGAGGCAAAAGCCTCCCGGGTGGGCGGCTACCGGTTGGCCACCGCCTGCTTCACCAGCGTCTTGCCGAAGTCCCACATGAGCCCGCCACCGCTGTGCGCGTCGTCCATGACGTCGGTGAAGGCGTCGACGAACCGGTCCACCTCCTTCTCCCCGACGACGAGCGGCGGGATGAGCTTGATGACCTCCAGGTGGTCGCCGGAGACCTGGGTGAGGATCCGGTGCCGCTGGAGGAGGGGGACGACGACCATCTGCGCGAACAGGCCCTTGCGCGCGGCCTGGAGCATGGTCCAGCGACTGCGCAGCTTGAGCGACTTCGGCCTGCCGAACTCGATGCCGATCATCAGGCCCCGGCCGCGGACGTCGGCGAGCAGCTCGTACTTGTCGATCAGTGCCGCGAGCCGGGATCTGAGCAGGTCGCCGGTGGCGCGGGCGTTCGCGACGATCTGCTCGTTCTCCATGACCGACAGGACGGCGAGCCCGGCCGCCATCGCCTGGGCGTTGGAGCCGAAGCTCGCCGAGTGCACCAGCACCCGGTCCATCGACGAGTAGACCTTCTTGAAGATCCAGTCCTTGCCGAGGGTGGCGCCTACCGGGACATAGCCACCGGAGAGCGCCTTGGCCACGCACACCAGGTCGGGCTCGACCCCGTCGTCGTGCTGGTAGGCGTAGAAGTCCCCGGTCCGGCCGAGCCCGGTCTGCACCTCGTCGGCGATGAGCAGCGCCTTGTGCTTGCGCAGCAGCTCCTGCGCCGACCGAAGGTACCCTGGCGGCGCCTCGTGCACCCCCTTGCCCTGGATCGGTTCGACGACCAGGGCGGCGACGTCGCCCTTCTTCAACTCCCCGGCCAGGGCGTCGAGATCGCCGAGGGGTACGGCGGTGTCGGGCAGCAGGGGCGCGAATCCGTCCCGGAAGCCGGACTCGCCGTTGACCGAGAGGGAGCCCGTGGTCAGCCCGTGGAAGGCGTGGTCGCAGTACAGGACGCGGGGCTTCCCGGTCGCGTACCGGGCGAACTTCAGCGCGGTCTCCACCGCCTCGGTGCCGCTGTTGCCGAAGAACACTCGGTCCAGGTGCGGGCTGAAGGTGAGCAGCTTCTCCGCGAGCAGCCCGGGCAGCGGTTGGCAGTCGAAGCGGGTGAGGTCGGCGAGAGAGGCGTCGAGGACGTCGTGCAGTGCCTTGCGGACGACGGGGTGGTGGCGCCCCAGGCCCATCACCCCGAACCCGGCGAGCATGTCCAGGTAGTCGTTGCCGTCCGCGTCCCAGAAGTAGGCGCCCTCTCCGCGCTCGTAGACCTTGTCGAAGCCGATGGTGTGCAGCATGCGCGGCAGCTGGTGGTTCAGGTACCTGCCGTGCAGCTCGTAGCGCTCGGCTCCGCGCTCGGCCAGGAGTCTGCCGAGGTCGAACTCCGTGGTCATTCAGCTGTCTCCTTGACTTCGACCTGCGCCTTCACGGCCAGGCTCGCGCTGATCCGTCCGGCGACCTCGACCGGCGTGAGGCCGATGTCGGCGAGCACCTCGCCCCGCTTGGCGTGCGCGAGGAACTGCTCCGGGATCCCGAACCGCCGTACGGGCACATCGACTTCGGCGTCCCCGAGCGCCAGCGCCACCGCGGCCCCGACCCCGGCGGCCCGGCTGTTGTCCTCGACGACGGCGACCAGCCGGTGTTCCGCGGCGAGGCCGGGCAGCGCGGGATCGACGGGCTTGACCCAACGGGGGTCCACGACCGTGCAGTTGATGCCCCGCGCTTCCAGCAGCTCGGCGGCCTGGAGGCAGACGGTGGCCATCACGCCGACGGCGACCAGGAGAACGTCCGGCGCGTCCGCGGAACGGTGCAGGACGTCCAGGCCGCCCACCCGGTCGATCGCCGGAACCGCCGGCCCGACCGACTCCTTCGGGAACCGCACCAGGGTAGGCGCGTCGTCCACGGCGACCGCCTCCCGCAGCTGCGCCCGCAGCTGGTCGGCGTCGCGGGGAGCGGCGATCCTCAGTCCGGGCACGACCTGGAGGATCGACATGTCCCACATACCGTTGTGGGAGGCCCCGTCGACACCCGTCACACCCGCCCGGTCCAGGACGAACGTGACCCCGCACCGGTGCAGGGCGACGTCCATCAGGAGCTGGTCGAAGGCCCGGTTCAGGAAGGTGGCGTACACGGCGACGACCGGGTGCAGGCCACCGGTGGCGAGACCGGCAGCGGAGACCGCCGCGTGCTGCTCGGCGATGCCGACGTCCCACACCCGGTCCGGGAAACGCGCTGCGAACTTCCCAAGGCCCACCGGGTGCAGCATGGCCGCCGTGATCGCCACGACGTCCTCCCGTTCCTCCCCGATCGCGGCGATCTCGTCGCCGAACACCGAGGTCCAGGAGGGCCCGTTGGACGGGGCGAGCGGCTCGCAGGTCAGGGGGTCCATCACACCGACGGTGTGGAAGTGGTCCTCCTCATGGGCGAGGGCGGGCTCGTAACCGCGCCCCTTCTCCGTCAGGCAGTGCACGAGCACCGGTCCGTGGAAGCGTTTCGCCCGCCTCAGCGCCGACTCGACGGCCCCGATGTCATGTCCGTCGATCGGGCCGACGTACTTCAGCCCGAGATCCTCGAACATGCCCTGCGGCGCGAAGGCGTCCTTGAAGCCCTTCTTCGCGCCGTGCAGGGACTCGTAGACGGTGCTGCCGACCAGCGGGGTCTTGAGGAGTACGTCCTTCCCCCAGGCCAGCACCTTCTCGTAGCCGTCGGTCGTGCGCAGGGTGGCCAGGTGGTTGGCGAGGCCGCCGATGGTCGGCGAGTACGACCGCTCGTTGTCGTTGACGACGATGATCAGCGGCCGGTCCTTGGCGGCCGCGATGTTGTTCAGCGCCTCCCAGGCCATCCCGCCGGTGAGGGCGCCGTCGCCGATGACCGCGACGACGTGTCCCTTCTCCCCCCGCACCTGGCGGGCCTTGGCGAGGCCGTCGGCCCAGCCGAGCGCGGTGGAGGCGTGGCTGTTCTCGACGATGTCGTGCTCGGACTCCGCGCGCGAGGGGTAGCCCGACAGGCCGCCCTTGGAACGCAGCTTGGAAAAGTCCTGACGCCCCGTCAGGATCTTGTGCACATAGCTCTGGTGGCCGGTGTCCCACACGATGCGGTCGACCGGCGACTCGAAGACCCGGTGGAGCGCGATGGAGAGTTCCACCACTCCCAGGTTGGGCCCGAGGTGGCCACCGGTCCTGGCGACGGCGTGCACCAGGAACTCCCTGATCTCCTCGGACAGTTCACCGAGATCCGACTCGGACAGCGCCTTCAGGTCGCGTGGTCCCCGGATGTTCTCCAGCTTCGTCACGCTCGGGCCCCCTTCGGTCCGTACTGTTCAACTCACGGTGACGGCCGGCTCCCCCGCCGCGACGCCGTCCTGCTCCATCTGTTCGGCGATCTTCATCGCCTCCTCGATGAGGGTCTCCACGATCTTCGACTCCGGGACGGTCTTGACGACCTCGCCCTTCACGAAGATCTGCCCCTTGCCGTTGCCGGAGGCGACCCCCAGGTCCGCCTCCCGCGCCTCGCCGGGACCGTTGACCACACACCCCATCACCGCGACCCGCAAAGGCACCTCCATGCCTTCGAGACCTGCGGTGACCTCGTCGGCCAGCTTGTAGACGTCCACCTGTGCGCGCCCGCAGGACGGGCACGAGACGATCTCCAGCCGACGCTGCCGCAGGTTCAGCGCCTGAAGGATCTGGATGCCGACCTTGACCTCCTCGACCGGCGGGGCGGACAGCGACACCCGGATGGTGTCGCCGATCCCCCTCGACAACAGCGCCCCGAAGGCCACCGCCGACTTGATCGTCCCCTGGAAGGCGGGCCCTGCCTCCGTGACCCCGAGGTGCAGCGGGTAGTCGCACTGCTCGGCGAGCTGCTGGTAGGCGGCCACCATCACCACGGGGTCGTTGTGCTTGACGGAGATCTTGATGTCCCGGAAGCCGTGCTCCTCGAACAACGACGCCTCCCACAGCGCCGATTCGACGAGCGCCTCCGGGGTCGCCTTCCCGTACTTCTGGAGAAGCCGCCGGTCCAAGGACCCCGCGTTGACGCCGATCCGGATCGGCGTGCCGTGGTCCTTCGCGGCCCGCGCGATCTCCTTCACCTTGTCGTCGAACTGTTTGATGTTCCCGGGATTGACGCGTACGGCCGCACAGCCGGCCTCGATCGCCGCGAACACGTACTTGGGCTGGAAGTGGATGTCCGCGATCACCGGGATCTGCGACTTGCGGGCGATGGTCGCGAGAGCGTCCGCGTCGTCCTGCGTGGGGCAGGCCACGCGGACGATCTGGCAGCCGGACGCGGTGAGCTCGGCGATCTGCTGGAGAGTGGCGCCGATGTCCGACGTACGGGTCGTCGTCATCGACTGCACCGACACCGGGGCCCCGCCCCCGACCGCCACCGGCCCGACGTGGATCTGCCGCGACAGGCGCCGCTCGGCGATCGGCCGGACCGGCACCTCGGGGACGCCCAAGGAAATGGCGGTCATGGCGCTACTCGCGGTTTCCGGAGACCGTCTCGCGCATGGCGCGCAGCGATTCCTTGAGCGAGCCCATGGTGGCCAGAACGGCGGTGGGCTCGTAACCGCAGTGCGCCATGCAGTTGGCGCAGCGCGGGTCCTTGCCGCGGCCGTACTTGTCCCAGTCGGTCTCCTCGATGAGTTCGCGGTACGTCGGCACGTACCCGTCGCTCATCAGGTAGCAGGGGCGCTGCCAGCCGAACAGGGAGTAGTTCGGGATCGCCCAGGCCGTGCACGGGAAGTCGACCTTGCCCTCCAGGAAGTCCAGGAAGAGCGGGGAGTGGTTGAGCCGCCACTTCTTGCGGTTGCCGCCCGCGAAGGCCTTCTTGAACAGTTCGCGGGTCTGCTCCACGCCCAGGAAATGCTCCTGGTCGGGCGCCTTCTCGTAGGCGTAGGCGGGCGAGATCATCATCTCGTCGACCTTGAGGTCGTCGTTGAGGAAGTTGAGCACCTCGATGATGGTCTGCGGGGTGTCGGTGTTGAAGAAGGTCGAGTTGGTGGTGACCCGGAAGCCGCGCCGCTTGGCCTCCTTGATCGCCTCCACGGCCTCGTCGAACACGCCCTCCTTCGCGACGGACTCGTCGTGCCGCTCACGCAGCCCGTCGATGTGCACCGCGAAGGCGAAATAGGGAGAGGGCGTGAACTTGTCCATCTTCTTGCGCAGCAGCATGGCGTTGGTGCAGAGGAAGACGTACTTCTTCTTCGCCACCAACTGCCGCACGATCTCGTCGATCTGAGGGTGCATCAGCGGCTCTCCACCGGCGATGGACACCATCGGGGCACCGGACTCCAGCACCGCCCCGACGGCCTGCGCCACCGGCATGCGCTGCTTGAGCACACCCGCCGGATGCTGGATCTTGCCGCAGCCCTCGCATTTGAGATTGCACGCGAAGAGGGGCTCCAGCTCCACGATCAACGGGAACTTCTCCCGCTTGCGGAGCTTCTGTTCGGCCAAGTATGTAGCGACCTTGATGGACTGACGCAGCGGCATGGCCATCGGGCTCACCTCCTGGGGAGCAGCAAGGAACGGTGCCATTCATGGAAAGCGGGAAGGACGGAACGAAGGACGCGGAAGGCTGATATTCCACCGCGTACCGTGCCGATCCGGACGAGTTCATGTTGGGGAGCGTCCACGACCACCCGGACGGCCGCAACGGGGCGCTCGCCCGCGCGCACGGCGCTCAGGAGCGTGGCCGCGGACTCCATGTCGACCGCGATCGCGCCGGTCGCGAGCAGCTCGGACCGCTCGTGACCGCGCACGACGTGATCGGAGCCGGTGAGGGGCCCGGTGTGCACGGTACGTCCCGGTAGCACCCGTACGAGCTCCTTGACGAGCAGGTCGGTCTCCACACAGGGAACGGTTCCGTCCGGGTCCCGGGTCTCCTCGGCGACGACCAGGTCGCCGGGGTGCATCCCAGGAGCGAGACCGGCGCAGAAACCGGTGGCCAGTACGGCCGCCCCGGCGAGCGCGGGGTCGGCCAGGCGGCGGGTGACGGACCGTTCCGCCGCCTTGGGGCCCATGCCCGTCCGGAGCAGGGTGACCGGCCCGCCCGCCCCACCGCGCTCGGCCGTGCGCAGGGCGAGGTGCTCGATGCCGAGCGCGCAGGCGATCAGCAGCGGGGCGGTGGCGGGCCGGGTGCTCATCAGGCCGCCTCGGCCCGGGAGAAGGGTTCTCCGTGAACGTAACGGCCCAGGGCGGTGAGGGGGAAGACCTGCCGGTAGAGGTGGTAGTTGATGGAGAAGTCCCAGGGGAAGCCGGTGCCGGTGAAGTAGGGCTCGTCCCAGGAGCCGTCCTCGCGCTGGGTGCTCGCGAGCCACTCGACGCCGCGCTCGACGGCCTTGGAGTCCTTCTCCCCCGCGGCCAGCAGCGCCATCAGGGCCCAGGCCGTCTGGGAGGCGGTGGAGGCGCCGCGACCGCTCCACTCCTTGACGTACTTGTAGGAGCGCAGGTCCTCGCCCCAGCCGCCGTCGTCGTTCTGCACCTTCTCCAGCCAGGCCACCGCCCGCCGGATCGCCGGGTGCGAGGCGGGCAGACCGGCGGCCGTCAGCGCGGGCACCACCGAGCCGGTGCCGTAGATGTAGTTGACGCCCCAGCGCCCGAACCACGAGCCGTCCGGCTCCTGTTCGGCGAGCAGCCACTCGATGCCGCGCCGGGTGCGCGGGTCGTGGGAGAGCCCCTCGATCGCGAGCATCTCCACCACGTGCGCGGTGACGTCGGCGGACGGCGGGTCGATGACCTCACCGAAGTCGCAGAACGGCAGCCGGTTGGGGAACGGACTGGTGTTGTCGACGTCGAAGGCGCCCCAGGCCCCGTTCTTCGACTGCATCCCGAGGTTCCAGCGCACCCCGCGCCCGATCGCCTTCTCCACCCGCTCGGGGTCGTGATGCCGGACCCGGCGCAGGGCGAGGACGACCTCCGCGGTGTCGTCGATGTCCGGGTAGTTGTCGTTGTGGAACTCGAACGCCCAGCCACCCGGCGGGAGTTGAGGTCGCTTGACCGCCCAGTCCCCGGGCCGCACGATCTCCTCGCCGAGCATCCAGTCCGCGGCCCTGACGAGCTGCGGGTGGTCGGCGGGCACGCCCGCGTCGGCGAGCGCGATGGTGGCGAGGCAGGTGTCCCACACCGGCGACTGGCAGGCCTCGATCATCCGGGACCCGTCCTCGCGCCAGATGGCGAACCGGTCCAGGGACTCGAGCCCGGCCCGCATGACCGGGTGCTGGAGGTCGTAGCCGAGCAGGTGCAGGGCGATCACCGAGTACACGGCCGGGGGCTGGATGCCGCCCCAGCAGCCGTCGTTCTCCTGCCGCTCGATGATCCAGCGGGCCGCGCTGTTCATGGCGGCTCTGCGGAGTCTGCGCGGGGCGACCTTGCGCAGCTGGTGCAGCGCCTTGTCGAGACGCTGGAAGGCACCGTCCCAACTCGCCACCGGCGCCAGGGGCTTGGCCGGGTTCGGGTCGGCCGGGTCGATGTGCAGCTCGTCGAGCGGGAAGGGCGCGGGCCGGACCGGACGCTTCGCGGACACGATCGTCAGCGGGACGATGGTCTGACGGGCCCAGCAGCCGAAGTCGTAGATGTTGAGCGGGAACCACTTGGGGAAGTAGATGAGCTCCGGCGGGAGTTCGGGCAGGTCCTCCCACTTCCACCAGCCGAACAGGGCGAGCCAGATCCGGGTGAACACGCGGGCGGCGGCGATACCGCCCTGTGCGCGGATCCACGCGGAGGCCTTCGCCATGTGCGGGGCGTCCAGGGCGTCGCCGTCCAGCCGGAGGGCGACGTACGCCTCGACTGTGGTGGAGAGTTCGCCGGGCCCGCCGTAGAAGCTGGCCCAGGTACCGTCCTCGCGCTGCTCGCCGCGGATGAACTTGGCGGCTGCCCGGGTGGTCGACTCGTCGCGGATGCCCAGGAACTGACGGAGCAGCAGGTCCTCGGCGTCCATCGTGACGTTGGTCTCCAGGTCGCCCTTCCACCAGCCCTCGGCGTCCTGCCGGGCGAGCAGGTGGTCGGTGGCGCGCTGGACGGCACGCACGGCGGCTTCTTGTATCCCGGCCGCCACGGGGGTGTCGAGGTGGATTTCGCTGGCCGCGGCAGCGCGGGGCGGCAGGGCCCCGGTGCTTCCGTCGGTCGTCGCTGTCATGGCTTCCCCTTCGTGCAGTGTGCAATGTGGTGCTCTGCTGTGGGTCCGCCGTCGGCCGGTGCCTTTCCTTTCCTCGCAGCACCGGCCGGCGACTACGCGAGGGCTGTTCGACCGATAGTGATCATCTCTTTCGTACGACGACGAAGTCGGCGAGCGCCGTGAACCGGTCCCGTACCCGGTCGGGCATGTCGACGGCGTTCAGGGCTTCGATGGCGATGGCGTGCTGACGGCGTGCCTCTCCGGCCGTCCACTCACGGCCTCCCGCCTCCTCGATGAGGGCGGCGCGGGCCGCGAACTCCTCCTCGGAGAAGTTCTCGAAGTCGCTGCTCTTGGCGTCGGCGGCGAGCATCTCGCCGAGCCGCTCGGAAGCGGCACCGCCCGCCGCGAGCGCGGCCACGACCGGCAGGGACTTCTTGCGCTGGCGCAGATCGCTCCAGGTCTGCTTGCCGGTGGACTCCGGGTCGCCCCAGATGCCGAGGAGGTCGTCGACGGCCTGGAAGGCGAGGCCCAGGTGGTAGCCGTACTTCTCCAGGGTGTCGGCGGTGCGGTCGTCCGCGCCGCCGAGCACGGCACCGATGGAGCTGGCGCAGGCCAGCAGGGCGCCGGTCTTGTTGCCCTCCATCTCCAGGCACTCCTCGACGCTGACGCGGTCGCGGTGCTCGTAGGAGATGTCCTGGGCCTGGCCGTCGATCAGGGCACGGGTGGCGGTGGTCAGACGGCGGGTGGCGCGGCCGGCCTCGACGGTGCCGAGCTCCAGCAGGACCTCGTTGGCCAGGGCGAACAGGGCGTCGCCGACCAGGATGGCCTGGGCGGGGCCGTGCACCTTCCAGACGGTGTCGCGGTGGCGGCGCTGCTCGTCGCCGTCCATCAGGTCGTCGTGCAGGAGCGAGAAGTTGTGGACCAGTTCGACGGCGACGGCCCCGGGGATGCCGGTCTCGGGCGCGGCGCCGGTGACCTCCGCCGAGAGGACGGCGAGGGCGGGGCGCACGGCCTTGCCACCGTCCCCGTCCGCGGGGTTGCCCTGGGCGTCGATCCAGCCGAAGTGATAGGCGGAAACAGTGTCCATCGGGGATGCGAGACGGTCGACGGCCGCCTTCAGCACCGGCGTGGCCAGGGTCCGGCCGCGCTCCAGGAGCGCGGTCACGTCCACCGCGGACCTCGCAGCGGCCGTCTCGGCCGGGGGCACAGTGGGCACAGTCTCTCCTCTTGTAGCGGTACCGGAGGTGCTGGGGCCGGATACGCCGTGCTGGTCGAGCATCACGCGGCCTCCTCGAACTCGAAGAGACGGGCGGGGCGGGGCCGGCCCAGGGCGGCGAGGGCGGCGTCCGCCGCACTCACACCACTGCGGACCGCACTCTCCATGGTCGCGGGCCACCCTGTGGCGGTCCACGCGCCGGCCAGGTAGAGGCCGGGGGCTTTCGTACGGGCGCCGGGCCGCAGCCGTCCGACACCGGGGGTCGGGGCGAACGTAGCGGTGCGCTCCCTGGTCACGAAGAAGTCCTTCACCTCGGCGCCTCGCGCGAGGGGCAGCAGCCGCTCCAGCTCGGGCAGATAGCGCGCGCGCAGTGCGGCCACCGGCTCGTCGATCTCGTCGTGCGCGGCCGACTGGGACAGGGCGAGGTACTGGCCCTCGCGCAGCCCGGAGGCGTCGGTGCGGTCGAAGACCCACTGCACCGGGGTGCCGAGGGCCGCGAAGAACGGCTTGTCGAGGACCTTGCGGTCGTAGACGACATGGACGTTGAGGATCGGCGCCGTGCCGATCTCCCGAAGATTTTCCGGGGCGTCCAGCGCGCCCTCCGGCAGCAGGTCACCCGCCTCGCCCTGGGCGACGGCGAGCACGACCGCGTCGGCCCGGAGTGTCTCCCCGGGAACCTGAACGCTCCAAGTGCCGTTCTCGTCAGTAGAGATGGAGGTGACGCGTGTACGGACCTCGGTACGTACGCCCGCGGAGTCGAGCGCCTTGCGGGCGAGCCGGTCATGCAGTTCACCCAGCGGGACGTGCGCCCAGCCGATGTCGGCCGCGCCTGGGTCGGACAGCAGACCGGTCTTGAACACCATCGCGGCGAGCCCCAGCGAGGCGTCGCCCGCGACCGCGTTGAGGGTGGCGACCCCGACCAGGTCCCACAGGGCCTCGACGGCACGCGCCGACTGACCGTGCGCGGTCAGCCAGCTGCCGAAGTCCTGTGCGTCCAGGCTCGGATCGGCGAGGTCGAGCCCCTTGAGCGCGAGCGCGGCACGCCCCACAGCGGCCCGCTCGGCGAGGGAGAGATGCGGGTAGGTCGCGAGGCTGCGCCCCAGATGCAGGGGCACCGGCAGCGCGTCGCGCCGCAGCCTGCCGAGCCGTCGGCCCTCGGGCCGGGCCAGGTCGAGTACGGGCACGTCGAGACGATCCTGCAGCGGCGCCAGCGCCGTCCCCTCGATGCGGTCGAGGAACCAGCGGTAAGCGGTGCAGCAGCGCAGGTAGACATGCTGTCCGTTGTCGACGGTCAGTTCGCCGCGCTGGAAGGAGAAGGCGAGCCCGCCCAGGCGTGGCCTGCCTTCGAGCAGGGTGACGCGCACCCCGGCGTCGGCGAGCGCGAGCGCGGCGGTGATACCGGCGAGCCCACCGCCGATCACGACGGCGTCCCGTCCGGACCGCTGTCCGTCGGTCATCGCACACCCTCCCCTGCCCGGACGCCGTGGTGCTCGAACGGTGCACGGCCGGCCGTCGCAGTCAGGGACGCCGTCCTTGAGCGGAGGGTTGCGTGCCGTTTTTCTCCGCCGGCATCACCTTGGACCGAATTGTCCACCTCGCCCATCAAGCGCGCCTCCTGACGGTCCGCCGCGTCACATGCCGGGTGTCCAGGCCGGACAGGCCGCGGACGGCGACGTACGCCTTCTCACGGCCGGGCAGCGAGACCCGGCCGCGCAGCACCGCCTCGGGGTCGCGCTCGATGCGGTCGAGCAGCCGGCGGTAGATACCGGCCATGGCGGCGACGCAGGCTCCGCTGCGCCGGTCGAGCATGGGCAGCAGCCGGTAGCCCTCGGCGAAAAGGGCGCGGGCCCGTCGCACTTCGAAGTGCACGAGGCCCGCGAAGTCGGCGCCCTCCGGTGGTTTCGGCCCCTTGAACCCGGCCGAGCAGCCGAACTTCGCGAGGTCGTCGGCGGGCAGATAGATGCGCCCGTCCTCGGCGTCCTCGCGGACGTCTCTGAGAATGTTGGTGAGCTGGAGCGCGAGGCCGAGCGTGTCGGCATACTCCGGCGCGCGTTCGGCGGCTCGCGCCCCCGGTTCGGTGCCGAACACGCCGAGCGAGAGCCGTCCGATGGCGCCCGCCACACAGCGGCAGTACACCTTCAGGTCGTCCCAGGTCTCGTAGGTCTCGCCGCGTACGTCCATCAGGACGCCGTCGATCAGCTCGTCCAGGCCGCCCAGCGGGATCGGAAAGGTCTCGGCGGCATGAGCGAGGGCGACGGCCACCGGATCGGTGTCGTCCTCGTCGACCGAGCCCTCACGCACCCGGGTCAGCATCGCCCGGGTGTCCTCGAGTCTCGCGGCCTTGACATCGCCCGCCAGCGCGCCGTCGCCGATGTCGTCGACGCGCCGCGAGAACGCGTAGAGCGCCGACATCGCACGCCGCTTGGACGTCGGCAGCAGCCTGATGCCGTAGGCGAAGTTACGGGCCTGCTGTCCGGTCACGGCCTCGCAGTAGCTGTAGGCGGCGAGTACCGGTGCGGACGCGTGCGGTGGTGACTCCACGGTCCGGATCACCCCTCTCCTCGCAGAGTGACGCCCACCTCGCGCAGCAACTGGAGCTTGCCGGGCTTGGGCGGGCCGGGAAGTACGTCGTGCTCGGCGGCGGCGATCGCACGGAGCGCCGCCCTTCCCCCCGCCACGAATCCTGCGAGCAGCAGCTTCAGTCTGCCGTGGACGCTACCCACCAGGGGGGCGCCTTCATTCAGGAGTTCGCGGGCGCGTTGCGCCTCGTATGCAACCAGAGCGCGCACCGATGCGCCCGCGGTTTTCGCGGCGAGATCCGCTTCCTGGACGTGAAAGCGCTTCATGTCCGCGGCGGGCAGATAGATCCGGTCGCGGCCGAGGTCCTCGGCGACGTCCTGGAGGTGCTCGACGACCTGGAGGGCCGTGCAGATCGCGTCCGAGAGGCGGATCCGCTCGGGGCTCGAGGTGCCGGTGACGGCGAGCACGAGACGACCGACGGGGTTGGCGGACAGCTCGCAGTAGGCGAGCAGGTCGTCGTAGGTCTCGTAGCGGGTGACGAGCTGGTCCTGGCGGTTGGCGGCGATCAGGCCGAGGAAGGGCTCGGGGGTGAGGGAGCGGCGGCGTACGGTGGGCTGGAGGCGGCGCAGCAACGGGTGGCGGGGCGCTCCGGAGAAGACGCGGTTCAGGTCGGTCTCGAAGGCGTCCAGCAGGACCAGCCGGTCCTCGGCCTCCTCGGGCGACACGCCGAGCAGCCGGGCGTCGGCGCCGCCGGGGGCCAGGTCGCCGTCGCCGATGTCGTCGACCAGGCGCGCGAAGCCGTAGACCGCCATGAGGTCGGTGCGCCAGTCCTTGGGCAGGAAGAACGGAGCCACGGGGAAGTTCTCCGCCGCGGCCTTGTCGAGCGTTCCGCGCTCCGTCACTCCGGGGCGCGTCGTGCCGGTCTCCGTCATCGCGGCCTGCCCGGGGCGGGGACGGCACGTGCTGCGTTGAGCTGGGGAGTTTCCGTAGCCATCGCCGTCACATCTCCCGTTCTACACCGCCGACCCAATACACACTATTTCGGACACGCCGCCCAGCCTTCCGCGCGGCGCCCCAGTGATCGGGTGTCGCGCATTATCGCCCCACTTGCTGCGATTCGGCACCGGTACAGCTTACGTTGTACAACGCGGCAAGGATCGTCGGGGTGTCCTGCACATCACAACAACACACCGATTGGCCCCAAGATTCCTAAGGGGGGCCGAAGTTGACGTTTCCTTTGCAGACGTGTGGCCCCGCCGGAACAGTTCCGACGGGGCCAGGTCGAGTCGAGCGGAGCGGTGTCTTTCGTCCGGGGCGGGTGGACTACTTGCCCGTGAACTTCTCGTACTCCTTGATGACCTCGTCGGTCGGGCCGTCCATGCGCAGCTCGCCGCGCTCCAGCCACAGGACGCGGTCGCAGGTGTCACGGATCGACTTGTTGTTGTGACTGACGAGAAACACCGTGCCGGCCTCCTTGCGCAGTTCGCGGATGCGTTCCTCGGAACGCTTCTGGAACTTGCGGTCACCGGTGGCCAGCGCTTCGTCGATCATCAGGACGTCGTGGTCCTTGGCGGCCGCGATGGAGAAGCGCAGACGGGCCGCCATGCCGGAGGAATAGGTGCGCATCGGAAGGGTGATGAAGTCCCCCTTCTCGTTGATCCCGGAGAAGTCGACGATCTCCTGGTAGCGCTCCTTGATCTGCTCCCGGGACATACCCATGGCGAGCCCGCCCAGGATGACGTTGCGTTCGCCGGTCAGGTCGTTCATCAGAGCCGCGTTGACGCCGAGCAGGGAGGGCTGGCCGTGGGTGTAGACGCGGCCGCTCTCGGCGGGCAGCAGGCCGGCGATGGCGCGCAGAAGGGTCGATTTGCCGGAGCCGTTGGAGCCGATCAGGCCGATCGCCTCGCCCTTGTAGGCGACGAAGGAGACGCCCTTGACGGCGTGCACCTTGCGCACGCCCCGCGCCGCGTCGTCGGAGCCCCGCTTGAGGATGCGGCTCAGCGCGGCGGTCGCGCTGCCCTTGCCGGTCTTGGCGCCGTTGACGCGGTAGACGATGTGCAGCTCGTCCGCGATGACAGTGGGGGTGTGCTCGTCCCTGAGGTCCTCAGCCACGGCCGTACCTTTCCTCCGCCTTCCAGAAGTACACGAAGCCGCCGAGCGCGAAGAGCGCGGCCCAGCCGCCGGCGGCCGCCCAGACGTGGTCGGGCAGGTTCTCGGCGCCGTACTCGTCCATCAGGGCAAAGCGCATCAGGTCCATGTAGATGGCCGCCGGGTTCCACTGGAGCACCGTGGCGAGCCACTGCGGCTTGTCGGCCAGCATGATCGGGATCGAGAACATCACGCCGGACGCGTACATCCACGTACGCATCACGAACGGCATGAGCTGCGCCAGGTCGGGCGTCTTGGCACCCGCGCGGGCCATGATCAGCGCGAGGCCGGTGTTGAAGAGGAACTGCAGGATCAGCACCGGGACGATCAGCGCCCAGGACAGGTCCGGGTAGTGGCCGAAGCCGATGGCCACGGCGAACAGCACGACCATCGAGAACAGCAGCTGCTGGAGCTGCTGGAGCGCGAAGGAGATCGGCAGGGACGCCCGCGGGAAGTGCAGCGCGCGGACCAGGCCGAGGTTGCCGGAGATGGCGCGCACGCCCGCCATGACGGAGCTCTGGGTGAAGGTGAACACGAAGACACCCGTGACCAGGAACGGGATGTACACGTCCTTCGACATGCCCCGGCTGGCGTTCAGGATGACGCCGAAGATGAAGAAGTACACGCCCGCGTTCAGCAGCGGCGTCGCCACCTGCCACAGCTGGCCGAGCTTGGCCTGGCTGTACTGGGCGGTCAGCTTCGCCCGCGAGAACGCGAGGATGAAGTGGCGCCGGTCCCAGAGCTGGCGGACGTACTCGACGAGTGAGGGCCTGGCGCCGCTCACGGACAGACCGTACCGGCCGGCGAGCTGCGCCGCCGTGAGGCCCTCGTCGGGCGACGCGGGCGCGCTCACCGCGACCGTGCCGTCGTGCGTTGTCTCACTCACTGATGGATAGCTTTCCTCTTCGGGATGCCTCGGGCTGCGCGGCCTCTTGGGCAGGGCATGAGCGTGGGGCCGTGGTGCGGCCGGCCGCTCTCAGGAACGAGCTTGTCAGATGACCGGGGGCCGGCCCAGTCGGGTCAGTCGCCAGACGGTACGCCACTTCATCGGCCTGCGCGGACCGCACGGCGTGCTCCAGCCCTCCCTGAAGCCGCCGAACCAGGCCTTCAGGGCGGGCCGTGAGGGGCGCCGCACGAGGGTGAGCAGCATCCAGACGCCCAGGTATACCGGGACGAGGAGCGCGGGCAGGTTGCGGCGGGCGAGCCAGACGCGGTTGCGGGCGACCATGCGGTGGTAGACCGCGTGCCGCGAGGGCGCGGTCGTCGGGTGGTACAGCACCATGTCGGACCGGTAGTCGATCATCCAGCCCGCGTCGAGGGCCCGCCATGCCAGGTCGGTTTCCTCGTGGGCGTAGAAGAACTCGTCCGGGAGGCCGCCGACTTCGGCGAACACCTGGGTGCGTACGGCGTTGGCGCCACCGAGGAAGGTGGTGACCCGGGAGGAGCGCATCGGGTCGGCGGCTCGCAGCCGGGGGACGTGCCGGCGCTGGGTGACCCCGGTCTCGGGGTCGGCGATACGGAAGCTGACGATGCCGAGCGCGGGGTCGGCCGTGAAGGCCTGGCGGCACAGTTCGGCGGTGTCGTGGTTCGGGAGGAGACCGTCGTCGTCCAAGAAAAGCAATATGTCGACGTCGCGGCCACTGGGGCCGAAGGCCTCGATGCCGACGTTGCGACCGCCGGGGATGCCGAGGTTCTCGGGCAGCTCGATGGTACGGACGCCGTCGGGGACGTCCGGGACGGGCGAGCCGTTGCCGACGACGACCACCTCGACCGGGTCGCCGTCCTGCTTGGCGACCGAGTCGAGCAGGGCGCGCAGCTCCTCGGGTCGGTTGCCCATGGTGATGATGACCGCGCCGACCTTCATGCCGGTGCTCACTTCAGCCTGCTGGAGGCGAGGATCGACACGAGGTGCAGCAGGGTCTGGAGCAGGGCGATACCGGCCATCACCGCGACACCGAGCCGCGAGAAGAAAAGGTCGTCGCGCGCTTGGTCCACGATCGCGAGGACCAGGATCACCAGGGACGCCTCGATGCCGAGGATCAGCCGGTGGAACTTGAAGGCGGCGGCGGCCCGGCGGGCCAGCGCCATGCCGGAGGAGCGCATCTCGGCGGCCGCCTCCTGCACGGGCGGCTTGCCGGCCTGGTGGCGGGCGACACCGACGAGGTCTGTCTCCGCCTTGATCAGGATCGCGCCGAGCGCGGCCAGGGTGCCGAGGAAGGCCCACAGCCAGTCGATACGGCCGCTGCCGAACAGGTCGGCGGCGCGCAGACCGAAGCCCACGAGCACGGCCGCGTCGGTCAGGTACGCGCCGACGCGGTCCAGGTAGACGCCGTTGAGCGAGTACTGCTTCTTCCAGCGCGCGATCTCGCCGTCGACGCAGTCGAGCAGCAGATACATCTGGACGCACACCACGCCGAGCACGGCCCCCGGGATCCCCGGCACCAGGAGTGCCGGGGCCGCGAGGACACCGAAGACGGTCATCAGGTACGTGAGCTGGTTGGGCGTGACCCTGGTGTTCACCAGGTAGCGGTCCACCCGCAGGGACACCTCACGCATGTAGAGGCGCCCCATCCAGTGCTCACCGCTGCGCCGGTCCTTGACCCCTGCGGGGTGGACGACCGGACGGAGTTCAGCTACCGATGGCCTTGACATAGTCGGTGTAGATGTCCTTGATCTGGTCGGTCTTGAGGTCGAGGTGTTCGAGGATGGTGTAGCGGCCGGGGCGGGTCTGCGGAGCGAACTCCACGGCGCGGACGAACTCCGCGGGCGTGAAGCCGATCTCCTCCGGCAGCACGGGAAGGCCGTGCCTGCGCAGTACCTCGGCCATGTACGCCGATTCCTCGTGGGCTCCGCGCAGGTACATCGCGAAGGCCGCGCCCAGGCCGCACTGCTCGCCGTGGGCGGCGGCACGCTTGGGGTAGAGCAGGTCGAACGCGTGGTTGATCTCGTGGCACGAGCCGGACGCGGGCCGTGAGTCGCCCGAGATCGACATCGCGACCCCGGTGAGGACCAGGGCCTCGGCGAGCACCTGGAGGAAGTCGTTGTCCCCGACTCCGCCCGGGTGCCGGAGTACGGCCTCGCCGGCCTGGCGGGCCATGGCGGCCGCGAGTCCGTCGATCTTCTCGCCCTTGACGCGGTTCGCCAGCTCCCAGTCGGCGATCGCGTTGATGTTGGAGACCGCGTCGCCGATGCCCGCGCGCACGAAGCGCACCGGGGCCTCGCGGATGACGTCGAGGTCGATGACGGCCGCTATCGGGTTGGGCACGCCGTAGGAACCGCGGCCCGCGTCGTTGTCCAGGGTCGCGACGGGCGAGCAGAGGCCGTCGTGCGCGAGGTTGGTCGGTACGGCGACCAGGGGCAGGCCGACGCGTGCCGCGGCGAACTTGGCGCAGTCGATGATCTTGCCGCCGCCGAGGCCGACGACCGCGTCGTAGTGACCGGCCTTCATGTCGCCGGCCAGCCGGATCGCGTCGTCGAGGGTGCCGCCACCGACCTCGTACCAGGTGGCCCCGGGCAAGGAGGGCTCAAGGCGTTCGCGCAGCCTCGCGCCCGAGCCGCCGCTGACCGCGACGGCCAGCTTTCCGGAGTGCGAGATCCGCTCGTCTGCGAGCACGCAGGCCAGGTCCTCGAGGGCACCCGGGCGGATGTCCACGACGACCGGCGAGGGAATCAGCCTTGTCAGTACCGGCACGCGATCTCCCGTCCACGGGCGAGGTCGTCGTGGTTGTCGATCTCCACCCACGGGACGTCGCCGATCGGCGCGACGTCGATGCGGAAGCCGCGGTTCACGAGCTCCTGGTAGCCATGCTCGTAGAACTGCTGCGGGTCGGTCTCCCAGACCGTCTTCAGGGCGTCGGCCAGTTCGGGGGCGGCGTCGCCCTCGATGAGGGTGACACCGATGTACTCGCCGGTGGCCTCGGCGGGGTCCATCAGCTTGGTGATCTTCGTCATGCCCCGCTCGGGGTTGACGACGACCTTCATCTCCTCGTCGGCGAGGTTCTTCACCGTGTCCAGGGCGAGGATGATGCGCCGGCCCTCGCCGCGGGCGGCGAGCAGTGTCTTCTCGACGGAGACGGGGTGCACGGTGTCGCCGTTGGCGAGGATCACGCCGTCCTTGAGGGCGTCACGGCCGCACCACAGGGAGTAGGCGTTGTTCCACTCCTCGGCCTTGTCGTTGTCGATGAGGGTGAGCTTGAGGCCGTACTTCGCCTCCAGCGCCGCCTTGCGCTCGTACACGGCCTCCTTGCGGTAGCCGACGATGACCGCGACCTCGGTCAGACCGATCTCGGCGAAGTTGCCGAGGGTGAGGTCCAGAACCGTCGGTTCGCCCTCTATGCCCGCGGGGCCCACCGGCACCAGAGCCTTGGGAAGGCTGTCGGTGTAGGGACGCAGACGCCGTCCGGCGCCGGCCGCCAGCACAAGGCCGATCATGCGGTTTCTCCTTCGTCGTGTACGGCGGGCGCCCCAGCGGACACCCAGAAGCGGATGCTCTCGGCGACCACCACCAGGGCCACGGCCACGGCCATGACCGTGAGCGCGACCGTGAACTGCGAGGCGCTGAGCAGCGCCGCCAGGACGGTGACGAGCAGCGTCCGTCCTTCATGTCCCCCGACAACGCGCACCAACCAGGCCGGGGGCGCTCCGGCGTTGCCGCGGATGCGGTACACCGTGTCGTAGTGATGGTAGGCGACGGCGGCCACCAGGCCGAAAGCCGCGGGAAGGGCTCCGTTCACGTCCGCTTTCACCGCCAGGGTGAGGACGGTGCCGTATTCGGCGGCGCGGAAGAGCGGGGGGACGAGCCAGTCGAGGGAGCCCTTGAGGGGGCGGTACAGCGCCTGACCGGCGGCGACCGCGTAGACGAAGGCACCGGCGACGGGTGCCCAGGTGACCCCTGAGAAAAGAGAGACCGCGAGGACGGCGGTCCCGGCCGCCGCGACGAGCAGCGGGGCGCCGAGGCGGGCACGGGTGGCACGCGCCACGAGAGAGGCCAGCGGGCCGTTGTCCGCCAGGTCCGCCAGCGCCTGCGCCGCCCGGTCCGTCCGCTGTGCCTTCCGGGTCAGCGAGCGCAGCACCCGGCCCGCCGTGGTGTACGTCGCCGCGAAGGCGCACCCGACGAGAAGGACGTAGAAGGTGATCCGCGGAGTCGTGACCGCTGTGAGCACCGCGATCATCGCCCAGCGCTCGCCGATGGGCAGGACGATCATCCGCCGTACCCAGACCGTCCAGCCGACGCTGTCGAGCTTGTCCGAAAGGGCCGCCGTGGGGCTGGTGTTGGCGGTCGCGTCGTGGTTGGCCTCGTTGAAGGAGAAATCGACGACGTGGCGGCAGGTCTGGAGGATCATCGCGCCCAGCGCGAGGGCCCATACGTCATCGCCGCCGCGGGCCGCTCCGAGCGCGAGGCCGGCGTAGTAGGCGTACTCCTTGGCCCGGTCGAAGGTGGCGTCCAGCCAGGCGCCGAGCGTGGAGTACTGCAGGGAGTAGCGGGCGAGCTGGCCGTCGGTGCAGTCCAGGACGAACGAGGCGATCAGCAGGACGCCCGCCGCGATGAAGCCGCCGCGCGTACCCGTTGCCGCGCCGGCCGCCGCGATGAGCGCGGTGAGCAGGGAGGCCGTGGTGACCTGGTTGGGGGTCAGGCCGCGGCGGGCGCACCAGCGGGCGAGGTAGCGGGAGTACGGGCTGATGCAGTAGGTGGTGAAGAAGCCGTCCCGTGACTTCACGGCCGACTTCAGGCGTACCGCCTCGTCGTCGACGTCCGCGACGGCCTGCCGTGCCTCGTTGCGGGCCTGCGGGTCGGCGGGGACGGCGGCGACCAGGCTGCCGAGCTCGGGGCGGTACACCTCGGCGCCGTCGCCGGCCAGCGCGGTGACGACACGGTCGGGGAGGCTGTCCACGGCGACCGCCGTGCCGCCGCCCGTTGAGTTCTCGCGGGCCAGGGCCCTGGTGAGCGTCGTCCGGCCGTCGGGCTGCGCGGTGACGGCACCGGGCAGCGCGGCCAGCGAGAAGCGCGGGTCGGTGAGACCCAGGCGCAGCGCCTGCACGTGGCCGACGAAGCGGGCGTCGACGAGGGCGACGCGCTGATCACCGGGTGCCTCGGCGACCAGCCGCTCGGCGTCGGCGGCGTCCACGGCGACCCGCACGTCGAAGCCGAGGGACCGCAGATCACCCTCGATCGACGAACCGGGGACCGGCTGACCGGTGAGGATGGCGGTCGACAACCGAACTCACTCCCTGGGTGCCGACGCGCGGGCGCCGGTCATGTGCACGATGGGGGCGCCCCTTGGCTGGACCAGGCGGGCGGCATGTCGGCAGAGGCTATCGGATGCCAAGAAGGCGGCGTTCACCGCCCGTTAACGGACCGATCAACAGCGTCTCCCCCGGCCTTTGCCGCGATCATCATCGGTGATCCGGGCCCCCGCCCACAAACCGCGCCCCACAGAGCGGACATCCAGGACATCGTGAGGGTCCGGGAGCCTCGGCATAGGGTGGACGACCATGACGTGGCTGATCACCGGCGGTGCCGGATACATAGGGGCGCATGTGGCGCGGGCCATGACGGGGGCCGGGGAACGGGTGCTCGTCCTGGACGACCTCTCGGCCGGGGTGCCCGCGCGGCTCCCCGCCGACGTGCCGCTGATCCGGGGCTCTTCGCTGGACGGCGGCCTGCTGAAGCGGGTGCTGGCCGAGCACGCGGTGACGGGTGTGGTGCATCTCGCGGCGCGCAAGCAGGTCGCCGAGTCGGTGGCGCAGCCGACCCGCTACTACCAGGAGAACGTCGGCGGGCTCGCGACCCTGCTGGAGGCGGTCGCGGAGGCCGGGATCGAGCGCTTCCTCTTCTCCTCGTCGGCGGCCGTCTACGGCAACCCCGCTGTGGAACTGATCACCGAGGAGACGCCCTGCGCCCCCGTGAACCCCTACGGCGAGACCAAGCTCGCCGGGGAGTGGCTGGTGCGGGCGGCCGGACAGGCACACGGGATCTCCACCGTGTGCCTGCGCTATTTCAACGTCGCCGGGGCCGCGGTGCCGGAGCTCGCGGACACCGGCGTCTTCAACATCGTCCCCATGGTCTTCGACCGGCTCACCCGCGGCGAGGCCCCGCGGATCTTCGGCGACGACTATCCGACGCCGGACGGCACCTGCGTCCGTGACTACATCCATGTGTCCGACCTTGCCGAGGCGCATCTCGCGGCGGCCCGGCGGCTGTCCGACGGCGGACAGCGCGGGGATCTGACGGTCAACATCGGTCGCGGCGAGGGCGTGTCCGTACGCGAGATGGTCACGGTGATCGGCGAGGTGACCGGAGACCGACGGCCCGCGGTCGTGGAGCCCCGGCGTCCCGGGGACGCCCCGGTCTCGGTGGCCTCGGCCGCCCGGGCCGCCGAGACGCTCGGCTGGAGCGCGCGGCGAGGGGTGCGCGAGATGATCGAGTCCGCCTGGCGCGGCTGGCTGCTGCACCACGACTGAGGCTCTCCCTGACCTGCGCTTCGTTTCCGCAGGTCAGGGCACATGACAACGGTGTTCAGTGCCGCGTTGCCCGATACCCCCCACCCGTAGTTCACTGTGATCCCGGGCAGGCTGTTCCGGGTCAACGCGTAGGAGGCGGCTTCCATGGGGGCAGGGCACGATCACGGGCACGCGCACTCGCACGCGCCGACCGGCGGTACGGCGACCGCCGCGTACGTCGGCACGCTGCGGGTGGCGTTGTCGATCACGCTCACCGTCATGGTGGTCGAGATCGTCGGCGGTATCGTCGCCGATTCCCTCGCCCTGGTCGCGGACGCGGCGCACATGGCGACGGACGCGCTGGGCCTCGGCATGGCCCTCCTCGCGATCCACTTCGCGAACCGCCCGCCGACCGGCAACCGCACCTTCGGGTACGCCCGCGCGGAGATCCTCGCGGCCCTCGCGAACTGTCTGCTGCTGCTCGGCGTCGGCGGCTACGTCCTCTACGAGGCGATCCAGCGGTTCGTCACGCCGGCCGACACCGAGGGCGGGCTGACCATCGTGTTCGGCGCGATCGGCCTGGTCGCGAACATGATCTCGCTGACCCTGCTGATGCGCGGCCAGAAGGAGAGCCTCAACGTGCGTGGGGCGTTCCTGGAGGTCGCGGCGGACGCGCTGGGCTCGCTCGCGGTGATCGTCTCGGCAGCGGTGATCCTTACCACGGGCTGGCAGGCCGCCGACCCGATCGCCTCGCTCGTCATCGGCGTGATGATCGTGCCGCGCACCTTCAAGCTGCTGCGCGAGACGCTGGACGTCCTGCTGGAGTCGGCGCCCAAGGATGTCGACATGACGGAGGTGCGGAACCACATCCTGGCCCTGGACGGCGTCGAGGACGTCCACGACCTGCATGCCTGGACGATCACCTCGGGCATGCCGGTACTGTCCGCCCACGTGGTGGTGCGCTCCGACGTCCTCAGCGCCATCGGCCACGAGAAGATGCTGCACGAGCTCCAGAACTGCCTCGGCGACCACTTCGACGTGGAGCACTGCACCTTCCAGCTGGAGCCGGGCGGGCACGCGGAGCACGAGGCGCACCTGTGCCACTGATCGCTGCCGCACCACTGACACACATGTACGGTGCATGAAACGCCCGTTCTGACGGAATGCAGCGATCCGGCGCACCTTTGCGTCCTCCACCCCACAGCCCCGCCCCGAGCGGTTCCCCACCCGCCGCGCCGGGCACGATCAACTGCCGGGAGTGCCGGAATCGTGCGGCACACTTGGGGCGCGAAGACCGATGTGAAGGATGGGTATGCCGACCACACCTGCCACCACGACGCACACTCCGTCGAACGGCGCCGCGAACGCGATCCTGCTGGAACTGGTCGACGAGCAGGGTGTGACGATCGGCACCGCGGAGAAGCTCGCCGCCCACCAGCCGCCGGGACAGCTGCACCGCGCCTTCTCGGTGTTCCTCTTCGACGAGCGGGGCCGGCTGCTCCTCCAGCAGCGCGCGCTGGGCAAGTACCACTCCCCCGGCGTGTGGTCCAACACCTGCTGCGGCCACCCCTACCCGGGCGAGGCGCCCTTCGCGGCGGCGGCCCGGCGCACCTACGAGGAGCTGGGCGTCTCCCCGTCGCTGCTCGCCGAGGCGGGCACGGTCCGCTACAACCACCCGGACCCGGACTCAGGCCTGGTCGAGCAGGAGTACAACCACCTCTTCGTCGGCATGGTGCAGTCCCCGCTCGGCCCCGACCCGGAGGAGGTCGCCACGACCGCCTTCGTGACCCCGGCCGAGCTGGCGGAGCGGCACGCGAAGGACACCTTCTCGTCCTGGTTCATGACGGTGCTGGACGCGGCCCGTCCCGCGGTCAGGGAGCTGACGGGCCCCTCCGCCGGCTGGTGAGGTTTCCGGGCCCTCAGAGCACGCGCACGGCCTTGAGCGGCAGGGCGGCCCAGATCACCTTGCCGCCGCCGGCCGTGTGCTCGACGTCGCAGGCACCGCCCGCCTCCCGGGTGATCTCGCGGACCAGGAGCAGTCCCCGGCCACCCTCGCCACTGTGGTCGGTCTCCAGGGCGGTCGGGCGGTAGGGGTGGTTGTCCTCCACGGACACCCGCACCCACTCCGCGCCCACGGCTACCTCCACGGCGAGCATGGGCGAGAGCAGGGCCGCGTGCCGGACGGCGTTCGTCACCAGCTCGGACACGATCAGCAAAAGGCCCTGGACGAGGTCGTCCGAGACGGGCACTCCCTGGCGGTACAGCAGGTCCCGCACGGCGTGTCGCGCCTGCGGCACCGACGCGTCGACAGCGGGGGCGGTGAACCGCCACACACCCTCGTACGGCAATGGATCCGGCGTGCGCGGGTCGAGGGGGCCCGGTTCGCGGGGGTCCGGGTTGCGGGGGTCCGGTTCGAGGGGGTCCTCTCCGCTGTCCGTCGGGCGAGGGCCGGACCCGCGCCCATGGTCGTCCATTCTTCGGTCGCCACCCTTGCGCTCGATTGTCACCACATGTCGAGTGTTGGTAGCGCGTCACTCCACTCCGGAGACCTGAACAGAAGTCAGCGCATATCGAGTGTCCCTGACCGATTCCGTACGGAACTCATCAAGTCGTGGCGATGTGGCGGCGCTCTCCTGCTGTTCGGTGACCGTACAGAGGATCTCGCGCACAGTACGGTCGAGGCGTACGGCTAGCATCCGACGCATGGAGCTCTCGGAGCCGCAGCTGCTGCACACCGTCGTCGACTCGGTCGCCACCGTCGTGGTCCACCATCCGGCCAAGCGTAATGCCATGACGGCCGCGATGTGGCGGGCACTGCCGCCGCTGCTGGACACGCTGGCCGCCGATCCGGGCGTCCGGGCGCTCGTGCTGACCGGCGAGGGCAAGACGTTCTGTGCGGGCGCCGACATCTCCACGCTGACTCGGTCACCGGAGGAGGCGCAGGGGCTCGCGGTGCGCGCCGAGGAGGCCCTCGCCGCGTTTCCGAAGCCGACGCTGGCGGCGGTCCGGGGGCACTGTGTGGGCGGCGGGTCGCAGCTCGCGGCGGCGTGCGATCTGCGGTTCGCCGAGGAGGGCGCGCTGTTCGGCGTGACGCCGGCGAAGCTCGGGATCGTGTATCCGGCCTCCTCCACCCGGCGGTTGGTGTCGCTGGTCGGCCCGGCCGCCGCCAAGTACCTGCTGTTCTCCGGCGAGTTGATCGACGCGGAGCGCGCGCTGCGCACGGGTCTGGTCGACGAGGTGCTGCCCGAGGGTGAACTCGAAAAGCGGATCGGGGAGTTCACCCGGATCCTGGCGTCCCGCTCGCAGCTGACGCAGGCCGCGGCGAAGGAGTTCGCGAACGGCCGCACGGACCGGGACGCCTACTGGATCGAGCAGGCGCGGGGCAGCGGCGACACCGCGGAGGGGGTCGCCGCGTTCCTGGAGCGCCGTCAGCCGCAGTTCACGTGGTCGGTTCCTGGCCGAGGATGAACCGGCTGCTCGACCGGATCAGCTCGACGACCTCCGCGGGTGCCTTCTGCGGGGCTCCGGCGTCGTAGGGCGGCTGCGGGTCGTACTCGATACCCAGTTGTACGGCCTGGGCCACGAAGTCGCCGGCGATCCGGCCGAGCAGGGCGAGCCCCATGTCGATGCCGGAGGAGACCCCGGCCGCGGTCACGTACTTGCCGTCCGTGACGACCCGCTCCCCCGTCGGCTCGGCCCCGAACCTCCTCAGTTCGTCGAGCGCCAGCCAGTGCGAGGTGGCCCGGCGCCCTTCCAGGAGGCCCGCGGCGGCGAGCAGCAGGGAGCCGGTGCACACGGACGTGGTCCAGGTGCTGGTGGCGTCGGCGGCGCGGATCCAGTCGAGAAGGGCCTTGTTCGTCATCTGCGGGGTCTGGCCCGGGCCGCCCGGGACGACCACGAGGTCGGGGTCCGGCACTTCAGCCAAGGTCCGGTCGGCGATGAGCGCGAGGTTCCCGCTGTCGGTCCGGACGGGACCGGTCTCCTCGGCGACGAAGACGACCTCGGAGTCCGGGAGGCGCCCGAGGGTCTCGTACGGTCCTACGGCGTCCAGGGCGGTGAAGCGGTCGTAGAGCACGATGGCGATCTGCACAGGGTGTCCTTTCAGCGGGCCGGGGTCGGGTGGAAGCGGCGGCGGTACTCGGAGGGGGCCGTGCCGAGGGCTTTGACGAAGGCACGGCGCATCCCCTCGGGCGTGCCGTAGCCGCTGGCGCGCGAGATCTCCTCGATGCCGTCCGAGGTGTCCTCCAGGAGGCGGCGGGCGTGTTCGAGGCGGACCCGGTCCACGTACCGGCCCGGTGTCATGCCGGTCTCGGTCAGGAAGGCACGGGCGAAGTGGCGGGGCGAGAGGCGGGCCCGGGCGGCGAGGGCCTCGACGCTCAGGTCGTCGGCGGGGTGCTCGGTGATCCACAGCTGGACCTCGCGCAGCGGCTCGCGCTGCGCGGTCTGGGCGGCGAGCTGGGCGCTGAACTGGGCCTGGTTGCCGGGCCTGCGCAGGAAGACGACCAGGTGGCGGGCGATGGTGAGGGCGGTGTCACGGCCCAGGTCCTCCTCGACCAGGGCGAGCGCCAGGTCGATGCCCGAGGTGACACCGGCGGAGGTCGACACCGGCCCGTCGCGCACGTATATCGGGTCGGGGTCCACCTCGACGGCCGAGTGGTCGCGGGCGAGCTTGTCGCTGTACGCCCAGTGCGTGGTGACCCGGCGGCCGTCCAGGAGCCCCGCCTCGGCGAGCCGGATGGCACCGGTGCACACCGAGACCAGGCGCTCGGCCCGGGGCCCGTGCTCGCGCAGCCACTCGGTGAGGCGCGCGTCGGGGCGCCGGGTGCCCTGGCCGCCGGGCACCAGGAGGGTGTGCGGGGCATCGGCCTGTGCGAGGGCTTCGTCCGGTACGACGGTCAGGCCGCTGGAGGTGCGTACGGGAGCGCCGTCCAGCGAGGCCGTGCGGATGCGGTAGGTGCCCGGGGTGTGCTGCTCGGCCCCGGCGAAGACCTCCAGCGGGCCGGTGACGTCGAGGCTCTGCACGCCGTCGAAGAGGACGAAGAGGACGGTTCGCTGCGCCATGCCCCCAATTCTTGAGCCGGGGCGCGATGGCGGCAATGACGAGTTCCCCACCTTTCCTGCCATGCCGGACGCACCCGTCGTCGACGCACCGTCGAGTGGATACCAAGCGGTCGGTAACCTGCACCTCATGACTACTGCCGTCCTGGAATCGCGCGCCGGCCGCCGCTGTCACAACCCGCTCAACTCCCTGCACGCCGCGCACTACTTCTCCCCCGATCTGGGCAGGGAGCTGGCCGCGATCGGCGTCACCCACCCGCGGGCCGTCAACTTCGCGGTGCGGGCCGCCGCGCTGGGGCCGGTCGGTGCGGGGGCGGTGACGGCCGCGTTCTACAACTACAAGCACGAACTGGTGGCCGAGCACGTGCCCGCCGTGTGGCGGACCGCCACGCCCGAACAGGTCCTGGCGGCACGCGTGCGTGCCGTCGACGCGACACTGCGCCGCCTGCTCGGCGACGAGAGCGTGGCCTCGGACGAGATGGCCGAGGCCGCGCGGCTCGCCCTCCGGGCCACGGAGGCCTGTTCGCGCGCCGCGCGCCCGCTGTACTCCGCGCACGCCGACCTGCCGGTGCCCCAGGAGCCCCACCTGGCGTTCTGGCACGCCGCGACGCTGCTGCGCGAGCACCGGGGCGACGGACATCTCGCCGCCCTGATGTCCGCGGAGCTGGACGGTCCGGAGGCCCTGGTGACCCACACCGCGACGGGCCGGGGCATGACACCGTCCTGGGTGTTCACCACGCGTGGATGGACGCGACAGGAGTGGGACGCGGCCGTCGGACGGCTCCGCGAGCGCGGAGTGCTGGACGCCGACGGTGAGCTGACCGAGCGCGGTGCCGCCCTGCGGGACGAGATCGAGGCGGAGACGGACCGGCTGGACCGGGCCCCGTACGAGCACCTCGGGGCCGAGGGCGTACGACGGCTGACCGAGCTCGCCGTGGGGTTCGCGCGAGCCGCGGCGGTCGCGGGGGCCTATCCCGCGGACCTGATCGGCAAGCGCTGAAGTTTCGGGCGACGAAGATTGCCGGGCCGTCTCGGAGGTACCCGTTCTTCTCCCGGTCGTCGTGGCCGGGAGAGGAAAGGGGATGCACATGTTCCGCGCGATCGCAGACGTCCTGCGCCAGATCGGTGGCGCCATCGCCACCGTGGTGACCCTGCCCTTCCGGGCCGTGGCCCGGCTGTTCGGCGGTGCGTCCAGCTCCACCAGGAGCCGCAGGGCCTGATGACCACGGCCGGATGACCGCGCCCTGATCCCCGACTGTCGGTGCCGCCTGCCACAATTGCCGCGCAACCTCAGTGAGAAGGCGGTACGGGATCGTGACGACACCCGGGTCCAGCGGGTCCACCAGCACAGGGTCGATCGAAAGCAGGATCGCCGAGGAACTCGGCGTACGGGAGCGGCAGGTCAAGGCTGCCGTGGAACTGCTCGACGGCGGTTCCACGGTTCCCTTCATCGCCCGCTACCGCAAGGAAGCGACCGAGATGCTCGACGACGCGCAGCTGCGCACGCTCGAGGAGCGGTTGCGGTATCTGCGGGAGCTGGAGGAGCGGCGGGCGGCGATCCTCGACTCGGTGCGTGAGCAGGGCAAGCTCACCGAGGAACTGCAGGCCCGGATCCTGGGCGCGGAGACCAAGGCGCGCCTCGAGGACATCTACCTGCCGTTCAAGCCGAAGCGCCGCACCAAGGCGCAGATCGCGCGCGAGGCGGGCCTTGAGCCGCTCGCCGAGGGTCTGCTCGGTGACCCGGGTGTCGCTCCGCTCGCCGCGGCCGCCGCGTTCGTCGACGCCGACAAGGGCGTGCCGGACGCGCAGGCCGCGCTGGACGGTGCCCGGGCGATCCTGGCCGAGCGCTTCTCGGAGGACGCGGACCTGATCGGGGAGCTCCGCGAGCGCATGTGGGTGCGCGGCCGGCTGGCCGCCAAGGTCCGGGAGGGCAAGGAGGAGGCGGGCGCCAAGTTCGCCGACTACTTCGACTTCGCCGAGCCCTTCACCGCCCTGCCCTCGCACCGGATCCTGGCGATGCTGCGGGGCGAGAAGGAGGAGGTCCTCGACCTCGTCCTGGAGCCGGAGGAGGCCACGGAAGGGCCGTCGTCCTACGAGGGCATCGTGGCCCACAAGTTCGGGATCGCCGACCGCGGCCGCCCCGGCGACAAGTGGCTGACGGACACCGTCCGCTGGGCCTGGCGGACCCGCATCCTCGTGCACCTCGGCATCGACCTCAGGCTGCGCCTGCGGACGGCCGCCGAGGACGAGGCGGTCAACGTGTTCGCGGCCAACCTCCGTGACCTGCTGCTCGCCGCCCCGGCCGGCACGCGCGCGACGCTCGGCCTGGACCCCGGCTTCCGTACGGGCGTGAAGGTCGCCGTGGTCGACGCGACCGGCAAGGTCGTCGCCACGGACGTCATCCACCCGCACGTCCCGGCCAACAGGTGGGACGAGGCGATCGCCAAGCTGGCCCGGCTCGCCAAGGAGCACGCGGTCGAACTGATCGCGATCGGCAACGGGACGGCGTCCCGTGAGACCGACAAGCTCGCCGGTGAACTCATCACCAGGCACCCTGAGCTGAAACTCACCAAGGTGATGGTGTCCGAGGCGGGTGCCTCCGTGTACTCGGCCTCCGCGTTCGCCTCGCAGGAGCTGCCCGACATGGACGTGTCCCTGCGCGGCGCGGTCTCCATCGCGCGCCGCCTCCAGGACCCGCTGGCCGAGCTGGTGAAGATCGACCCGAAGTCGATCGGCGTCGGCCAGTACCAGCACGACCTGTCCGAGGTGAAGCTCTCGCGTTCGCTGGACGCGGTGGTGGAGGACTGTGTGAACGGCGTGGGGGTCGACGTGAACACCGCGTCCGCCCCGCTGCTCTCCCGGGTCTCCGGGATCACCTCCGGGCTGGCCGAGAACATCGTGTCGCACCGCGACGCGAACGGCCCGTTCAAGTCCCGCACCGAGCTGAAGAAGGTGGCCCGGCTGGGCCCCAAGGCGTACGAGCAGTGCGCGGGCTTCCTGCGGATCCGTGGCGGCCATGACCCGCTGGACTCCTCCAGCGTGCACCCGGAGGCGTATCCGGTGGTGCGGCGCATGGTGAAGACCGCCGGGCAGGAAGTGGCCTCCCTCATCGGCAACACGGGTGTGCTGCGCTCGCTTCGGCCGCAGGATTTCGTGGACGAGACGTTCGGTCTGCCCACCGTGACCGACATTCTCAAGGAGCTGGAGAAGCCGGGGCGTGACCCTCGGCCCGCCTTCAAGACGGCGACCTTCAAGGAGGGCGTCGAGAAGATCTCCGACCTGGTTTCCGGGATGGTCCTCGAAGGGGTCGTGACGAACGTGGCGGCGTTCGGGGCGTTCATCGACATCGGTGTCCACCAGGACGGTCTGGCGCATGTCTCGGCGCTGTCGAAGACGTTCGTCAAGGATCCGCGGGACGTGGTCAAGCCCGGCGACATCGTCAAGGTGAAGGTGCTGGACGTCGACATTCCGCGCAAGCGGATCTCGTTGACGCTGCGGCTCGACGACGAAGCGGCGGCGAAGCCCTCCGGAGAGGAACGCCGTCAGCCGCAGCGGGGTGGGCGGCCGCCTCAGCAGCGGCAGCGGCAGCAACCCCGGCAGCAGCAGGCGCCTGCTCCGGGCAACAGTGCGATGGCCGATGCTCTGCGCAAGGCCGGGCTGCTGGATTCCAAGAAAAAGGGGCGGTAGCGGTAGCGGGGAACTGCGGGCCGGCTGTGGCTGGTCGCGCAGTTCCCCGCGCCCCTCAGTAGGTCAGCGTTCCGTCACCTTGCCCGCTGAGACCTCCAGGCGGCGGGTCACCCGCACCGCGTCCAGCATTCTGCGGTCGTGCGTCACCAGCAGCAGGGTGCCCTCATAGGCGTCCAGAGCTGATTCCAGCTGTTCGATCGCCGGCAGGTCGAGATGGTTGGTGGGCTCGTCCAGGACGAGGAGATTGACGCCCCGGCCCTGCAACAAGGCGAGCGCCGCCCGCGTCCGCTCCCCCGGTGACAGCGTCGCCGCCGAGCGCATGACGTGGTCGGCCTTCAGGCCGAACTTGGCCAGGAGGGTGCGGACGTCCGCCGGCTCCGTGTCGGGGACCGCCGCGCAGAAGGCGTCCAGCAGGGCCTCCTCGCCGTGGAACAGCTTGCGGGCCTGGTCGACCTCGCCGATCAGGACGCCGGAGCCCAGGGAGGACTGGCCGGAGGTCAGCGGCACCCGGCCCAGCAGGGCGCCGAGCAGGGTGGACTTGCCGGCGCCGTTCGCGCCCGTGACCGCCACCCGGTCCGCCCAGTCGATCTGCAGGGAGACCGGGCCCAGGACGAAGTCGCCCTGGCGGACCTCGGCGTCCCGCAGTGTCGCGACGACCGCACCCGAGCGCGGGGCCGACGCGATCTCCATGCGCAGTTCCCACTCCTTGCGCGGCTCGTCGACGACATCGAGGCGTTCGATCATGCGCTGGGTCTGGCGGGCCTTCGCGGCCTGCTTCTCGCTGGCCTCGCTGCGGAACTTGCGGCCGATCTTGTCGTTGTCGTTGCTCGCCTTGCGGCGCGCGTTCTTCACGCCCTTGTCCATCCAGGAGCGCTGCATCTGCGCCCGGTCCTGGAGGGCGGCCCTCTTGTCGGCGTACTCCTCGAAGTCGTCCCGGGCGTGCCGGCGGGCGACCTCGCGCTCCTCCAGGTAGGCCTCGTAGCCGCCGCCGTAGAGGGTGATCTGCTGCTGGGCCAGGTCGAGTTCGAGGACCTTGGTGACGGTGCGGGTGAGGAACTCGCGGTCGTGGCTGACCACCACCGTGCCGGCTCGCAGGCCCTTCACGAACCGCTCCAGGCGCTCCAGGCCGTCCAGGTCGAGGTCGTTGGTCGGCTCGTCGAGGAGGAAGACGTCGTAGCGGGACAGGAGGAGGGAGGCGAGACCCGCCCTGGCTGCCTGGCCGCCGGACAGGGAGGTCATCGGCTGGTCCAGGTCGACCGCGAGGCCCAGGGAGTCGGCGACCTCCTCGGCCCGTTCGTCGAGGTCGGCGCCGCCGAGGTCCAGCCAGCGCTCCAGGCTGGTGGCGTAGGCGTCGTCGGCGCCCGGGGCCCCGTCGACCAGGCCCTGGGTCGCCTCGTCCATCACCCGCTGGGCTTCGGCGACTCCGGTGCGGCGGGCGAGGAACTCGCGCACGGTCTCCCCCGGACGCCGCTCCGGCTCCTGCGGCAGGTGTCCGACGGTGGCCGTCGGCGGGGAGAGCCTGAGCTCCCCCTCCTCCGGCGCCAGCAGGCCGGCGAACATCCGGAGCAGCGTGGACTTGCCCGCGCCGTTGGCCCCGACCAGGCCGATCACATCTCCGGGCGCGACGACGAGGTCGAGCCCGCTGAACAGGGAACGGTCGCCGTGGCCGGCGGCGAGGTTCTTGGCGACGAGGGTGGCAGTCATCAGACCGTCGATCCTAATGGCCGTGGTGGGTGCCCTGCGCTCCGGTTCTCAGCGGGCCATCGCCTCCACCAGGACACTTCCCGAGGTGCGTGCCACCACGAACGATTCTCCCCGCACCGCCTTGGCGTCCAGGGCGATCCGGTGCCGGCCCACTTCGAGGACGCCGTCGAAGATCTCCCGGGCGTGGGTGCGGTACAGCCGGTCGAGGCGGTACGCCGTCAGGCGCACCCGGCACGGCGAGGTGACCTCGACGCCCGCCTCGCCGTCGGCGGCCACCAGACGGGTCAGCCGACGCCGTTCGACCGGGCTGCGGTCCAGGGCGTGCTCTATCTGGGCCACGAGCAGCGGGACGATCGGGGCGAGGCCGTCCACGTAGGCCACGTCGACGCCCGCGCGGAGGAACGAGCGTCGTACGGCGGCACGTTCCTCCTCGGTGACCGCGCGGCCGAAGGCTACGGCGCCGTAGCCGCGCAGTTCGTCGGCGGGGACGTCGGCCACGCCGTGGGTGATGTCGGCGCCGATGCCGATGGTGCGCAGGGCGGCGGCCAGTTTGGCGAGGACGGCGACGCGGGCGCCGATGAGCAGGACGCGGCGGCGGGCGCCCTCGGAGTCGCTGCCGCCCTGGAGCAGGGAGGCGAGCGCCGCCCGGTACTCGGCGCCCTGGAAACGGAACGGCCCGATGCCGTGGTAGCCGTTGAGCCGGAGGTCCACGTCCTCCGCGGTCTGCCAGGCGAAGTCCCGCCAGATGACGTCGTCGCCGTCCCGCTCGATGACGGCGGTGACGGCACCGCAGGCGAGGTCCTCGCACTCGGGGCAGCCGTAGATGACGTGACGACCGCTCGGAAGCGGGGCGTCCGTCTCGCCCAGGAGGCTGCGGACCTGGGCGGTGAAGATCGCCGGTGGGACGTCGGAGGCGAGTGGGGAGACGGCGTCGAGGTCGGAGAGCTGGAAGAGGAGCGGGCGGCCGTCGACGATGAAGTCCACGAAGTCCCGGTGTATCTGGAAGTCACCGTTGGCGAGGACTCCACCGGCACGCATCGCCGGTGCCAGGCCGAAGGTCGCGTATGCGGCAGACATGGGGTGAGTATTCCCGCCTTTTGGGCGGTCTGAGCACGGTGTGGGGTATTCCGCTTGCAGCGGGTGCCCGGATCGCCCGACCTGGGCGAGGAGTCGGCCGTGCGCGCCGCCGTCGTCGGCGTACGCGTGGTCGAAGGAGGAGCCGGCGAGGCGTGCCCGGACGGGGCGCGGAGGAGGCGACCTCATCGCCTCCTCCGCACGCGTGCCGGACTCATGCGTGGTCGTGGCCCAGCGGGTCGCCCTCCGTCTCCGTGCCGGGGCCGGGACCGATCTGGATCCCGAAGTCGCCGTCGTACTTGCGGTGGCCCTCGATCACGGCGAGTTCGACGGCCTCGGAGCCCATCTCGCCGCGCACGATGAGCGGGTCCCGGCGCAGATCGCGCATGAGGGCGACGCACATGCCGATCATCACGAGGACGAAGGGCGCGGCGGCCAGGATCGTGAGGTTCTGCAGGCCGGTGAGCGCGTCGCCCTGGCCGCTGCCGACGAGCAGCATGATGGCGGCGACCGCCCCTGTGACGACACCCCAGAACACGACGACGAAACGGCCGGGTTCGAGGGCGCCCCGCTGGGAGAGCGTGCCCATCACGATGGACGCGGCGTCGGCGCCCGAGACGAAGAAGATGCCGACCAGGATCATCACGAGGAGGCTGGTCGCGGTGGCGACGGGGAACTCCTGGAGCACGCCGAAGAGTTGGCCCTCGGGCGTGTCCTCGCCGCCGAGCGCGCCGCCCTCCTTCAGCTTCATGGCCGTACCGCCGAAGATCGCGAACCAGACGAGGCTGACCGTGCTGGGCACGAGGATGACGCCGCCGACGAACTGCCGGATGGTGCGGCCGCGGCTGATCCGGGCGATGAACATGCCGACGAAGGGCGTCCAGGAGATCCACCAGGCCCAGTAGAAGACGGTCCAGCTGCCGAGCCAGTCCGCTACGCCCTTGCCGCCGCTGGCCTCGGTGCGGCCGGCGAGCTGGGGCAGGTCGCCGAGGTAGGAGAAGACCGAGGTGGGCAGCAGGTCGAGCACGATGATCGTGGGACCGGCGATGAACACGAACACCGCGAGGATCAGGGCGAGCACCATGTTGGTGTTGGACAGCCACTGGATGCCCCGCTCGATGCCGGAGACGGCCGAGAGCACGAAGGCCAGGGTCAGCACGGCGATGATCGTGACGAGCAGGCCGGTGCTGACGTCGTCCATCCAGTTCAGTTCCTGGAAACCGGAGCCGATCTGGAGGGCGCCGAGACCGAGGGAGGCCGCGGAGCCGAAGACGGTGGCGATGATCGCGAGGATGTCGATCACCCGGCCCGCGGTGCCGTTCGCGTGCTTCTCCCCGATGAGCGGGGTGAACACGGCGCTGATGGTCTGGCGCCTGCGCTTTCGGAAGGTGCTGTAGGCGATGCCGAGGCCGACCACCGCGTAGATCGCCCACGGGTGCAGGGTCCAGTGGAAGAGGGTGGTGGCCATCGCCGTCTCCATGCGTTCACCGGAGTTGGCGGGGTTCGTGCCCGGGGGCGGGGTCGTGTAGTGCGAGAGGGGCTCGCTGACGCCGTAGAACATCAGGCCGATGCCCATGCCCGCGCTGAACATCATCGCGACCCAGGACACCGTCTTGAACTCGGGCTCCTCGCCCTCGGCGCCCAGGTGGATGCGGCCGTAGCGGCTCATCGCGAGCCACAGGGCGAACACCACGAAGCATGAGGCGGCCAGCATGAAGGCCCAGCCGCCGTTGTGGATCAGCCCGTTGAGCATCGTGGTGGAGACGTCCTCCAGGGAGTCCGTCGCCGCCCAGCCCCAGATCACGAAGGCCAGCGTGATGACGGCGGTGACACCGAACACCACCCGGTCGGTCTCGTGGCCGAGAATGCCCGCGGGCCCTTCCCGGCCGCCTCTCTTCTTCAGGTCTTCAGTCATCTGCGGCACCTTCCCCAGGGGCGGTGGATACTCCGGTATTCACACAGTTCCCCAGGACCTACCACAGGTGCCGCAGATCTCGACCGATTCAGCAGCCGGTGTCGGGCCCTCCGACCGGCTCCCCGGCCGCGAGGTGGTACGGGGCGCGTGCGTCGAGGAGCAGGGGGACGAGGGCGCGCAGCGGCTGGCGCAGCGGGACGTAGCTGCCCTTCGTCCTCACTCCGTGCAGGGCGAGTTCGTCCTTCACCTGCGTGTACTGGGCGTGGGTGAGCCGGTAGCCGCAGGGCGGATCCTGGATCACCTCGGCGGGTTCGGGTGGGTCGTTGTCGGCGCCGCCGAGGAAGACGGGGCCTGTGGAGAGGCGGTGACGGGCCTCGGTGGTGGCCTTCTCGACCTGACCGCGGCGCTCGTCAGCGAATCGGAACAGGCCCTTCAGAGCAACGAGTTGGGAGTCCACCCGGCGCCGGTTGTTGCCCGCCTCGTCCGTGTCCGTCAGGGGCTCGACGCGGCTCTCGATCAGCAGGCCGATCGCGTGCTTGATGCCCGACATGTTGCGCAGGATGCGTTCCTGGCCGTCACCGGCGACCTGTTTGACGGGGTCGCCGGTGACCGGGTCGGTCCAGATGCCGTACGTGCCGGTCGAGTAGCCGGCTCCTGCGGCAGCCGGTCGTACATACGCCTGGGACAGGGTCTCGGCCTCGTCGTGGACGGCCCGGTCGGTGTTGAGGTTGCGGGGCCAGAGGTCGAAGAGGTCCTTGTCGTAGTAGCGCGGGGTGGCCGAGTATTCGTGCAGGTCGTAGATCACGTCCGGTTGCCGGTCGCGGACGACCCTCGCCATGGCGCGGGCCTCTGCGGTGGTCAGGGCGAGATGGTCGCGGTTGATGTCGACGCCATCGCTGTTGCCGCGGGTGTCGGCGGCCCGGCCGTCCGGGTTGGCGGTGGGCACGACCAGCACGGTGGTGCGGTCGAGGAAGCGCCGGGTGCGGGCGTCCTTCGCGTATGCCAGATCCCGGACCTTGGTGAGACAGGCTTCGCGTCCGGAGGGTTCGTCGCCGTGCTGGCTGCACACGAGCAGGACCTTGTTCGGGGCGTGGCGTGCGCCGACCTGGACGAGATGGAGGGGGCGGCCCTGTTTCGTCGTGCCGATGCGGCCGAGGGAGACCCGGCCGCTCGCTCGATCGACCTGTGTGAGGAAGTCCCGTTCCTCGGACTCGCTCGTCCAGCGGGCGCCCGCTGTCCTCTCGAAGCCGGTGCGGGGCGGGGCCTCGGTGGCTTCGACCGGTGCCGCGACCAGGGACGCGGCCAGCGCCGCCACGCTTGCGGTGACCGCTCGGATGATCATCGTCCCTCCGGGACGCGGTGGGCGGTGCGCGGAGCCCGGACACCGTCGAGGGCCGCCGTCTCGTTCGGTACGACCGTCTCGGCGCCCTTCGTCGCGTGCGCGAAGGCGGACGCGCCGCCGACCAGCGGGACGCGGGCCGAGGTGCGGGCCAGGTCGATCGTGAGGGTGGGCCTGGTGGACGGCGGGTCGATGAGGTCCTTGTCGGTACCCGCGACGATCAGGGCGAGGCGGTGGCCCGCCGGGACGACGTGGTCCGTGGCGCCGAGGTCGAGGGTGATGGTGTACGCCTTGCCCGGGGTCAGCGGGACGCCCTTCCGGTCCGAGGCGTAGTTCCCCAGGTCGGCCCAGCCGCGGCTGACCACCGTGTAGTCGACCGCGGCGGTCTTCGCCCGGGTCTCCTTGAAGCAGGCGCTGTCACCGGTGGTGCTGACGCCCCAGCAGGTGCGGTCGGTGAGGGTGGCGATGCCTTCGCCCGCGGCCGCGTAGTCGCGGATGGTGTCGGGGCCGAGGTCCACGAGTACGGCGGAGAGGTGGGCCGTGGTCGTGGTCGGGCTCGCCGTGACGGTGACCTTGGAGGAGCCGGACAGGCGAAGGTCCTTGCTGAGGGTTCCGGTGGTGAAGCCCGCCTTGTCGGGGGTCGACGTGTCGATCCGGGCGGCCCAGTCGGTCTCGCTCAGCGCCGGGTCGTCGGTGAAGGTCTCGGTGCCCTTGGCCTTGGTGAGGCCGAGGGTGCCGACGCCGGGCTGGGAACCCTGCGCGGGGCGCAGAGTGGCCGTCGAAGTGCCGCGCGGGGGCCAGGACTTGGAGGTGACCCACTGGTCGGGATGGCGTTCGATGTCGGCCATGGGCTCGCGGTCGATGCCGTTGTCGTAGCCGAGGAGTTCGTGGTCGAACCAGCGGTGCAGGGTGTCGACCCATTGCGCGCGCCGGAAGTCGAAGGGGTCGACGTGACCGGTCTGGGAGAGCCAGATCTTGCGCTCCACGCCGTTCTTCGCGAGGGCGTCCCACCACGGACCGACGTGCTGGAGACGGACGTTGAGGTCCTGCATGCCATGGATCAGAAAGACGCTGGCCTTGACCTTGCGCGCGTCCTTCACATAGTCGCGCTCGGTCCACAACGGGGTCCAGTCGCCGGAGCGGGGCGCCTGGTCGACGAGTTTCTGCTGGACCGCGGCGCACTTGGCGCGGGCGTCGGGGCTGTCGACGTAGTCGGAGAGCCAGTCGGGGCCGGAGTCGTAGAGCGGGGCGCCGTTGGAGAAGTAGTAGTCGTACCAGGTGGAGATGGCGCTGATCGGGACAATGGTCTTCAGGCCCTCGACCCCGGTGGCGGCGACGCCGTTGGCGATGGTGCCGTCCCAGCTCTTGCCGATCATGCCCGTCTTGCCGTTGGTCCAGGTGGCCTTGGCCTTCGCTGTGCCCGTGCGGCTGGTGTAGGCAGTGGCCCGGCCGTTCAGCCAGTCGACCACCGCTTTCGCCGTTTGGATGTCGGAGCGGCCGCCGACGTCCACACAGCCGTCGGAGCGGTTGGTGCCGGCGAGGTCGACGCCGACGAAGGCGTAGCCGCGGGGCACGAAGAAGTTGTCGTAGAACAGCGGCATCTGGACGACGTCGCCGTTCGCGTCGTACGTCTTCAGCTGGCTCTCGTTGCCGCGTCCGCAGCAGGAGTAGTAGGGGCTGGCGTCCATGATGACCGGGACCTTGCGGCCCTGCTGGGCTGGTTCGCGGGGCCGGACGATGTCGACGGCGACGCGGTCCGTCTTTCCGTCACCGTCGCCGTCGAGCCGGGTGTCCACCCAGACGGCCTCGCGGACGGCGTTGCCGTACGAGTAGATCGGTTGGCTCTCTCGCGCGGTCGCCTGCGCCTGTGCCTGCGCGGTCGCGGGGGCGAGGAAGGTCGCCAGCAGGGCGGCTGTGGCCGCGGCGGCTGTCGTGAGCGGTCTCCAGGTCGTGAAGCGCGTGCGTATCGACATGCGCGGACGGTACTGCGGTCAACTCCCGCACAAAAGAGGGCCCCTTGAGTCCATGTCGGCCGAATGGCGATCGTGTGACAGGGGTGGCTGTGGACACATCCGGCTCACAGGTGGTGAATAGGCTGCGAACAGACTCGGTCCCCCCACGACTTGGAGCTTTCGTGCACCGCAGACTCATCGCACCGGGCGCACTCGCGGCGGCCTCCCTGATGCTGGCGATCCCGGCGTCGGCGGCGGGCTTCTCCCCCGGCGCTCCGGGGATCGGCGACCCCTATTACCCGGACTACGGCAACGGCGGATACGACGTCTCGCACTACGACCTGCGGCTGAAGTACCAGCCCACGACGGACGAGTTGGAGGGTACGGCGACCCTTCTCGCGCGCACCACGCAGGATCTGTCGCGCTTCGATCTGGACTTTCTGCTCGACGTGAACGAGGTGCGGGTCAACGGCGCCAAGGCGTCGTTCACGACCTCCGGCGAGCACGAGCTGGAGATCACCCCGAAGTCGCCGCTGGCCAAGGGCAGTTCCGTCACCGTGGTGGTCCGTTACAGCGGGGTGCCGTCGTCGAAGCAGGCGTACGGCTTCACCAGCTGGCACCGCACTCCCGACGGCGGCGTCGGGGCGAACGAGCCCGAGGCGGCCTGGTGGTGGTTCCCGAGCAACGACCACCCGCTCGACAAGGCAACCTACGACGTGTCGGTCCTGGTGCCGGACGGCAGCCAGGCCATTTCCAACGGCACGCTCCAGTCGACGAGTTCACGCCTCGGCTGGACCCGCTGGAACTGGCGCTCCGACAAGCCGCAGGCCACCTATCTGGCGACCCTGGCCGTCGGTCGCTTCGACCTCACGACCGGGACGACCGACGGCGGCATTCCGGTCGTCAACGCGTACAGCAAGGACCTCGGTGCCAACTACGGGGCCGCGCGGGCGAGCGTCGAGCGGACCGGGGAGATCGCCGACTGGCTGAGCTCGTATTTCGGACCGTACCCCTTCGACGCACTCGGCGGTTACGTGCCGAACACCACCACCGGGTACGCGCTGGAGACGCAGACCCGGCCCTTCTACAGCCCACGGCAGTTCGCGAACGGCTCCAACACCTCCGTGGTCGTCCACGAGTTGGCCCACCAGTGGTACGGCGACCTGGTGTCCGTGCGCGGATGGAAGGACATCTGGATCAACGAGGGGTTCGCGCGGTACGCGCAGTGGCTGTGGTCCGAGCACGAGGGCGAGGGGACCGCGCAGGAGCTCGCCGACTACGTGTACGCCTCGCATCCGGCGGACGACGCCTTCTGGACGGTGAAGCCGGGTGACCCGGGGCCGGAGAACCAGTTCGACATCGCCGTCTACGACCGGGGCGCGCTGGCCCTGCAGGCGCTACGGAACGAGATCGGCGACGAGGCGTTCTTCGCCGTGCTGAAGGGCTGGCCACAGAAGCACGCTTACGGCAACGCTTCCGTCGCCGACTTCCAGAAGTACGCCGAGGAGGTCTCGGGGCAGCCGCTCGCCGCGCTGTTCGACACGTGGCTGTTCCAGCCGTCGAAGCCGGCGGCACCGGCGGCACGGGGCGTGTCAATCGCGCAGGCCACCGAGGCCGCGGGGGCTTCCGTACAGCCGAAGTCGTGGAAGAAGATCGCGGCGACGAACGACGTGCACGCCGAGTAGGGGTCGGGGGCGGCCTATCCTTCGACCCCCGTCGAGGTGTGGGCCGCCCCGACCGGCTTGGACTCCGGCGAGCCGCGCTGTCTGAGGTAGACGGAGAGGATGGCCATGGAGGCCACCGCGAGGAGTTCGGACTGCCAGTTCTGGAGGGTGCGGCTCCAGAAGTCCGCGGAGCCTATGTAGCTGCCCCAGCTCATGGGGGCCTGGAGCTGACGCAGTTGCTCCTCGTTGTAGGCGGCGACGCCGCTGATCGACTGGGCCAGCCAGGAGAAGGCGAAGATGGCCCCCATGACCAGTCCGAGGGAGTGGGAGTAGAGCCCTAGGCGCAGTCCGCCGGCACCGGCCCATCGGGGGGAGTTCCGGTGGGCGTACCTTCCGACCTGCTGGTCCTCGTCGGACTCCGTTCCGGCTTTGTGCATCTCCTTCGACTCGGGCGAGCCCCGCTGGAGGAGCCAGACGGTCGCCGTGATGTAGAGGAAGAACTGGAGATACTCCGACTGCCAGTTCTCCGTCACGTCGACGGCGAAGTCGGAGGACATGAGGTATTCGCCGACGCCGACCTGGGCGAGTCCCTCGGTGGTGAGCTGGTTGTTGAAGTCCGCGTAGCCCGCGATCGCCTGGCCGGCGAGGGCCAGCAGGAATCCGATGCCGAAGGCCAGACCGAGGCCGTTGTCGCGCAGGAAACCGCGGGTGCGTGTGGTCATCGGGGTGCGTGTGGTCATCGGTGCATCAGCCCCATGAGAGTGAAGTAGACGAGGCCGCTGAGGACGACGACCAGACAGAGCGTGAACATGGTCCGCATACGCCGTCAGCCTCCCTGGAGCGTGCATTGGTACGGCTGGCCGGGGCGGGGGGTGCAGCCGGCGGCGACGACTTTCCAGCCGTCTGGGAAGAGGGAGAGGAAGAGGGTGTCCGCGTCCAGGACGACGCGGGCCTGTCTGCCGTAGAGGTCCACTCGGTGGGCGATGCCGCCGAGGGGGATGTCCTGGGAGGCGATCGCCTTTTCGCAGCTCGCCTTCTCGGACTGCTCCAGTTCGCTGCGGGTTTCCGGTGCGAGAGCGGTGCACAGGCCGGCCGGGTCGTGGGCGCGCAGACTTCGCTCGAATCCGGTGGCCGCGGCCTCGGCGTCCGATCGGCGCTCTCCGACGCTGCCGCAGCCCGAGAGGACCAGTCCCAGCAGGGCCAGGAGTATCAGCGCGCTGATCCGGTGCGGCTTTCTCACCCGGCCCGGGTACCCGATTCCTCCCGATGCAAGAAAGCGGCCACGCGGACGAGGAGGGCGTCCCTCGTGATCGCGTCCGTCTCCGTCGACGGCACGGTGCAGGCGTGGGCGCCGGCCACCGCGCCGTACAGGGCGCACCGGTGCGGGGGCTCGCCGGTCAGACGGCCGAAGAGGAAGGCGGCGGCGAAGGCGTCACCGGCGCCGTTGGAGTCGATCACGGGGGCGGGCGGGGGGACCGGCGGGATGTGGGTCAGCTCGCCGTCGGCGAGGAGGTACGCGCCCTCGGCGCCGGCCGTGGCGACGACCACCTCGGCGCGGCCGCGCCCGGCGATGTCGCGCACGGTGCGCTCGGGGTCGGTGAGGGCGGCCGCGGACAGGAAGACCACATCGGCCGCGAGGGCGAACGGCTCGTGGTACGGGTTCTCGCCGTCCCAGTCGTGCAGGTCGGTGGAAAGGGTCGCGCCGGTCTCCCTGAGGAGCGGGAGGGCGTGGGCGCAGGGGTGGGTGATCGAGACGTGGACATGACGGCTCGCCTCGGCGAGGAGCCGCAGGGTGTCCGGCGGGATACGGTCGCCGTCGTGCGCGCGGCTGGTGTCGTACAGGGACAGGCGCCTGCCGTCGGGGCCGACGAGGTTGACGGCCCGCTTGGTGCCGGCGGGTTGGGGTACGGCAGTGAGCGCGATGCCGCGGTCGCGGTGCAGGGTGCGGACGAGGTCGCCCTCGGGGTCGTCGCCGAGGAAGTCGAGGTGGTGGGTGTTCATGCCGAGAGCGCCGAAGCCCACGGCGACGAAGTCCCCGGTCTGCCCCGCGCGGGTGCGGATGCCGGAGTCGATCATGTAGCTGTCGGCGTAGGGCAGGGGCAGCGCGGGCACGTACACGATGGTGTCCACCCCGGCTCCGCCGAGCACGAGCACGTCGATGTCCCGGCTCATGTCAGCCCTCGCCGCGGTCGTAGACGGTGACGGTGAGGCCGCGTTTCACCAGCCGCTCGATGATCAACGGCTCTACGCGGGGCCATTTCCCACCGGCCAACCCACACCCGATCCGTGGCATGTGCACGGACGCACCGAGTTCGACGGCCTTGTCGGCCAGCCGTCCCAGGGCCTCGTCGATCGCCTCGTAGCGGGCCGGGACGCCTTTGCTGCCCCTCCGAATGCCCCGCTGCCCGATCAGGTTGGCCACCCAGACATACCGCTCGACCTGCACGAACTGCGCGGCGCCCAGCCCGAAGTCGTTCGACGCGCGCCCTCGGTACCACGCGCGGTAGGCAGCCTCCGGCTCGGGCCAGCGCCGCGACACCGCGACGACGAAGCCCCTGCCCCAGCCCCCGATGTCGTTGCAGACATGCGCGATCAGCTTGGTGCCCTTCGCCGACGGAGCGGTGGCGTCGCCTCGGATGTACTTGATCTCCCCCATGACGCCACCGTAGAGGGCAGCACTGACAATGCAATGCGGGCGTCTCGTCAGTCCGCGAGATCGGTCAGTTCGCGGTCCGTCGGCCGCTCCACCCTGCGGCGGATGCCGAACCAGCCGCCCACCAGGAGTACCGCGATCACCGGGATGAGCAGGAGCGTCTTGCGGCCGACCTCGGGGTCGTTCCACATCATGCCCAGGCAGGCCAGCAGGAAGGCGATCGTGGTGATCTCGGTGACCGGGCTGAAGGGCAGGCGGAAGGAGGGGCGGGTGACCAGGCCCGACCGTGCGCGGCGGACGAAGACCAGGTGGCAGACCATGATGATGACCCAGGTGCTGATGACGCCGAGGGAAGCGACGTTCAGCACGATCTCGAAGGCCTGGCTCGGCATGAGGTAGTTCAGGACCACGCCGAGGACGCAGACCGCGCAGGTCAGCAGGATGCCGCCGTAGGGGACCTGGCTGCGGTTCATACGGGCCGTGAACTTCGGGGCCGAGCCCGCCGTCGCCATCGAGCGCAGGATGCGGCCCGTGGAGTACAGACCCGAGTTCAGCGAGGACATCGCCGCCGTCAGGACGACCAGGTTCATCACGTCACCGGCCGCCGGAACCCCGATCTTGGACAGGACCGTGACGAAGGGGCTCTCGTCGGCCGAGTAGACCGAGCCCGGCAGGAGGAGGGCCAGGAGGACGACCGAGCCCACGTAGAACAGGGCCACCCGCCACATGATCGAGTTCACCGCGCGCGGGACGACCTTCTGCGGCTCCGCCGTCTCCCCCGCCGCGACACCGACCAGCTCCAGCGCGGCGTACGCGAAGATCACGCCCTGCATGACGAGGACGACCGGCATCAGACCGTGCGGGAAGACGCCGCCGTTGTCCGAGATCACCGACGCGCCGGGCGTCCGACCGCCCACCTCGTGCTGGGTCGCCAGCAGGAAGATGCCGATCAGCATGAAGCCGACCAGCGTGGCGACCTTGATGATCGCGAACCAGAACTCCATCTCGCCGAAGATCTTCACCGAGATCAGGTTCACGGCGAGGACCACGGCCAGCGCGATCAGGGCCAGCGTCCACTGCGGGATGTCGGTGAACAGGCTCCAGTAGTGCGTGTAGAGCGCGATCGCGGTGATGTCGGCGATGCCGGTCGTCGACCAGTTCAGGAAGTACATCCAGCCGGCGATGTACGCGCCCTTCTCACCGAGGAACTCGCGCGCGTACGACACGAAGGAGCCCGAGGAGGGGCGGTAGAGGACCAGTTCGCCCAGCGCACGGACGACGAAGAAGGCGAAGACCCCACAGACCAGGTAGGCCAGCGCCAGCGCCGGGCCCGCGGTGTGGAGGCGTCCTCCGGCGCCCAGGAAGAGGCCGGTGCCGATCGCGCCGCCGATGGCGATCATGTTGACGTGGCGGGCCTTGAGGTCCTTGCTGTAGCCGGCGTCGCCCGCGTCGGCGGGCATCCGGGCCGCGTCGGTGCGGGGGGCGGCCTGTGCCGATTGCAGGGCGTCCTTGCTCACAGGTGGTACCACTCTCTGGTGCGCCCCAGCGGGTTCCGCTCGGGTGTCCGGACGTGCGTCGGCCCGTACCTCTTGGTGAAAGGCACAGGCCGAGGGGTCACCTTCCCCGGAATCGGCTCCGCACGCGGTGGCGGACCTCACAGAGGGAGCCCTCTCACATGATCGGAACAGGGCTGCCGATCGGGTGTCACAGCAGTGGTGAGACAGCGATACTGCTGCACATGACGACCGACCCCTCCCCCGACACCGAGGCGGATGCCGACAGCGACCACGCCGACGCAGACGAGCCGACCCTCACCGTCGACGAGCTGGCCGCGCGGGCCGGGGTCACGGTCCGCACGGTCCGTTTCTACGGCACGCGAGGGTTGCTTCCGCCGCCGGTGATCGGTCCGCGCCGGGTCGGTCATTACGGCCGCGAGCACCTCGCACGGCTCGCGCTGATCGAGGAGCTCCAGCATCAAGGGATGACGCTGGCCGCGATCGAGCGGTACATGCAGCAGCTGCCGGCCGACCTGAGCGCACGCGACCTCGCGATCCACCGGGCGGTCGTGGCCTCCTGGGCGCCGGACGTCGTGGAGCGGGCGACGCGCGAGGAGCTCCGGCGGCGGGCGGGGCGGGCGCTGAGCGACGACGACCTGGAGCGGCTCGCCGCGATGGACGTCGTACGGCGGGACGGCGACGGTTACCGCGTCGACCTGGGCCTGTTCCGGCTCGGCGTCCGGCTGCTCGACGTCCCGCTGTCGCTGGAGGCGATCCTCGCCTCGCGGAAGGTGCTCATCGAGCACTCCCGGGCCGCCGCGCACGAGTTGTCGCAGCTGTTCCGCGGTGAGGTGGCCCAACGCGACGCGCAGGACGTGAAGTCGTTGTCCGCGCACATGGAACCCCTCGTCGTGCAGGCCCTGTTGACGGCCTTTCAACGGTCCCTGAAGGAGGAACTGCGGGGGTGGGCGTCGGACATAAGCCAAGACTCCTGACACGTTGAGGACGACGTCCGGGACGGGGAACGGCAGAGCCGCTACACGCGGACGGGTACGTCGACCAGCAGCGGTCCGGTGAGGTCGCCCGCCCCGGCCACCAGTTCCTTCAAGTGATCGGCGCTGTCCGCCCGGATCGCGTCGACGCCGAAGAAGTGGGCGGCCCGGGTGAAGTCGAGCGGGCCCAGTTCGGTGCCGGGGCAGGTGCCCTGTGCGCCCATCGCCGTGTACGTGTCCTGGACGGTGCGGTAGGCGCCGTTGTTCATCACCACGAACAGGACGGGGGTGTTCTGGCGGGCCGCGCTCCACAGGCCCTGGAGGCCGAAGAGGGTGCAGCCGTCGCCCAGGACGGCCACGACGGGGCGGTCGGGTTCGGCGAGGGATCGGCCCACGGCGGCGCCGATGCCCCAGCCGAGGCCGCCGCCGACGGTGTGGGTGTAGCTGCCGGGGCTTTCCAGCCGTACGTGTCGGCGGAGCAGCAGGCCGACGGTAATGGCCTCCTCGACGACGACGGCGTTCGGCGGGAGGCCGCTCGCCACGGCGTGGGCTGCGGCCCAAGGAGCCAGCGGGGCCGGGGAGTAGTCGGCGCGGGCCGCGGACTCGACGCGATCGCGTTCGGTGGCGTGGCGTTCGCCGGCGCGGAGGGCGCGGGCCTTCGCGGTCTGTTCGGGTACGCGGTCGCGGAGCAGGTCGGCCAGGCGGTGCAGGGAGGGGGCGAGGGCGCCGACCAGGCCGGTGTCGGCGGGGAAGTTGTGGCCGATCTCGTCCGGGTCGGAGTCGAGTTGGAGGACGGTGAGGCCGGGGGGCAGGGCGGGGCCCGGGGTGTAGTGGTGGGGGGTGAAGGCGTGGGCGCCGACGATCAGGACGGTGTCGTAGGGGGCGAGGGCCGCACGGACCGCGTCGTGGCGGGGCGGAAGCATGCCGGCGTACAGCGGGTGTGTGGTGGGGAAGTCGAGGGCGTCCGCCATGGGCTGGTGGTGGACTACGGCTCCGCAGGTTTCTGCCGTGCGGACGAGCGCGCCGAGGGCGTCCTCGCGGGCAACTCCGTCGCCGGCGACGATCGCCGGGCGGGCGGCCGATCCGAGGAGTACGGCGGCTCGTTCGATGCCGGGGGCCGGGCCGAGCGGGGGTGTGGGGGTGCGGGGCGGGATCTCCAGTTCCGTGTCCTCCTGGAGAAGGTCCGTGGGGATGGAGAGGAACACCGGTCCTGCGGGCGGGCGTTGAGCGAGGGCGAAGGCTCGGCGGAGGGCCAGGGGGAGGTCGCGGGCGTGCTGGATGTCGTACGTCGCCTTCACAGCGGGCGTTGCGAGGCCGATCACGTCGCCGGAGAGCATCGGGTCCTGCTGGAGGTGGCGGCGGTCCTGTTGACCTGCCGTGACGACCAACGGGGTACGGGAGCGGCGGGCGTTGAGGAGGCCGATGAGGCCGTTGGCGAGGCCGGCTGCGATGTGCAGGCTGACGAAGGCGGGGCGGTGGGTGGCTCTGGCGTAGCCGTCGGCCATGGCCACGACCGAACCCTCGTGGACGCCGAGGACGTATTCGGGCGCGTCCGCTGTCTCTGCGAGCGCTGCCAGGAAGGGGAGTTCGGTGGTGCCTGGGTTGCCGAACACGCGGTCCACGCCCTCGTCGCGGAGGATTTCCAGGACGGCGAGGGCGGGGCGGTGACCCATGGTGGCTCCTCGTGGGGGGAGGGGGCAGCGGTGGGGCCTGGTGACCGGCTTGTGGGCCAGCGTCGGGGAGGTGGGGGGTGCAGGGTGACCTTCCGCCAGAGCGCCGAGCCCGGCAGGGCCTTGTCCCGGCTGAACGCGAACACCATCCGGCTGGCCGCGGCCACCTCGGCGTTGCCGCAG